>SLKA01000097.1 GCA_007134845.1 Balneolales bacterium
ATGCCATTGTCTTGGTGATGGCCGCGGTCAGCGTCGTCTTTCCATGATCCACATGACCGATCGTTCCGATATTTACGTGCGGCTTGTTCCGTTCAAAAGTTTCTTTTGCCATGATTTGGTGATCTTTTTAAGTAAAAAGTTTGCTTATTTTTTGTATGCTACCGATTTGCTACACAATACGAACGAGCCGCTACTCGGATTTGAACCGAGGACCCCTTCCTTACCATGGAAGTGCTCTACCTCTGAGCTATAGCGGCTTACATATACTATATACTATTATACTATATACTATGGAGCGGGCGACGGGACTCGAACCCGCAACATTCAGCTTGGAAGGCTGACACTCTACCAATTGAGTTACACCCGCACTGGGTGGTGGGGAGGACAGGATTCGAACCTGTGAAGGCTAAGCCAACAGATTTACAGTCTGCCCCGTTTGACCGCTTCGGTACCTCCCCGGGTAATCAAAAAGTAAAAGAACATTCAACACGAGCCAGTGACCGGATTCGAACCGATGACCGACGGTTTACAAAACCGTTGCTCTACCAACTGAGCTACACTGGCAAAACTTTCAGTATGTCAAAAAAAAATGCTCTGTCTGTACCGTTTGGCGGCACGACAGATTTTCAAAATGGTCGAAAAATTACGTTATTCTGCGATTATCCGCACATATCGAAAGACCCCTATATTAGGGACATTTGCAATGCATGTCAACAAAACAACAAAAAATAATTTATATAACTTTCAAGATCAGGGTGCCAGGAGAAGACACACAGCCATTGCACACATGCCTTCCTCCCTTCCAATCATCCCGATCCGTTCCGAAGTTGTTGCTTTCACGGATATCTCATCCGGATCAACGTCCAGGTCTGCGGCAATATTGGCCCTCATCTGATCGATGTAGGGGCTCAGCTTGGGTCTTTCGGCCACCACGGTGCTGTCAACATTACCTATGCGATATCCCTTCTTGCGGATCAGTTCTGCGGTTTTTTTCAATAGGACCCTGCTGTCTGCTCCTTTCCACGAGGGATCGGTATTCGGAAAATGGGTTCCGATATCCCCCATTGCAGCCGCTCCGAGCAGGGCGTCGGTTATGGCATGCAGCAGCACATCGGCGTCGGAATGGCCGTCAAGACCCTTGTCAAACGGGATATTCACACCGCCAAGAACCAGCTCGCGTCCTTCGGCAAGCCGGTGTAAATCGTATCCGAACCCTGTTCTGAACCTGTTCATTTATCTTGTTTCAACCAGTTTTCGACAAAAAAGAGATCGGACGGATAGGTGACCTTGATATTGTCATGACTCCCTTCGACCACATGGACGGGATAGCCCGCATATTCGGCCATCGAAGCATCATCTGTCGCCACAAAGCCGTCATTTTTTGCTTTTTCAAAGGCATCAATCAGAATCTTCGTGCGGAAAACCTGCGGGGTTTGGGCAAGCCACACCCTGCTCCGGTCGGGTGTGGCTGTTATCCTGCGGGAATCATTGACCAGCTTGACCGTATCCCTCGCAGGCACCGCCAGAATGGCTGCACCTTTGGCATTTGCCGTTTCAAGCGCTTCATTAACCGCCATCAATGGAAAACAGGGTCTGACCGCATCATGGACCATCACCAGCTCCGCATCGGTTTCAGCAAGCTCGAGCAATCCGCTGCCGACCGAGTGCATCCGCTCCCTTCCTCCTGCTGTCAGTTTCAAATTCACCTTTTTGGTTTTTTTCGCTATTCTGAGACACCCATCGGCAATTTCCGCGACCGGTTCGGCAAGGTCAGCTGACACCGGAATCACCAGATACCGGACAGATTCAATCTGAAGTAGGCGGGTGATGGTGTACGCGAGAATCGTCATCGAGCCGACCTGCAGCATCTGCTTTGGCAGCTCCGAATCCATCCTGCTTCCCTTTCCTGCCGAAGGTATAATTACACCGGTTGAGGGAATCATCGGTCAGATGATTAACATTGCATCGCCAAACGAGAAGAAACGGTATTTCTTATCTGCCGCCTCGTTGTAGGCACGCATCAGGAAATCAAATTCTGCAAATGCCGCCGCCAGCATCAGCATGGTTGACTCGGGGCGATGGAAATTGGTGATTAATGCCTCGGTGATCTTGAAGTCATACGGCGGGTAAATAAACTTGTCGGTCCATCCCATGGCCGGCTTTGCGTGGCCACTCGCCATTGTACTGGTTTCGATAGCCCTCACAGCGGAGATGCCGCAGGCGACCACCTTGTGCTTTTTGGAGTTGAGCACATCATTGATGGTCCGCGACGACTCTTCGGAAATGTAGTAGTTCTCGGAGTCCATTCTGTGCTTGGTGAGATCTTCGACCTCCACCTGGCGGAACGTTCCCCATCCTATGTGCAGCGTCACCGGAGCCATCAGCACCCCTTTGTCCTTCAGCTTTTCGAACAGTTCAGGAGTAAAGTGCATTCCTGCTGTGGGTGCAGCCACGGCGCCGCGCTCCCGTGCGAAAATGGTCTGATAGCGCTCCTTGTCCTGCTCTTCCGGCTTGCGCTTGATATAGGGCGGAAGCGGCATTTCACCGAGTTCATCCAGAATTGCGTAGAGCTTTTCGTTGGGCTCATCTGACAAAAAACGAATGGTGCGGCCGCGTGATGTGGTATTGTCAACCACTTCGGCAACCAGATCGTCCCCGAAGTACAGTTTGTTTCCAATGCGGATCTTCCTGGCAGGCTCAACAAGCACATCCCAAAGCTTATTTTCGGGTTGCAGTTCCCGGAGAAGAAATACCTCGATGGATGCATCGGTCTTTTCCTTCTTCCCTTTGAGCCTGGCGGGAAATACTTTCGTGTTGTTGTAAACCAGGCAGTCCCCTTTATTCAGGTACTTGTGAATATCGGCAAAGGTCTCATGCGTAATGGTCTGATCAGCTTTGTTCAAAACCATCAGTTTCGCAGCGTCACGTGGTTCAACAGGATAGGCGGGAATCTTGATTTTTTCAAATTCGTATCTGAAATCCGTTAATTTCATCTTATCTATTTAAATTATGATTTCTAAGGTCGTATGGATCACCCATATCGAAATAAACAAAAATCCAATTCGTACAAGTCCGGGCTGTGGTCATGGATGCTTCACACTGGTCATTTATTTCCGGAAATATGAAAGATCATGTTGTAGAACTGCGAAAAGTTTAGTAATATAGTGTTTTTAGGGGCATATTACAAGTTCTTTCTATATACGGAGGTGTGCCAGAGCGGTCGAATGGGGCGGTCTCGAAAACCGTTGTACACTTTGTGTACCGGGGGTTCGAATCCCTCCACCTCCGCAGATGCAATCCGGACAGAAACCCGCCATTCACTTTCATCCCATACACTCTCTGCCCTGCTCCCCACCCCCTGTATTCCCTGATCAGTCGCATGCGGTAGCGGAAATCAAAAAAGTGTGTTATTATATACGTATATTACTTGACATAATTTGAATGTTTTCGTTACGTTTACTATGTAAATTACCCGAACAGAACAGCCATTCAGCGGCAGCAATTGTCAACCGACTCGTTTTCAAACAGGTAAACCATGAAAATCAATACGATTTTATTCCTTCTTGCCGGCCTGCTTGCACTTCCGTTGCAGTATGGACAGGCCCAGTACCGTTCCGACAATGGTTCGACGCTGGACCGTACCGGTCCGATTGTGCGCACCAGCGACACCAATGACCAGGCCTCGTTTTTCGGACTCCGGGATTTTCAGATGAATCATTCTTATGAAATGACGATGGGTTCATTCGGCGGCGATGTGTACAACCGGAACACCTACACGAACACCATGCATTTGATGTTCAATGAAAATCTGTACGGGCGGGTTGATCTGGCCATGTCACATTCCCCGTTTGGCTCGGGCCTCATGGGTCAGAACGATCAGACCCAGTTCTATGTCAGAAATGCTGAATTGAATTACAAGTTCAACGAAAATACACGCATCCAGGTGCGCTTTCAGCAGATACCCCAGGGGTACGGTCATGGATACGGCTATTATCCACCCTACCATCGCAGAAGCCACTTGCATGATCCCTATCGCATATGGTAAACCACGGAAACCGGCAAACGGTTGAGAACCTATCTATTTCCATCTGAATGGCCGAAAAACAGAGTTCTCATTTCCTGCTACACGCCGCATTGGGTTTTTTGAGCATCCTTTTGCTTGTCCTCCTTGTTGCCCTTTTCACCAGAATCGTCTACCCGCGCATCATATCAGAACGAACGGAAGTAAGCGTCCTGCTGAGTGATGTCATCCAGGTTGAAGTCCGCAACGGCTGCGGCGTGCCCGGACTGGCCACAAAATTCACATCCGTGCTTCGTCAAAACGGCTTTGATGTTGTGGATTCAGGCAATTTCGACACCTTTGACATCACCCGATCATTTGTGGTTGACAGAAGCGGGAACATGGAAAATGCCCGAAGGGTCGCGCGGGCCCTGGGTCTCTCCGATGACCGCATCATCCGGGAAATTTCACCGGATTTCTATCTGGACGCCACGATCGTGATCGGTTCCGATTACGAATCACTAACCCACTAAGCCGCACATTCAACACGCTGCCTATGAACGAAACCCAACAATCAGATACACAGACTTCCAAACAAAAAAAAGAGGCGTTTATCCCACTTGTCCATCTCATCAATGAAGCTCTGCTTGAAAAAAAAGCAGAGAAGCTGCGCGTACTGGACGTCCGCAAGCTCACGACATTGACCGACTACTTTATAGTCTGCCAGGGCGGGTCGGACACCCAGGTCAGGGCCCTCGCCAATAACGTCACTGAAAAAATCAAGGAGCAGACCGGCGAGCATGTCTGGCGCAAAGAAGGCCTCGACAGCAAAAAATGGGTTGTTCTGGATTACGTCGATGTCGTCGTTCACATTTTCAATGAAGAAACCCGGAATTTCTATGCCCTGGAGAACATGTGGAATGATGCCAAAATCACCAATATTGAGGACTGAGTATCTGAGGGCAGCCTCTTACCGGGCCATCGGTACTATTATCCTTTTAAAAGTTATCCCTTTGAAAGCAGGGCGTACGGCGATATTCCTTCTGATGCTTGCTTTTATGTCATGCGACCCTGCAATGAAATCCCGGGCCGAGCCCCCCAGAACATCCACTCATACACCGGTTTCACCGTCCGCTGATAAAGCATTTGAATCAGCACCGGTCTACGTTGAATCGGCCGGATTCGCATCCGACACTACAGGCACCTATATCCGGATCAGCGGACATCTTCCCACGCCCTGTCACCATCTGGCACCGCCCGAACGGAGCACCGTCAGCGACACGCTTCAGGTTGCATTACATTCCTGGCAGAAAGCCGGTGTCATATGCGCCCAGGTTCTCGAACCCTTCGTATATTACATGAAAATTGCACCGTATGGTGAGCCTGTGCCGGCGCACATCTGTGTGAACGACGAGCGCGCCGGTCAGTGATCCGTTGGAAGATAAACCCAAAATTATTTCTGATATGCGCGTACTTATAACGGAACCTCAGCCCGGCAAGGGTATTGACCTTCTCTCAGCCCGCTACGATGTAACTGTGGGCGAGCGCGGCGAATATGACAGTGAGGAGCGGCTCATGGATGTGATCGGTTCGTATGACGCCCTGCTGAGCTGCCTCTCCACACCGGTCACGGGCGACGTGCTCCGGGCCGGGAAAAAACTGCGAATCGTCTCCAACTACGCTGTCGGCTATAATAATATTGATGTCGATACGGCGAAGGAGCTGGGTATTCTGGTTTCGAATACCCCTGACGTGCTTACCGAGGCGACGGCCGATTGTGCCTTTTCCCTGCTGCTGAGTGTCGCACGGCGGGTGCGTGAGGCCGAGGACAGCCTCCGGGCAGGTGAGTTTGACGGCTGGCACCCTTTCGGCTTTCTTGGCACCGAGCTTCATGGCAAAACGGCGGGCATTTACGGCATGGGCCGCATTGGACGGGCTTTCGCACGTAGGGCGCGGGGGTTCGGAATGAAGATCATCTACAATAATCTCGAGCGGCTTGATGCCGAAGACGAAAGAAAATACCGTGCAATATGGGTCGATTCGATTGATGAGCTGGTTCGCCAGTCCGATGTACTGTCGCTCCACTGCCCGCTCACTCCCAAGACCCGGCACGTCATCAACCGTGACCGCCTGGCAATGATGAAGTCCGACGCCATCCTCATCAACACGGCGCGGGGTCCGGTCATCGAAGAAGCTGAGCTTGCCGCCGCATTACACGAAAATCGCATCGGCGGGGCCGGACTCGATGTCTTCGAGATGGAGCCGAAAGTCCACCCGGACCTGCTCACTGCACCCAATTGCGTTCTTCTACCGCATATCGCAAGTGCCACGCGCGAGACGCGAGCGCGCATGAGTGCACTGGCTGCATCTTCCATCATATCGCACTTCGAGGGCAAGCCAGACCACGCCATACCCACACTGGTATATCAGCGGAATAAATGACGGAATGACCACACCGCATTCCATTCTGGCGGAATCACGCAGAACGTTATCGCTCGGGCTCCCGCTCGTGGGGGCGCAGCTGGCCCAGATTTCCATGAGCTTTGTGGATACTGTGATGGCCGGCAACTACCATCCGGACGACCTGGCTTCGGTGGCGATAGGCTCCAGTTTTCTGATGCCGTTTTTTACCATAGCGATCGGCATTCTGATGGCGCTGAGTCCGATCGTCGCCCAGCTTTACGGCGCCAGGAATCTGGACATGATCGGAAAAAAGATCCGGCAGGGACTCTGGCTTTCGGCGATGCTCTCCGTACCGGTCATACTGGTGCTTAACCATCTCGGTCCGGTCATGGATATGCTGGGTTTCACCGACGAGGTGATCCGGATCACATCCGGCTACCTGTATGCGGTCTCCTGGGGCATTCCCGCTATCCTTGCTTTCATGGTATTGCGTTTCTTCAATGAAGCGCTGGGAGTCACGCGGCCTGCGCTTTACATCACACTGATCGGTCTTGTTTTCAATGTCATGGGCAACTACACGCTCATCTACGGCCGGTTCGGCTTCCCCGAGCTGGGTGCAGTGGGCACCGGCTGGGCCACGGCTCTTGTTTTCTGGGTGATGTTCCTGGTGATGCTGGGCTATACGCTCCGCAAAAAGGCATACCGGCGTTTTCGGCTGTTCCGGGATGCGCGCCTGCCCGAATGGAAGCATATCGGCGAGATCCTGCGCATCGGCACACCTATCGGCATCAGCATGGGAATGGAGACCAGCATGTTTGCCGTAATGGCGCTGCTGATGGGCACTCTTGGCACCACCGTGGTCGCGGCGCATCAGATCGCTATCAATTTTGCATCCATCACGTTCATGATACCGCTCGGACTCTCGATGGCCATCACGGTCCGGGTCGGACAGCTGCACGGAAAACAGCAGTTTCGGCAGTCCCGTTTTGCCGGTTTCACCGGAATCGCGCTGTGTACAGCCATTATGTGCGGTACGGCCGTGGTCATGATGCTCTTCCCGCACCAGATCGCATCTATTTACACCAATGATCCCGAGGTGATCTCCATGGCCGCGATGCTTCTCATCATGGCGGCGATCTTCCAGATATCGGACGGGCTCCAGGTGGGCGGATCCGGCGCACTGCGCGGACTCAAGGACACAAAAGTCCCGATGATGGTGAACCTCGCCGCCTACTGGGTCATTGGCATCCCGGTCGGTTACACGCTGGGTATTGTGCTGGAATGGGGTCCTCGCGGACTCTGGGCCGGACTCATTGCCGGCCTCACGATGGCCGCCATCATGCATAATCTGCGGTTCCACCATATCACCAGTACCCGCCTTGATCTTCAAAAGGAAAGCTGACAGCCGTCATAATACGGCCCGAACATGTCCACCGCATGTGAATTCCCGGTGCAATTGCAGAATGTGGAATCTTAGCATACTTATTGTATACCGCTTCTATAGTTGCATTTCTGCATAATTCCGAACATTTTGAGTTATGTACTTGTAAAAGTGATTCTTAATCATAGCCGTTGTTGGCTATGATATCCAGCCGGCAAACAGCAGGTAATTTTGAATAATCTACGAGGTTGCAACGCCATTATAACCGGAGCATCCCGGGGCATCGGTGCTCACATAGCCCGGGCGCTTGCTGCTGAGGGAGTGCATCTTGCCCTTGTCGCACGATCTGCCGACGCCCTTGCAGAGGTACGCGAACAGGTCCTTGAACATGACGTAAAAGCAGTCATCATACCGGCGGATCTCTCCAATACAGCTCAACTTGAGGCCGTTGTCGGGAAAGCGGAGAATGAACTGGGTCCCACTGACATCCTGATAAACAATGCGGGCGTCGAATATGCCGCACCATATCAGGAATACCCAATCGATCAAATCCGCCTGGATGTGCAGCTGAACCTGCTGGCCGCAATGCTTCTGTCGAATACCGTACTTCCGGGGATGCTTCTACGGGGTCGCGGTCATATCGTGAACATCTCATCACTTGCCGGCAAGATCGGCTTTCCGTATCAGACGCCCTATGCAGCGACGAAGGCCGGACTCAACATGTTCACCCATTCCCTTCGGGTAGAACTTGCGGACACACCGGTCGGGGTCTCCGTCATCTGTCCGGGGTATGTGGATGATTTTGGTATGTTTTCCCGCCGGGACAAAACCGGCGTAACGGTTCCAAAGATGCTCAAGCCCACAACAACCGACAAGGTTGTGGCTGCCGTAATCAGGGCGATCCGTAAAGATATTGCGGAAATTACGGTTAACGCGTTACCGGTCCGCCCCTTGACCCTTCTTCGTGAACTTGGTCCCGGCACTACCTCTTTCATCCACAAGGCAACCGGAAATACAAGGTTCATACGGGAGTTATTGGCGAAATCATCACATAAATCTCATAAATCACATAAAAAGAGCAGCCGTTGAAAACCCGGAAAGGGTTTGTCATTCATCCAACACCGCCCTGCGGGGACGCAAACGATCAGAGAGAAAAAAAGGTTATGGTTTTGACGTGCATGCATTATGCCACATGCATTTTGACAACTGACCCAAACGTAACAACCGGACAGACCCTCTGTCCATCGCTTTCCAACAGCCAATAAAGCGGTTATGATCACCTATATTCATCATCTGGAAACTTCCGTTCCCGAAACGCACTATGAGCAGCCCTTTGCCTCCGAGCTGATGCAGAATAACGTCAGTGAGCGCGAGGGTGTCCGGCGCGTTTTACGCAGCATCTATCATCACTCCGGAATCCGAAAGCGGCACAGTGTCATCGACGATTTCGGCGGTTCGGATGCTCCGCCGCTCTTTTTCAACAAGGACGGCTCCAAAGTGCCGCCGCCCGACACCCGCAGGCGCAATGAGATTTATACCCGCGAAGCCCGCAGGCTCTTCACCGATCTGGCCGGCAAGCTCATACAGAATGCTCCCGGTTTCGAAAAAGAGGATATCACTCACGTGATCACGATTTCTTGCACCGGATTCTTTGCACCCGGACCCGATTACTTTGTCGTGCGTGACCTGGGACTACCTGGCAGCACCCAGCGCTATCATATCGGTTTCATGGGCTGTTATGCCGCTTTTCAGGGATTGAAGATGGCCGACTCTTTCTGCCGGTCGAATCCTGATGCCGTGGTGCTCGTCCTCTGCGTCGAATTATGCACGCTTCATCTTCAGTTCACTGACGACACCGATGCGATGATCTCCGCCTCTGTTTTTGCTGATGGGGGATCCGGCGCTCTTGTCAGTGCGCGAACCCCCTCATTTTATCCCACCGGCCCGGAAGCATCATCCACCAGATCACCCCTTCCGCTCGAAATCCTCTCCTTTCACAATGATCTCACCCCGGAGGGCGAAAACGATATGGCCTGGACCATCGGAAACCAGGGCTTCGAAATGAAACTCTCGACCTATGTGCCCGATATCATCCGGAGCAACATGCCGCCGATCCTTGATGCCATTCTGAAGAATGCCGGTCTGCACCAGAATGACATCACTCACTGGGCGGTTCATCCGGGCGGCAGAGCGATTCTCGACAAGGTGCAGGAGGCCCTGGCTCTCAGGGACGAACAGATTTCAGCCTCGCGGACCGTCCTGCGCGAATACGGCAATATGAGCAGTGCGACTATCCTTTTTGTGCTGAAGGAGATGGTGGAAACGCACGCCGGCAGCAGCCAGGGCAGGGTGGTACAATTGACAGCCAAACAGCCGCCATCCGGGCTGAATATGGCCGAAGAGAACCCGGCGGGGCAGAACATATTCGCTATGGCATTCGGCCCGGGCCTTACCATTGAATCAGGTCTTTTCAGGTTCACCGATCCGATGTAGACTGCCGCGATCTGCTGCTCTGCCATGTCCAATCCATTCAGAAAAAAAACAGCTGCCGCAACGCGATTCCTTCCGGATCGACAACCCGATCTCATTGAATGGATGGACCGTGCCGACTGCGACCCCGTGAAGCTGCACAATACCTATCGTTACTTCCCGGTCATCAACCGCCTGATATCCCGCTGGTGTGCGGTCTACCGGCATTTCATACGTCCGCATCTTGTTCACGGCACTGTTTTCCGCCTGCTCGATGTCGGTTCCGGCGGCGGGGATATAGCTAAAAACATCCACCGGTGGGCGTTGCATGATGGATTCCGGCTGGATGTAACCGGAATTGATCCTGATCCAAGGGCATTGGAGTTTGCACACGCCGCAGAGGACCAAAGCATTTCAAACGGGGGATCCACGGACGTTGCCAAAGGACATAATCCCGACACTTCCGGCCTGCGCTTTTTGCAGACCGATACCGCACGGTTGCGAAAAAAAGGAGAAACCTACGACTTTGTGATCTGCAATCATGTTCTGCACCATCTTCCCGAAACAGACATTGCCGCATTTCTGGAAGATCTGGCCGCACTTGCCGGATTTCGGGTTATTTGCAGCGATATCGAACGATCGGCCGTCGGATATGTCCTTTTTTCCGTTGCAACATGGCCGCTTTTCCCAAATTCATACATACGTGCCGACGGACTCATCTCCATCAAAAAGAGCTTCCGGCCGCAAGAGCTTCGCGAGATTCTGCCGGATGAATGGCGGGTTGTCAGACAGTTTCCGTACCGGCTTCTTGCAGTGCTCGACAAGTAAACGAATGCACGGAATTGATGAACGAAAGCCACAATGAACGCATCCACAGAAAAACCATATGATCTTATTATCGTCGGTGCCGGCCCGGTCGGACTACTTTCCGCGCTGATGGCGCACAAATCGGGACTCAGGGTCCTGGTCCTCGAGAAAAACAGCGGACCGGTAATGCACTCCAAATCCATCGGGATCCATCCGCCGTCGCTTGAACTGATCTCGGAAGCCGGACTGCTGGATGCTTTTATTGCAAAAGGCAAAAGGATTCGGCAGGGACATGCCTGCTCGCAGCATGGGTCACGGCTTGGCACACTTTATTTCCATTCGCTGAAATCTCCGTTCAACTACATTCTGACCGTACCGCAGTGGATTACCGAATCGCTTTTCGTACAGGAATTGAATGCACTCGACCCCGGATTGCTTCAGTGGGATGCTGCTGTCACAGATATCTCAGACGGGAATATTTGCGAAGTTCACACTTCAAAGCGCAATACAGACACGGCCCCGGATGGCGGCGCAGGTCTCAATGCACGCACATTCCGCATCCTGACTGCAAAAATGGTGATGGGATGCGACGGAAAAAACAGCACGATCCGTCAGCTGTCCGGCATTCCATTCCACGGAGGATCCTATTCGAGCCGTTACGCTATGGGTGATTTTAAAGACAATACCGGATACGGTTCCGATGCCGTCATCTTCCTGAGCAGGGATGGCCTGGTGGAGTGCTTCCCACTGCCTGGCGGCATCCGCAGATGGGTCCTCCAGCAGGAGGCGGATCATCCGGTTGGCGATGCCCTTGCCTTCACAGAGCAGATACGGCAGCGCTGCGGCATTGCACCTGAAGCTGCTGATTGCTCCATGTTTTCGCAGTTTTCAGTAGAACGTTATCTGGCGGAAACATTCTGGCGGGGAAGGGTGGTGCTGGCCGGCGACTCCGCCCATGTCGTGAGTCCGATTGGCGGGCAGGGAATGAATCTGGGTTGGATCAATGCAGCTCAGGCGGTCCGGCACATTGCTGCGGTACTGAAGGAGGAACAATCGCTGTCGGATGCCGCACGCATCTATACCCGGCAGGCGCGGGGACGCGCAAAAAAAGTGATCAGCCGGGCCGAGTTCAATATGATGCTGGCCAACCGAAAGCCACTGCACAGGCTTCGCAACCAGCTGGTCAGGCTGCTGCTCGCATCGCCGCTGCGACATCCGCTCCGCCGCCGCTTTACCATGCAGGACCTGTAGACACGGTCTGTAGACACGGTCTGTTTATCACACTCACCGCTGATACTTCCCCCGCTGATGTTTCCCACTGTCAGAATGCCTTTACGCTTGACAATGGCCGAGATCACGGGCATGCCGCCGGTCCCGGTTTGATTACAAAAAAAAGCCCGCTCATCCGAAGATGGCGGGCAAGTGCAAGTAGTAAGGCCAGTTTCCTTACGTTTTGTTTAGGGTTACTATCAAATAACGTAAAAAAAACAAGGCGTGTCAAGCAGGAATAATATTACATCACTACTACTCCGGCAATATGGCACAGTTGGAATGCCGGGATGACACGTACACATGGCATATAAAGCACATAACAACAGGTTATCCAAGCATCCGGCGTGCTTCGTGATAGCGCCGCGCCACGGCATCCCAGTTAATTACGTTCATGAACGCCCTGACGTAATCGCCGCGCCGGTTCTGATAAAGCAGATAGTATGCATGCTCCCAGACATCTACGGCCAGCAGCGGCACGGTAACCATTGGCGAGAGATTCTGATGCTTTTCTGCCTGGAAGACCATCAGCCTGTCCCCGAACGGCTCCCATGCAAGAATGCCCCATCCGCTTCCCTCCACAGCGCCGGACGCTGCAACAAAATGCGCCTTGAATTTCTCAAAACTGCCGAATGATGCATTTATAGCCCTGCGAAGATCCGCATCTGCCGGCTCACCGCCGCCATCCGGACTCATAACATCCCAAAACACCGCATGCAGAAAATGTCCGGCCCCATGGAATCCGACTTCCCTGGACCAGTGTTTGACCAGTGCAAAATCATTGTTTTCCCTTGCCTCGGCCAGTTTCGCCAGTGCATTATTCAATCCGTTAACATAGCCCTGGTGATGAATGCTGTGGTGAAGCTCCATCGTCTGGGCATCGATATGCGGTTCGAGGTCGTCATAGGAGTAGGCCAGCTGCGGAAGGATGTATTGTTCGGGGCTCGCGCCAAGCGTCGCCGCCATTCCGGTTGCCGCCATTCCGGACTGGGATCCGGTGGATGCGGCTTCTCCAAGTGACTGACCGATTCCATAAGTTCCTAATAAAGCAAAACCTCCAAGTGTGGATCTTAGATAATCTCTGCGATTCATAAGGCCTCTGTTTTTTTGCGGTTTCATCATAACACTATGAATTAACAGAAAATGCTGCAAAAAGGTTGGCAATGCAAGCACACTCTGACTTTTTACCTCGTCAGCCGATCCGGTTATGATTATGATATAATGCCGGGGCGTTCATCAGCGACCGCTGCCTGTTGTTTATTTCAGGATGGATGAGGCTACCACGTTGGCCACTTTGGCCCTCAGATCAACCACGCTTGCAGAATCATCGGGATAGACCCGGTTGGTCAACAGAATAACAGCAGTCCGTGTTTCGGGATCCAGAACCATGGATGTTCCGGTGTAGCCGGTGTGGCCGTAGGTTTTTTCCCCGAAGAGATCCCCCTGATTGGATGCAAATGACGAGCTCAGATCCCATCCCAGTGCACGACCAAAAGACTCGAGTCCTGCCGGGGCGCGGGTCATGGTGCGGACGGTAGCCGGTGACATAATGCGCTTTCCGTTGACAGCACCGTCATTAAGCATCATGGCGGCAAACAGGGCCAGGTCATCGGCGGTTGAAAAAAGTCCGGCGTTACCTGATATGCCGCGCATCACTTCACGAGCCAGCGGATCATGAACGATACCGGCGATCATGCCCTTTTCATCGCTGTAAATGGTCGGGGCGATGCGATCCAGCAGAGCCGCATCCGGCAGATAGAACGTCTCATTCATTCCAAGCGGCTCATAGATATGACGGCGGGTCCAGCTGGCAAGGTCGGTACCGGTTACCGCCTCAACGACCTGTTTAAGTGTGATGAAACTCGGACAGCTGTACATGAAGCTGGTGCCCGGACCGGCTCTGTAGGGAAGTGCGCAAAGCCATGTCATCAGGGAATCACCGGCGGCCGGACCGTAGAGCTCCTCAAGCTGTCTGACCTGAGCATAGGACGGGAGTCCGGCGGTATGCGTAAGCAGATGGATGATGCGGGGTTGTTCGCGGAGTGGAAGCTCCATGCCGCCAAAACGTGCAAATTCGGGAAGATACCTGGAAACCGGATCGGTGAGTCGGATGTGTCCGTCCTCAACCAGTTTCATGATGGCAGCAGCGGTGGCCAGCGGTTTGGTAAGCGAGGCCAGGTCAAAGATGGTATTGGTATGCATTTCACGCATTTCCGGTTCACGCTGCATCCAGCCCCATGCTTTTTTATAAACAATGAAACTATCGCGGACCACTGCCAGAACGGCGCCCGGTGTTTGTCCGGAAACGATGGCCTCGATAATAAGGGAGTCAGCTGCAAGCAGCCGCTCCGGGTCCATGCCCATCATTTGTGGTTCGACATGCGAAAGCGGCTGTGCGCCGGCAGGACTGGACAACAGGCTGGCTGCCAGACAGATTAAAATAGCTACATACCTGTATTTCATAAACTCCGGACGATTAGGTGATGCAGTTGCCGAAAAGGTACAGTACAACAGACAAAACAAGACACAACAGAAATGGCACAACAAGTTCAAAACCGTGTAAGTGCCGGGATGCCTGTTCTTTCATTCTTGCAAATACAGAATTAAAAAAGGGCGTACTAAATAATTAATACGCCCTTTAAACATGTCCCTGTAACACATTTACAATGTAAGAAAACTTACGGAGTGTAATATGGTGGAAGCTGATGAAAAAAGCAAAAAAATAGTGTGCTTGAAAGCGCTTTTTTGAATTAATTAAGGTGTCGGAATTATTGGAATGTCAGGCATGGAGCGGTTTCGGTCTCAAGTCCGCTTTTTCTGTTGTTTATGATGATTCATAATTTGCAAGAGTTGCATTAATATTTTATCTTTCCAGACTTGTCAGTAAACCTGTTTTATTTAGTGATTCTCAAAAAAATAATATCACCGTGAAAACCGAGAGCTTTAAAACATATTCGGCCAAACCTGGTGACATCCGGAAAAAATGGCTGGTAATAGATGCAGAAGGCCAGCCTCTGGGTCGTCTCGGAAGCAAGGTAGCTTCCATCCTTCGGGGCAAACTCAAGCCTGAGTATACCCCGCACATGGATACCGGCGACAATGTGATTGTCATCAATGCTGAAAAAGTATCCCTGTCCGGCAAAAAGATGCAGGACAAGCAGTATTTCCGTCATTCCGGATATCCGGGAGGAACCAGCTTCACCACTCCGGTGGAGATGCTGAAAAAGGATCCCACTTTTCTGGTTCGCAATGCCGTAAAGGGCATGCTTCCGAAGAACCGGCTGGGCCGCAAAATCTTAACCAACCTACGGGTTTTTGCCGGACCGGAGCATACTCTGGTCGCGCAGAAACCTGAAAAAATCGAACTCTGAATATGGCTAACCAATCATTCATAGGCCGTAGAAAAACTTCTACTGCGCGCGTGTATGTACAGCCTGGCAAGGGAGACATTGTGGTCAACAACAAACCGTTCGAGACCTATTTTGTGCTTCCAGTCCAGCAAAATACCGTGAATCTGCCGTTCAAGATCACCGAGACCGCCGGCAAATATGATGTTAAAATCACGGTTCGCGGGGGCGGTGTTACCGGTCAGGCCGATGCCGTACAGCTTGGCATCGCCCGTGCTTTAAACACCCTGGAACCGGAAACACACAGTGCGCTAAAGTCGAACGATCTTCTTACCCGCGACGACCGCATGGTCGAGCGGAAAAAATACGGTCAGCCGAAAGCCCGGAAAAAATTCCAGTTTTCCAAGCGCTGATCTTTTTCAAAATATTATCACACATATGCAGCGACTTATGGCTGGGTGTTCCTGATCTTCCTGCGAAGTGACGGAATTTGTCTATAAGGAGGACCTGCATAGTGGACAAACCTCAACATAAAACTCTACAAACATGGCAAAAGCAGCCTCTGTCGAAGAGCTTCTCAAATCGGGAGCACACTTCGGCCACCTCACCAGGAGATGGAACCCCAAAATGCGTGAATTCATCTTCATGCAGCGCAACGGGATCCACATCATTGACCTGAACAAGACACACGCTCTCCTTCAGGAATCACTTGACGAAATCACCAAAGTCGCCCGTTCCGGGAAAAAAGTGCTATTTGTCGGTACCAAGAAGCAGGCCCAGGAGATTATCCGCACGGAAGCGAAGCGATGCGACATGCCATACGTAACCCATCGATGGCTGGGCGGCATGCTCACCAACTTTGTAACCATCAGAAAAAGCATTTCCCGCATGGAGGAAATCCATGCGATGAAGACCGACGGAACGTACGAGAACATCACCAAGAAAGAGCGTCTGATGCTCGACCGTGAAAAGGATAAGCTTGAGGATGTGATGGGTGGTATTTCCAAAATGGGTCGCGTTCCCGGAGCACTCTTTGTAGTCGACATCGTAAAGGAAAATATCGCGGTCAACGAGGCTCTCAAGCTGAATATCCCGATTTTTGCGCTGGTTGACACCAATTGCGATCCTGATGTTCCGGATTATATCATTCCATGCAACGATGATGCCGCCAAAGCTATCCAGCTGGTTGCCTCTAATGTTGCCGACGCTATCATTGAAGGCATGGCCGAGCGTGAAGCATACCAGGAAGAGCAGCTCGCCGCCGAAAGCATGGGCCGGGAAGATGCGGACCAGGCAGAAGGTGAAGAGACCGGCGAACCCGAAGTGAAAACCACGCGCCGAAAGCGTACCCGCAAAACAAAAGCCGCTCCTGCCCGCGGAAGACAGTCCGCCCAGGATGATAAAAAAACCGGACAGGCAGTCGATGAGAAATCTGCCGGCGAAGCTGATATAAAAGAAGCAGGTGCAAAAACCGGTGAGGCAGAAGCAGATGCAAAATCTGCAGGCGCAAAAGATTCTGACGCAAAAGCCGCTGATATAAAAGAAGCAGATGCAAAAACCGCCGGCAAGGAAGAAAAAGCGGAAGCTTCAGACAAAAGCGACTCTCCCGCCGATGCTCCCGAAAAAGCCGACGCGGAAAGCAAGGCCACTGACAAGGAAGACAAAAAAGACAAGGAAGTGAAAAAAGCGGATGATAAAGCCGATGCTGACGCTCCCGAAGCTGAGTCAAAAGAAAAAAAGTAGTTTCTTAATTTTTAAGTCAAACGATCCATAAGACCATGAGTATTTCTGCTGCAGATGTAAAAAAACTACGAGACCAGACCGGTGCCGGCATGATGGACTGTAAGAAAGCCCTCGCCGAGTCCAACGGCGACATGGATAAAGCCATCGAGATCCTGCGGAAAAAAGGCCAGAAGGTCTCCGAAAAACGGGCTGACCGCGAAGCCAATCAGGGTGTAATTGTATCCCTGATTTCCGATGACAACAAAAAAGCTGTTGCACTTGAGCTGAACTGTGAAACCGATTTCGTTGCTAAAAACGATGATTTCGTTCAGTATGCCAACGATTTTGCCAAAGTGGTATTTGACACCGAACCGGCAGACCGTGACTCCCTTTTACAGGAAAAAGCCGGCAGCCTCACCGTGGGCGACATGCTCAAGGACCTGGTCGGGAAAATCGGTGAAAAAATTGATATCGGCCGGTTTGAAGTTCTCAAATCGGACGGACAGATCTTTGATTATATCCACCCCGGCAACAAACTCTGTGTTCTGGTCGAGTTTGATGGGGTTGTTGATGATGCCGATGTCGCCAAGAATGTGGCCATGCAGGTGGCAGCCATGAACCCGATCGCCGTCACCCGTGACGGTGTTGACACAACCATTCTTGAAAAAGAAAAGGAAATTGCACGAGAGCAGCTTATTAACGAAGGCAAACCTGTTGAAATCGCCGAAAAGGCAGCCATGGGCAAAATGAGGCGCTTCTTTGAAGAGCGCGTACTGCTCGAGCAGAAGTTTGTCAAAGACGGCACCCAATCCGTTCAGGAATATCTGAAACAATCGGGTGCACCGCTTGTAACTTCCTTTGTACGCATACAACTCGGCGGACAGTAACTGCTGATTTCTCTCAAGGCTGCCTTATTGGCGGCCTTTTTTTTATCTGTGAATTGAACCGGAGCATATTTGTGAAACAGTACAAAAGAATTCTCTTGAAATTAAGCGGAGAATCGCTGCTTGGTAAACAGGGGCATGGCATCGACGGTGTTGTGCTTTCCCAATATGCCGACGAAATCCGCGAGGCCAAAGAAACAGGCACCGAGATTGCCATTGTCATCGGTGGCGGCAACATTTTCCGTGGCATAAAGGGAGCCACCCTGGGCATGGACCGGGTGCAGGGCGACTATATGGGAATGATGGCTACGATGATCAACAGCATGGCGCTTCAGGATGCGCTCGAACGTAAAGGCATACACACCCGTCTGATGTCAGCCATTCGCATGGAACAAATCGCCGAGCCCTACATCCGGCGACGGGCCGTGCGCCACCTGGAGAAAGACCGTGTCGTTATTTTCGGAGCCGGAACCGGCAACCCCTACTTCACTACCGACACCGCCGCCGCGCTTCGTGCCATTGAAATCGAAGCCGAGGCCATTCTGAAAGGAACACGCGTCAACGGAATCTACGATTCCGATCCCGAAAAGAATCCGGATGCCAAAAAATTCGAATCCATCAGCGGCGATGATGTGCTGAAACGGCAACTGTCGGTCATGGACCTGACCGCCTTTACCCTGTGCCGTGACAACAAGACTCCTTTTCTTGTCTTCAATATGGACGAACGACACAATCTGGTAAAAGTCATCATGGGCGAGCCGATTGGTACCCGGGTCTACTGGGACTGATCCGGCAGCGGGATCATCGGCCGAATCCCTCTTTTTTTTTTACCAATTTGTTATATATTTCGTGTCTGTACTGAATATCCCGAACACTATTTAACAGATACTATGATAGCGGAATTACAACCTTACCTTGACGATGCAAAAAAAAGAATGGATGATGCCAAATCTTTCCTGAAGAGAGAATTGGGACATATTCGTGCCGGCAAAGCCACTCCCCAACTGCTTGACGGGATCAAAGTGGAATACTACGGCACGCAAACGCCACTCAATCAGCTTGCCAATATTTCTGCACCGGATCCCCGGCTGCTTACCGTCGAACCGTTTGACAAGTCATCGATCCGGGAAATCGAAAAGGCGATCATGTCATCCGGACTCGGCCTCAATCCCAACAACGACGGAATGCTCATCCGTATTCCGCTTCCCGTCCTGTCCGAGGAGCGCAGAAAAGATCTTGTAAAAGTTTCCCGGGAAAAGACCGAAGAGGCGCGGGTCAGCATCCGGAATATACGGCGTGAAATCAAGGACGAGATCAAAAAAATTGTGAAGGAAGAATCTCTCCCGGAAGATTCCCGTTACGAGGCTGAAGAAGACCTTCAAAAGCTTACCGACTCCTATATATCCATCGTTGATCAGATGCTCAAGGACAAGGAAGAAGAGATAATGACTGTTTAATCCACTCACCGGAGTCACCGTCTCATGTATCTTGCCCAACTCGAACTGCAAGGCTTTAAAAGTTTTGCCAATAAAACAAAGGTCAAGTTCGACAGCGGCATCACAGCTATTGTTGGTCCGAACGGATGCGGCAAGTCCAATATCGTGGACGCCCTTCGCTGGGTGCTTGGAGAGCAGCGCCCCTCTCTGCTGCGTTCGGCAGCCATGACCAATGTCATTTTCAATGGCACCGCCGCAAAAAAAGCGCTAGGAATGGCCGAGGTTTCGCTCACCATCGTCAATAACCGGGGTGTGCTGCCCACCGAGTTTTCCGATATCACCATGACCCGCCGGCTCTATCGCTCCGGTGAAAGTGAATATCTTCTCAACAGCAAGCCGTGCCGCCTGCGGGATATCAATGATCTGTTCATGGATACCGGCATGGGTCCCAACGCCTACTCGGTCATCGAGCTGAAAATGGTCGATGAGATTCTCAACGACAAGAACAACGACCGGCGGCGGCTGTTCGAAGAAGCGGCAGGCATCACCAAGTTCAAGGAGCGCAAGAAGCAGACGCTCAAGAAGTTGTCGGATACACGGGCCGACCTGCAGCGCATGGAGGACATCCTGGTGGAGGTTCGCAAGAAAACGCGCTCCCTGCAGGCACAGGCTTCCCGAGCTGAACGCGCACGGAAGTACCAGGAAGAGTTGGAGTTTCTGGACAAGGCTGTATCCCGTGAGGAGTACCAGAATGTGCGCAGCGAGCTGAATCCGCTGCTTGAGCGGATTGCCAGCGCCTCAGCAACAAAAGAGGAGCTGCGAAACCGCCTCCATCTGCTCGAACAGAACGAAGAGGAAGCCCATGAGGCCCTCATGAGCAAGGAGCAGGTGCAGAACCAGGTACGCAGAAAGGTGGACCAGGCCAACAGCAGCATCCAGGAAATCCGGACCAACATCCGTGTATCTGAAGAAAAAATCAAGGCAGAGGAATCGGTCATCCAGCGGTACGAACAGGAAATCTATCAGGCGGAAAACGAGATCCGGGATCTACGGAAAAATCTGAAATCCAACCAGGAGGAGCTGCAGAACGCCGAGCATGCGCTTGAGAGTATGCGCGGGGAGCACGAAGCCGCAAAGGTATCGCTTGAAGAGAGCCGGCAACAGGTAAGCCGGATCCGAAGCGACCTCGATGAGGCAGGCAAGAAACACAGCGAGGCCACCCGCCGGATAAACGAGCTGCAGAACCTGCAGGTCCGGCTGGAATCGCGCATCGAAAACGCGGAAGAACAGGAGCATCGGCTGCATAAGGAATTATCGGAGAGCCGGGAAAAGGCCGCCTCATTTGCAAACGAAAAAGAAGCGCTTGAATCACGCCATGATGCGCTCATTGCAGAATACGAGCAAGCCGGGCAGGATCTGGAAAACGCACGCAACGAGCGCGAACTGCTGCTGAACCGGATCAATCAGCTCAAGGATGAGATTCGCGGACTCCAGAGCGCATGCGATGCCTTTCGTTCCGAATACGAACTGCTTAAAAGCCTGGCCGAATCATCGGATGCCCATCCCGCCGGCGTTCAGTATCTCAAAGAACAGCGGGACGATTTCTCGATGCTGGAGATTGTCAGCGACGTATTTTCAAGCAGTGAGGCGCATGCAGCCGCTGTCGAAGCGGTCCTGGGAGATGCGGCCAACTTTGTGATCACTGCCAACGACGAAGAGGCGGTGCGGGCATTCGGACTTCTTCGCAAAAAGGACAAAGGCCGGGTGACCATCATTCCGCTTGACCGGATTTTCGGGGAGGATGGCGGATTCCCGGAGAGTGGCGATCCTGATGCAAGTGACACGAATGTTGCAAGTGGCACGGATGCTGCGAGTGGGGCTAGTGACGCAAGTGAAGCGAATGCTTTAAGTGATGCGGCTGGAGCAAGTGGATCGGGCGCATCACGTACAACGGCATCCGGTGAAATTGCCCTGGCGGATCATATCTCCTGCGATCCTGCTTTTAATTCGCTGAAACAGCTCTTTTTCGGGAATGTGGTTCTGGCTGACGCACTCGGGGATGCGGTCCGGATCGCATCGGAGAAAAACGTAACCGCTGTTACGGCAGATGGCGATGTCGCCGCACAAAACGGCTTCATATACAGCGGTAGCAGCAACAAGAATGCCGGTGTGCGGATCGGGCTCCGTGAAAAAGTTGAGAGGCGAAGACAGCAAGCCGATGAAAAAGCACTGGAAGTGGAAAAGGCCACTGTCAGGCTCGACGATCTCACCGAAACCTACCGCAAGTTCGACCTGCAGCCCCATCAGCAGAAAGTCAAGGAGTGCTCCGACCGCCTCCGAAAACATGAGGCCCGGACCGAATCCTTCCAGACCCAATCCGATTTCTATCAGAAAAATGTGCAGGATCTCGAACGGCGGCTTGAAGAGCTCAGGGAGACAACCCGCAAGGCAGCAGAGGAGCGCAAGCAGATCACACCCGAGCTGGAAAAGCTTGCCGGCCGGCTGGAATCGGTGGTCCGCGAAGAGGTGACCCTCAAATCGACGCTCAATGAGAAAGAGGATGCCCTGCAGCGCTCGCAGACGCGGTTCAACGATGTCGCCCTTCGATATCAGAACGCAGGCAACACGGTATCCACGCTCAAGCGTGACATCGAGCGGTTTGAATCGAACATGCAGGGGATCAGGGACCGGCTCTCACAGCGGGCAGAGCAGGCCAAATCAAGCAAGAACCAGATCATCGCCCTCCGGGAGCAGCTGGAGACGGCAGACGACGAGCTGCGTGAGAAGCTTGTCCGCAAGGAGGAGGAGGAGAAAGAGTACCGCGAGGCCGAGGAAGCGTGCGCACGTCAGCGGGGAAAAATCAACCTGCTCGAGGAAAACCTCAAGGATGTCAGACGGAAAAAGGACTCCAACCAGGAGCTGCTCTACTCCCTGGAACTGGCCAAATCCAAGCTGGAGATGGAGCAGAAGAGCATCAATGACCACATCTGGGAAACCTACAACCTGACGATCGACCAGATCGACATCCTGCTTCCTGAAGACACCGATATCTCCACCGCGCGGGAAACCATTTTCACACTGAAACAGCGTCTGAAGAACATCGGCGAGGTCAATCCGCTGGCCATCACAGAGTACGATGAGGAGAAGCAGCGACTAGACCACTTTGAGGTGCAAATCAACGACCTTGAGAGCGCCGAAGAGCAGCTTATTGAGACCATCCAGGAAATCAACCGGAACGCCCAGGAGCGGTTCAACAGGACATTCCGCGCTATCCGGGGGAACTTCAAAACGGTATTCAACACCCTCTTCGAGGAGAATGACCACTGTGACCTGGTGATGGATGAAAAAACCGAGGATCCGCTGGAAGCCAAGATCGAGATCATCGCGAATCCGCGCGGCAAGCGGCCGAGTGTGATCGAGCAGCTTTCCGGCGGCGAAAAAACGCTCACCGCCATTGCCCTGCTGTTCGCTATCTACCTGGTGAAACCCTCGCCATTCTGTGTGATGGACGAGGTGGACGCCCCGCTTGACGATCCCAATATTCTGCGCTTTACCCGACTTCTGAAAAAATTCAGCGACGATACGCAGTTCATCGTCATTACGCACAACAAGACCACGATGGAGGAATCCGAGATGATGTATGGCGTGACCATGCCCGAGGTGGGCATCAGCAAGCTGGTCGGGGTCAGGCTGGATGACGTAACGGTCTAATCACAAAAGAAATACCATTTTGAGCGACAAAAAGATCATTTTTTCCATGACGGGCGTGGGCAAGACCTGGGGCCCCAATCAGCGTGTCCTCAAGGACATCTACCTCTCTTTCTTCTACGGTGCCAAGATCGGCATTATCGGGGCGAACGGCTCCGGAAAGAGCACACTGCTACGGATTATTGCCGGCCTCGACGATAACTACGAAGGCGAGGTGACCTCCAAAACGGGTGTCACCTTCGGCCATCTGCCGCAGGAACCCGAGCTTGATCCCTCCAAAACCGTTATGGACATCGTCGAGGAAGGTGTCCAGGAGCTGGTCAATCTGGTGCGTGAATATGAAGAGATCAGCGCAAAATTCAGCGAGCCGGATGCCGATTTTGACGCGCTCATCGAGCGGCAGTCCAAACTGCAGGAGCAGATCGACCAGAAAAATGCGTGGGACCTGGACAGCAAGCTACAGATGGCGATGCAGGCGCTCCGGTGTCCGCCTGAGGATACGCCCATCAAGGTTCTTTCCGGCGGGGAGCGCCGCAGGGTGGCGCTGTGCCGGCTGTTGCTGAAGGAACCGGATGTACTGCTGCTGGATGAGCCCACCAACCACCTGGACGCCGACTCGGTGAACTGGCTCGAGCAGCACCTGGAGCGCTACGAAGGCACCGTCATTGCCATCACCCATGACCGGTATTTCCTGGATAACGTAGCCGGGTGGATACTGGAGCTGGATCACGGCGAGGGCATCCCCTTC
Organism: Balneolales bacterium; assembly: GCA_007134845.1. Lineage (GTDB taxonomy): Bacteria > Bacteroidota > Rhodothermia > Balneolales > Natronogracilivirgulaceae > SKNL01. The sequence continues at coordinate 24,175 of SLKA01000097.1, forward strand.
GAAGGCAACTACAGCAGCTGGCTGGAGCAGAAGCGCCGGCGGCTGGATGTCGAGAAGCAGCAAAACAAGAAGCTTCAGAAGACCATCGACCGCGAGATGGAATGGATACAGACCAACCCCAAGGGACGCAGCACCAGGAGCAAGGCCCGTATCACAGCCTACGAAGATCTGCTATCCACCCGTGAGCAGGAAAAACAGCGTGACGAGCTGGAGATCTACATTCCACCCGGACCCCGGCTTGGTGACAAGGTGATCCGGGCCAATGGCGTTGCCAAGGGTTTCGGCGACCGGCTGCTTTTTGACAACCTGAAATTTGACCTGCCGGCTGGTGGCATTGTCGGTGTCATCGGTCCGAACGGTGCCGGAAAAACCACCTTGTTCCGCATGATCACCAGACAGGAAAAACCGGATAACGGCACGTTCGAGATCGGCGATACGGTCAGAATCGGGTACGCTGACCAGAGCCGCCCGCTGGATCCCGAAAAATCGATCTGGCAGGAAATTTCCGATGGCAAGGATACGATAAAACTGGGCAGCAGGGAAATAAATTCCCGTGCTTACGTCGCCCGTTTCAATTTCAGCGGTGGTGATCAGCAGAAAAAAACCGATCAGCTTTCCGGCGGAGAGCGCAACCGTGTGCATCTGGCAAAAACACTCAGGGAAGGTGCAAATCTGCTGTTGCTGGATGAGCCCACCAACGATCTGGACGTGCAGACACTGCGGGCACTCGAAGATGCGTTACTGAACTTTGCGGGATGTGTTGTCGTTATCTCTCACGACCGGTGGTTTCTCGACCGCATCGCGTCCCATATCCTGGCTTTTGAAGGCGACAGTGCGGTGCGCTGGTTTGAAGGCAACTACCGGCAGTATCAGGACTACCGCCGTGATGTGCTGGGCATTGATGACCAGCCCAAACGCATCCAGTACAAGAAACTGAAGCGGGACTGATTGTTATTGCCGTGGTAATCACCATGAACTGATCGCGTTTGACTGAATTGCGTTTAACTTAGCTCACCATGCCGAGGGAATTTCTCATCCCGGACCTTTATCAATCCGAGATCATAAAAACGGTCAAAAATGCCCGACAGATCCTGGATCCGCGCAAGAAGGATCGCACTCCTGCCGTGCTGGACCTGGGGCCGGTGCGCTTTCTCATTCCCCGCCATTTCGGATTCTGCTACGGTGTCGAAAACGCAATTGATATCGCCTATCGCACGGTTGAGGAGCATCCCGGAAAGAACATCTACCTTCTCAGCGAGATGATTCACAACCCCACGGTGAACAAGGATCTGGAAGCACGCGGTGTCCGTTTCCTGTTCGACACCGACGGCACGGAGCGTATTCCGATCGCATCGCTCTCCCCGGATGACATTGTGATTGTGCCGGCGTTTGGCACCACGCTCGAAATCCAGCAGAAGCTGGAGAAGCAGGGAATCAATCCATATCAGTACGACACCACTTGCCCCTTTGTGATCAAGGTGTGGAAGCGGGGTGAACAGCTTGGCGCCAGGGGCTACTCCCTTGTCATCCACGGCAAATACCAGCATGAGGAGACCCGCGCCACGTTCTCGCACAGTTCGCAAAAAGCACCCTGCGTGGTGGTGCTGAATCCGGAGGAGGCACATATTTTGGCCGACATCCTTCTGGAAAAGCGTCCCCTCACCGACTTTGACAAATATTTCGGGATGAAATGCACCGGGGGATTTGATCCTGTTGAGGATATGAAACGAATTGGCGTAATCAACCAGACGACCATGCTGGCCTCCGAGACCCGTGAGGTGATGCGCATCCTCAAAGAAGCGGTTGCCGAGAAACATCGCCGGCAGAGCAGCCTGCGGTCCGACCAACAGAGCGATTTGCAGAGTGACCTCGAGAGTGGTCTACAGAGCGGCCGGCCGGGTGATCAGCAGAGTGGACAGCAGAGCGGCCAGCCGGATGATCAGCAGAATAATCAGCCGTCTGTGGAGATGCACTTTGCCGACACCGCCGACACGCTTTGTTACGCAACGAACGAAAATCAATCAGCCACCTACGGCCTGATGGAGGAGCGGGCGGACATGGCGCTGGTTGTGGGTGGTTATAATTCTTCGAACACCATGCATCTGGTCGAGCTACTTGAAGAGCGGTTTCCGACCTACCATATCCGGGATGCTTCGGAAATTAAATCCCGCACCGAAATCCATCACTTCAACCAGTGGAACAGGCAGGTGGAACGGACCCGCAACTGGATGCCGAAAGCGGCCGAACCGGTGACCATAGCCCTCACATCAGGAGCCTCGTGTCCGGATGCGCTGGTGGATGAAGTGCTGTTGAAAGTGGCGTCGTATTTCGAGGGCTGCCGGCCGGTCGATGAAGCGCTGCAACCGTTCCGGGAGGAAGGGGTCACAACCTCTCACTCCGTCACAGCCAGGAAATAGGCAACCCGCCGGGGTTGAATTGACTGCAGCCTGATGTCCAGCTCATCGGTTACCGCCGCAATATTCGGAACAACATAGCCTGTTGTATCCTGCAAGAATTCTGAATAAGGGACATAGGCCTCATAGGGCACGATATCCTGTGACAGGCTGAACTGATCGATCGGCACGTTATACCTGACCGTCAGCACCGTCGGATTGAAACGCACTTCCCGGCCCTCCGGCACATTTCGTGCCTGCACTCTCAGGCGCACCTCCCCTTCGGTGAACTCGGTGACGCTAAAAGTGATGTTCACATCCGGGGCATCCGGAACGGCCACGCCTTCCAGGTTTGCCAGACCTACTCTCCGATCCACATCTTTTTGAACATTGCTGAGGCGGAGCGTTTCCGTGGGCATGCTCTGCAGTGTATCGACAACCGAACGTGCACCCTGCACCGTCACGCTGTCGGGTGAAACCCTGACATTCCCAACGATCTCGAATTGTGCCCTGAGCTGGACATCCAGCTTCGGCGTCACGGGTACCCTTTTACTTGTTCTCGGTTCCATGTTCAGGGTGATGATCGATGGTTCCACTTTCTGGACGCTTATATCGGAAAAGTAGGCGATCTCCCGCTGAACGATATCACTTACATTCACCACATTGTCGCTGTAAGGAATGGAAACCACGGGGGGATTCCGGTAGAGTGACAACAGGTTCCACCCTTCCCCGCTCACAGTGACCCTGGCCTCGCCGGGCGGGTCGGTGGCAAAAGCCATATCCTCACTGACGTCGGTTATCTGCAGCGGCAATGCCATGGTAACATTGTATTCCTTGCCCATGTTCACAAGAAACCAAAGTGTAATGGCTATGATAAAGGCAATCAGAAATACAACCAGAATCTCCCCCTTGTGCAGATAGGTTGTCTCCGTCTCTGACGGTTTGAATAAACTGGAAAACCAGTTGCCTGTTGCGCTGTCTTTAGCCATGGCGAAATGAATTACATCTGTTTCAGCTGACAGTTACATATTACGGAATGATAGAGATTATCACACCCAATAACTTTTAAACGATCATGATTTAATGATAATATCGCGAATGATCTCCTCCTTTACGGCGGTGTTCAGCTTGCTCGCTATGGATCGCCGCTGCATGTGTATTTCATGCCGCCAGGAGGGATCCGGCACAAAAAGGATCAGCCGGCTGCCCTGGAACTTCATATCCCTCACCTGTTCCCGGATGGCCTCACCGATCACCTCGGGCCACAGCGCGAGGACCATGCCCCGTTTGAGCGCCACCCTGTGCGGATAATCATCAATGAAATCATCCAACAGTTCGCGAAGCTGCCTGGGTTGTTTTCTGAAAAATGCCATGGTCATGATATGGGTTCCACCCGGCCATCGCTGACCTCATAGGAGGTGATATGATGGCGGCCGGATGCCGAAAATCCGGATATTTTGTCAGGATGTGCTGCCGTAATAAAAGATTGTCCGTCATGATGAAGCAACATCTGCATCACCGTTTCGGTTCTCTGCGGATCCAAATCGCCGAAAACATCATCCAAAAGAAATACCGGCAGGTCTTCCAGCTCGTCACTGTAAAAATAGAGCTGTGCCATCTTCAACGCCAGTGCGAATATCCTGTGCTGCCCCTGAGAACCGAATTTGCGCAGCTCCATGCCATTCAGAAAAAAAACAAGCTCGTCGCGGTGCGGACCGGTAATGGTCTGCCGGCGCTCTCTTTCGCGTTCCGATACCTTGCGAAGCTCGTTATCGTAAAAATCGCGGATACGGGCGGGATCGGGAGATGGCTTGTCGCCGGTGTCACAAAATGTCTTGTAGGCAATAGAAGGTACAAGGACGGAACCGGCCAGTTCCTGATGCGCTTTTTCCAGATAGGACTGGAACTTGTTTACCAGTGCCCCTCTTTTGGCAATGATGCGCGATCCGGTTTCCGAAAGCTGACGATCCCAGGGCTCCAGCATCAGACCCAATTCGGCAGAATGCATGTGCATGTCGGACAACAGCCGGTTCCTCTGCCTGACGATTTTGCGATAGCGGATGAGGTCGTCCAGGTAGGCCGGTGAGGTTTGCGAGATGAGGGCATCGAGAAACGATCGGCGTTCGGCCGGCCCCTCCCCTGTCAGCTTCCTGTCATCCGGGGATACGAGCACTACGGGCACGAGTCCGATCAGATCGGCGTGACGCTCCAGCGGACTGTCATTCACCCAGAGTTTTTTCCCGTCTCCACGGCCATATGAGCATGCCACATCAAACAAACTCCGGATCTTGCCGCGGAAGGTCCCCTTTACCAGGAACGCGGCGGCATCCTGACGAACCACGTACATGTCCGAGCTGCTTGTGAAGCTTCTGCCCATGCAGAGATAGTGGAGGGCGTCAATCAGATTGGTTTTGCCAGCTCCGTTCGGACCGGTGATCATATTCACATGCTCTCCCCAGACGACATCGGTCTGATGATGATTGCGAAAATTGGTGAGGGAGAGGGAGGTGTTGATCATCGGTCCGGGAGCCGGTCTGAAAATAGCAGGGATTCGTCCGGACACAGAAACCATGTCCGCTTAACCATGAAGCTGCGGGGATGTATCTCAGCCGTTTTTGGATGGCTTCAACCCGGAATCGTCGTCATCTGCTGATTTGTCGTCCCCCGAATCTTCAGCAACCGGCTTTTCATCTGCGGGTTCTTCAGCA
>SLKA01000045.1 GCA_007134845.1 Balneolales bacterium
TGAGAGAGATCACCCGTGGAATCGGAAAACTGAACGGGGTGGAAACCAACGTGCGGTTCGGCGGCGGATCCCCATCGGTTATCAACAATTTTCAGCTCTACCGCTTCATGCGCAAAACTATAAGCTCCCAGCTTGGTGACGAAAAATTTCTGGACAGAGAGCAAAGCCTTGGTGCGGAAGACTTTGCGTATTACACCCAACGGTTTCCCGGCTTGCTTCTGCGTGTGGGTACCGCTCACTCACCGGATACCTCATATCCGCTTCATCATTCCTGTTTTGATGTCGATGAACGCATAATTGCCCCTGCCAGCGCGCTCATGACGTACGCTCTCATCCGCCATCTGCGCGACAGAGTGTTGCACGTAAAACCATCCATCAGTTCTGCCGAATCTTTGCTTTCTGAGCAATAGCATCGATTTCCTCGCGTGTAAAAACATACTTCTTGCTGCAGTAATGACAGATCAGCTCTTCGGTTTCCCCCTTCATTGAGAGCAGCTCATCCGGATCAAGCAGCGCCAGGGAGCGCCTGAACCTGTCCCGGGAACAACGGCAGAAAAAATCAACGGGATAACGATCCAGCTCTTTGACATCCATGCTCCCGGCAACCGAGGCAAGCACTTCGTCCAGATACCCTTCCGCGAATTGCCGGCCAGGCATCGGCATGGTCCGCATATTATCTTCCAGCAACAAGGTTTCTTCACGGGTTGCACCGGGCATAGCCTGCACAAGTACGCCGCCGGCTTCTGCTATCCCGCCCTTTTCGTCAATGGCTACATCCAGTGTGACGGCGGATGGTATCTGCTCCGACTGAAGCAGATAATGCGCCAAATCCTCATTTACATTTCCACGCACAAGCGCCACAGTTCCGGTCACAGGCCGCGATCTGTTGTAAAGCGACTTTGAGACGGTCAGTACACCCATGCCAATGCCGTCACTCAGTGATGTGTTCTCTCGAAAATCCAGTTCAGCATCCGGCCGCGAAACATATCCCCGCACCTCACCGTGACTGGTAGCCTCGGCCGTCACCGATCTGACCAGGCCATTGCCTTCCATCCTGAGCTGGATACGCTCTTCGCCCTTCAATCCCGATGCCAGCAACAGCGCACCTGTAAGAGCGCGCCCAAGCAATACCGACGCAAGCAGGGACAATCCGTGCCTTTTTCGGGCTGTACGGACGATCTCCGTTGTTTTCACAACCGATATGCGATAGTGACCGTTTTGGGTAATGGCGCGCATCAATCGGTCACGTTTAAGAAAATCTTTTTTCTGCATGGATAAAACAACCGCCTGCCCGTGGAGCATTCATCATCTTTTGCCAACAAGCTCACCCATCCTGCCTGTAAAATGGCTGCGCGAGGCATAAATCGATTTGACCCTGCCAATCTGTTTCAGCCTCATCTCTGCAATCGTGTTGGATGCAGTGTAGGTGGGTACGTTGTGTGTGGCAGAATATTCCAGAATGCGCGACATGGTGTCGTAGATCCTGGCAGCCTGCTCATGAGCATGTTCGCGGTTATAACCTTCGAGTTCGTTGGAAACATTGATTAAACCACCGGCATTGATAACATAGTCCGGTGCATAAACAATTCCCCGCTCGATAAGCATCGGACCGTGAACCGATTCTTTTTCCAGCTGATTATTGGCACCTCCCGCAACAATGGCACATTTCAGCCGGGGTATGGTATCCTTGTTCAGGACTCCGCCAAGGGCATTCGGACTGAAGATATCAACATCCAGATCGTAAATGGATTCCGGATCCACGGCAATGGCACCGGTTTCACGTACCACGTTGTCCACCTTCTCCTCGTCAATATCCGTAACAAACAGTTTCGCCCCCTCCTTGTGGAGATAACGGGCAAGATTTGTACTCACATTACCCGCTCCCTGTATGCTGATCTTTCTCTTTTCAAGGGAATCCGATCCGAATACTTTTTTTGCCGTCGCCTTGATCCCCATATACACTCCCATCGCGGTCACAGGTGAGGGATCACCGCTACCGCCAAGTGCCATGGAGATGCCGGTGACATACTTGGTCTCCATCCGGATCCACTCCATATCCCGGATGCTCATACCGACATCCTCGGCTGTTATGTATCGACCGGCCAGACCTTCCACATAACGTCCGAAGGCCCGGAAAATGGCCTCTTTTTTATCCTTTTTAGGATCACCGATGATAACGGCCTTGCCGCCGCCGAGGTTGAGCCCCGCCACGGCCGCCTTGTATGTCATCCCGCGTGAAAGTCTGAGCACATCCTTAAGCGCTGCCCGCTCAGACTCATAGGGCCACATGCGCACTCCGCCCAGGGAAGGTCCAAGGATGGTATTGTGGATAGCTATGATTGCTTTCAGCCCGGACGAAGGATCCGAACAGATGATAACCTGTTCGTGCTCATTTTCCATCATGCTTTCAAAAATGGAATTTCCTGTTTTGGGCTCTTTTTCTGTTAGCGTTGGTGACATAGTGTTGAAATGCTTTAGAGTGATCTGGTAATTGGTCTGTCTGATGCTCGTCTGTCTGATGCTCGTCTGTCCGCGACAGGCATTCTGTCTGAAAATAAATTACCCGCTACCGTTAAAATGTTTTTCCGTATACCCGTCATGGGTGTCTCCCTGCGTGACAGTCACTCTGACTGTCAGTTGCAAATTAAATATAAAAGCGCTTCCAGTCGAGTAAAATCTTACTTTTTTGGTCCGATGGAATAGGAAATGTATTCACAGGGGATGGATCCGTTTAAAACGTTGAATATTTTACCCGGTTTCATCGGAACCGATTTCTTGAATTCCCGGTCAGGTGTAATGAAATAGGCCTTGTAGCCCACAGCTTTATACCTCAGAACCCTGCCGAGCTCCTCATACATTTTTCTGAGCTGCTTCCTATCACCAATTTGTTCACCGTACGGCGGATTGGATATGATCACCCCGCCGCCTTCGGGAATCCACAGCTTCTCAAACGGCTTATTGACCAGGGTGATGTTCCTGCTGAGGCGCGCTTTTTTGATATTCTGACGGCTGATGGCAATCATTCCCGGATCCTGATCGCCGCCGAATATCCAGTCGACATCGCGCCGTTCAACGCGTTCGGCATCCCTGATAAGCCGGTGCCATAGCGATTCCCGGAAATGAGGCCATCGCTTCAATCCGAATGATTCATTCAGCAACGCCGGCGCCCGGTTTTTTGCAATCATGGCCGCTTCGATCAGAAAGGTCCCGGATCCGCACATCGGATCAACGAACGGTGTTTCCGGATCCCACAAGCTGATGGCAATCAGTCCGGCCGCCAGCACTTCATTAATGGCAGCCTTCCCGGTGCTCTGACGATAGCCACGCTTGTTCATTGACCGTCCGGACGCATCCAGCGCAATATGGGCCGCACCATCCCTGGATATATGCAGATTGATGCGCACATCCGGATCCTTCGGATTGACACTCGGTCGTAACTCATACATCTCGCGAAACCGGTCCACAATGGCATCCTTGGTCTTTTGAGCCAGAAAAACCGTATGATTCATTTCCGGATGAAATGAGACCACATCCACGGCCAGGGTGTTCTTAATCGACATATGATCCTCCCAGCCAATGGTCTTCACCCAATCATAAAGCTCTGTTTCGTTTTTGATATTACTCTCCGCCAGCCGCACCAGCACACGAATTGCTATGCGGGAATGGATCAGAATCCTGTAGAGCGCTTCCTCATCCGCCACACAAGCCACACCGCGCCTTCCGATATAGACATCGCTCGCCCCGAGTTTACTGAGCTCCTTCGCCAATACCTCCTCCAGTCCCATGAGAGTTTTGACAAAAACCGGAATTTCTGATGATGCGAACAGCGACATGTAGCGAATTGAATTCGAGATTGTTGAAGAGGCCCGGCAGCGCACACCTGACTCCACCGGAGCACCTTCTTCCACTCAATCAAATGTAAATGTAAGGGAAACAAAACGGGCATCAAATATACGCTTTTTCGCTCTCATCAGTACCATGTCTTTGATACGGCCGGCAGCGGAAATTTCCGGACGCTTGTGAATCTGATACATATCATTACAGATTTCTTTTTCGTACCTTATTTTATAGTTGCGTCGGGCACATTCCCGTGATTTTTTTCTGATTGTGATGGATTTACAGATGGAAAATCGCTGTTTGTGCGTTATAATTGATGGAAGTCGATTTTTTGTGACAACCATCCGCTTTCGTCAACCGGTTGAATAACCGTGCCCGGTTCAGCTTGATAAAGGGGGTTTTGTAGTGCAGCTGAAACCCTGTTTTGGTTTGATGGCCTGACCGCCATAAGCCTCTTCATGATAAAAAGAACGAGACACATACCATTATGTCTTTCCGATGGAATTTCATCCAGCCGGAACATGAGGAGGCTGTACCCAGACTGCAGGAGGAGCTTGGCATCCCCCGGTCAATCGCACACCTGCTCGCAATCCGGAAGATCACTACCTTTGAAGATGCAAAAAAGTTTTTCCGTCCATCACTGAACCAGCTCCATGATCCTTTTCTGATGAAAGGGATGGAGGCGGGATCCGATCGCCTCGCTTCGGCCGTAAGGTCGGGTGAAACAGTCGTTGTGTACGGTGACTATGACGTGGATGGAACCACGGCCACATCCATCCTCTACACGTTTCTGAAGAATTTCGGACTTAATGTGCGCTATTATATCCCGCACCGGTTCAAGGAAGGTTACGGTATCGGTGAAGACGGGATCGACTTTGCCGGAGAGATCGGCGCTACATTGATTGTCTCCGTGGATTGCGGGATAACTGCGGTTGATGAGACCGAGTACGCAAAAAACAAGGGTATCGAACTTATTATCTGTGACCACCACAATGCCGGTGAAGTTATTCCGGACGCCGTGGCAGTGCTCGATCCCAAACAGCCCGGCTGCCCCTACCCGTTCAAAGGACTCTCTGGCGCCGGAGTCGGATTCAAGCTTGTCCAGGCGACACTGGTCAAGCTCGGACTCCAGCCCGAAGTCGCTCACCCGTATCTTGACCTCGTTGCCATTTCGATCGCTTCGGATATTGTCCCTATTGTGGATGAAAATCGCATCCTGATGCGGGAAGGGCTTAAACGCATCAATGCGGAACCCCGGCCGGGTGTCAAGGCACTGATGGACCACATCCAGCTCAGGGACGCTGAAATATCAACTTCCCACATCGTTTTCTCTCTTGGTCCCCGCATCAATGCGGCCGGACGTATGGGGGATGCAGCGGTCGCGGTCTCCCTGCTTATCTCAGAAACCGGGCAGGAGGCGCAGGATTATGCAGACCGGCTTGAAAAGATAAACTTCCAGCGGCGCGACACGGACACCAAAACCATGGGTCAGGCTCTTCTGCAGCTTGATCAAAACATGGATCCCGATAACTGCTCCAGTCTTGTACTTCATGATCCCGACTGGCACCTGGGTGTGATCGGCATTGTAGCCTCCCGTCTGGTGGATATCTACTGCCGGCCCACCATTATGCTCAGCACGGTGGATGGCATGATCAAGGGCTCCGCACGGAGCATCAACGGGTTCAATATCTACGAGGCGCTTAAACAGTGCGATGATCTGCTGGTACAGTTCGGCGGACATAAATACGCGGCAGGACTTACTATCGCAGAAGATCAACTTGAAAATTTTATCGAGCGGTTCCAACATATTACCAATGAGACGCTGTCTGAGCAGGACTTCAAGCCCGAGCTGATGATCGATGCCGAACTTGCCCTGTCGGAGATTACTCCGCGGTTCTGGAAACTTCTTAAACAGTTTGAACCTTTTGGGCCCAATAACCTGAAACCGGTGTTTGTGAGTCGTAATATTCAAGTTGCCGGGCGTCCATCCATCGTCGGTCAGGGACACCTCAAAATGCGTATCAGCCAGGAGGGATCCGGGCTTCTGGACTCAATCGGCTTCAATATGAAAAAATTTGCCGAACCTCTCCTGAATGCCGGAAATGCACCCGTTGATATTGCTTATGCCATCGAGGAAAATACCTGGAACAACCGAACCACACTGCAGCTGCGATTGAAGGATATCCACATAAATGGCGATCTTGTCTCTTGATGGATGCGTCAGCAGGCCATACCCCCTCCAGATATTCAATTATGCTGAAGAATTTATGAAAACCCGGTTTTCTAAGATGAAAAAAGGCTGTATATTTGGTTTCTTAAATACAGTCGGGAGGGACTGTAGCTCAGTTGGTAGAGCAATGGACTGAAAATCCATGTGTCGGCGGTTCGATTCCGCCCGGTCCCACACCTATTCAAAAGCCTTGTATCGCAAGTTGTTAGTCGGTGCAAGGCTTTTTTATTTGGTTTTTTTGCATTGCAATCCTGTCCGGCTGCAGTCCCGTTACAGCTGTATTTGGTGGAGTCCCTGTGAATGCCCGTATCCGGTGAATCAAAGGGAGTCCTATCGGCTAATCTCTACACTGCTCGTTTTTTCTGGAATATCTACATTAAATACCCATTCCGGTTTTCGCATACTCCAGCCAGGGGCCACAGGTTACTTCACACAAGATCTCTACGAGAACCTGGTAGTCGCCTGGGAAGGACAGCATAGATGATGCCATAGATGGTGCCTTCCTATTGACAAAATTCTACCATTCTACCATACCGTTTTACATTCATGCAGATTTTTTACAATTCCATACCCGGGTATTTTTTTACGTTGAAATACTGATTACATTACAATTATAAGGGGCATTTCAATGAAATCATCATCCAAGACAAGAGGTGCACACATGAAAAATGCTACTTTGTTTTACAAAGCTACAGGCTTTGCTCTCCTGCTGGTCCTATGCATCCTACCAATCCATGGATGTGGCTCAACTGAGCCAGTGACCGATACAACCTTGACTGCTGAACAGCAGAGCATCCGAAATGAGCTGTTTCAAACTGCTGATGCCAAACTGGAACATCTTAAATCAATACAGGGCGATGTCCTTAGCCCCGGTAACTTTTCGACCGGTATGAGTCATTATGAAAGAGCGGAACGTCTCTTAATGCAGGAACGGGGAATTGACCAGATTCGCGCTGAACTGCAACAGGCCGTTGCAGCTTTTGAAAAAGCCGAAGAAACAGCCGTACTTGGTGAGGTTACTTTCCGCTCTGCCATGCAAGCCAGAAGTGATGCTTTGGAAGCCAAAGCGCCTGTATTTGGTGCTGATAGCTGGAGCAGAGCAGAATCTGAGTTCCGAACAGCGGCAGAGTTTCTGGAAGCGGGCAATGTCAACCGTGCACGGGAGCAGGCCAGGGGTGCTGAGCAACGTTACCGATCCGTTGAGCTGGAAGCCATCAAAGCCAACTATCTGAATAATGCCCGGGAGACTCTGAGGGAAGCCGAATCCGAACAGGCACAACGCAATGTCCCGAAAACTCTTGCCCAGGCAAGGGTTGAAGTAGAAAATGTTGAGCAGATGCTTTCCGAAGACCGGTACGACACCGAAGAAGCGGGCCGGCTTGCGGAACAGGCCGCCTACAGGGCAACTTATGCCCTCTACCTGCACCGCGAAATAGCCAGGTTGCGACGGGATAACAGTACCTTTGAAGATGTTTTCCTTGAAGTTGAGCAGCCTCTGAACAAAGTTGGTGATGCCGTGGACGTTGACGTCCGGTTCGATTCCGGTTTCGATGCAGCGGCAGAAACCATTGTCAGCGCCATTAACTCAAGAATTTCGGATAAAGAGACCCGGCTTGTGGCAGCACGAAGTCAGATTGAAAACATCAGAATGGAAAATGAGGAGCTGTCCGACGAACTTCGCCGCAAGCAAAATGAAATTGATGTCTTGCGTATGGAAATCGATCAAACAGGAGATCTTGCAGCTCTGCTCGAAGTGCAGCGTAAACGGGACGAGGCAATTCAAAATGTCAGGAATCTGATTCCCCCCTCCGACGGAGATGTCCTCCTTGATGGAAACAATATTTTGATTCGGTTGCATGGGCTGACTTTCCCGGTGGGACAATCAACCATCGAACCCGCTTATTTCGGACTTCTGCGCAGACTTCAGGATGCCATCAGACTGTTTCCGGACAGCAATATTGCCATTGAGGGTCATACCGATTCACGCGGCAGCCGGGAATTGAATATGCGCCTTTCCGATGAGCGTGCTAGTGCCGTTACTGAATACATTCGTGCCAATATTGGCGGGGAGTTCGATATATCAGCCGCCGGATTTGGCCCGGAGCGGCCGGTGGCCAGCAATGAAACGGAAGTGGGGCGTGCGCAAAACCGCCGAATTGACGTGGTAATTACACCCGAATGGGCACGTTAGCAGCTGCAGCGTGCACGTTCTACCGCAGCATGGCAGGAATGACGGACCGGCAATTTTGCCGGTCCATTATTTTACCATAACTGCCGGTTGTCCTGATTCCGTACCATCACTCCGTATCCATCCGGTGACGCAAGCCCTGCTGAAGCAGTTTTGTCACAGGGCCGGGACGACCCGCACCAATCCGGTGACCATCAATACTCACCACCGGCTGGATATCGGTAATGGTTCCGGTCAGCATCACTTCGTCAGCCTTAAATATCTGCTTCTCGCCAACAGGACAAAGTTTCACCGGTATTCCCTCTTTTTCCGCCATTTCAAATACAACGTCACGCGTGATGCCGGAAAGGATATAGGGAGAGTCAGGATAAGTCCAAAGTGTGCCATCAAACACGGCAAAAACATTGTTCTTATAGCCTTCCGTGATATATCCGTCACGCACCATCAGCACACCTCCGGCGCTGCGCTTTTTCTCCTCCTGGGCCGCCATTACATTTGGGAGCAGGTTGATGGTTTTCAGATCGCAGCGCGACCAGCGGATATCCGGCACGGTTATGGCGTTACCTCCCATTTCCAGAATTTCCTTGTCCGGAACAAAGGGTGATGCCATTACCAGGACTGCAGGAGGTGTTTTATCGGGTGGATAGGCATGGGTTCTCGGCAGTGCTGCTCCACGAGTAATCTGAAGATAAATGGTGCCTTCGTCTTTCTCCAGCCCGTTGTCTGCAATAAGCTTACCCATGATGGCCGGCAGTTCCGCCCGCTGCTGACCGGTGAACGGGATTTCAAGTCCGCTCAAGCCACGATCCATCCGCTTCATATGCGCATCAAGACGAAACAGACTTCCATTAATTATCCGAATCACTTCATAAATCCCATCCCCAAAAAGAAAACCGCGGTCATTAATGGAAATGGCTGCTTCATCACGTGATGAAAACCGGCCGTTCAGATATACTTGCATCGCATCTACCCCAAATTTAAATGATATTGTCCAGTATGCCGAAAGTTTGGCTTTCCTGTGTCAGGAAAATCGCGATCTCCCTGATAAAAACAAAAGCCGGTATCTGAAAACCGTATCAGAAATTCCGGTCGCGTGATTATCTTCATGCTCTTATTTGCCGTGAACCCGATGCCTCACCTATCCCGGCTGCTATCTGAGACTGCTATCTGATGCTGCAATCAAGACTGCCATTTTATGTTGCCACCTGGTAACGTACGACCTTCTATTTTTCAGCCGCATTCTTCGTACCGCCGACATCATCCTTGCTGAGGAGCGCCCCTTCCTCCCGCAACCTGCTCAGATAGGCATCGATTGAGCGGGAAGCCTGCTTTCCATCAGCTACCGCCTGTATAACCGTGGCGCCGCCGCGCGAAATATCGCCACCGGCAAAAATGCCGGGCCGGCTCGTGGCACCGGTTTCATCCACTGTAATAGTGCCCCATTTTGTTGTTTCCAGTCCGGGTGTGGTTTGCTGGATGATGGGGTTGGGGCTCTGACCGATGGCCACCACCACCGTGTCGGTTTCAATAGTGAAATTGGATCCCTCAACCGGAATCGGACGGCGACGGCCCTGTTCATCAGGCTCACCCAGCTCCATCTTCTCGCATTCGATCGCTTTCACCCA
>SLKA01000121.1 GCA_007134845.1 Balneolales bacterium
TCACCTATGCCCCTTTCATGAACACACTTTTTGAAACCGCTCCGATTTCACTCAATGAGTGGATGTACGTGACCGGTGCCGGACTTATCGTGCTGCTGATCGTGGAAGTGGAGAAATGGATTTCCAGGAGCTGGTTTGCAAGTAACTGACACAAGCGCGGCCAATTGCTACTTTTCACCACTTGTTGCGCACGTAGATGAAATAGTATGTCAGCCCGATAAAAAAACCACCGCCTGCGATGTTACCTATGGCGACAAAGACCAGACTTGTAGCAGTCTTCAGAAAGGTGATGTCGGTCGGGAGATCGAGGCCCTGGCCATCCTGCAGGATCAGGAACGATAAAAAGAAATGGAACATGTTTCCAGCGCCGTGTTGAAAACCGATTGCGGGTACAGCTGACAGCGGAAGGATCAGAGCAAGGAATTTATCAGTTACCGAGCGTCCGGCCATGGCCAGCCAGGCACCCGAGCATATCAGCAGATTTCCGAACAGGCCGAGCAGGAACATCTGTGGAATGGTGTAGGACAGCTTTCCAGAGCTCAAAAGAAGCACTTCGTCTATCAGCTGACCATCATAGAGATAAATCTGGCCGGAAAAGAAAAATAAAAGCACAATGGCGGCAGCACCCGTTATGTTGGCGAACAGTACAATGGTCCAGTTGCGGACCAGCTCGCGCAGCGAGATTTTTCGGGAAGCAAAACTCATCACAGCCAGGTTGTTGGTCGTGAATATTTCGGCACCGGTGATGAAGGCGATAATGTAGCCCATGGCGTAGAAGAGCGGACTGACGACAGCCGCCATACTGTCATTAATGGCAGGATTGGCCAGCACCACCACCTGATACAAAGCTCCGAGGGAAATGAAACATCCGCCGAGTATACCCAGGATCAATGTGATCATGCCGGGAAGGCGGTTTTTTTTAACCCCCACCTGCATCACCCGGTTGGCAACCTCTTCAGGTGAATAGGCATCCAGGTCCAGCAGCGGATATTTCCGTTTTTTGGATTTTTTCTCGAGAACGTTGGGCATGACTATGTTTTTTGGGCCTGGATTGATATTCTGATAGATTACGGCTCCACCAGGGCCTGGTAGATGAGGGTGCGCAGTTTTCCGTGCAAGTCGGAACCCCTGGCCGGGATCAGCTGAGTGAAAAACACCACTACCAGCCCGTCCTGCGGACTCACCCAGTAGGTGCTGTGATAAGCCCCGCCCCATCCGAAATCACCGACAGCGCCGGGCACGCCGCGGGTCCCGAGGTCAGTTACTACATCAAACCCGAGTCCGATGCCCTGTCCGGGTCGGAACGTGATATCTGTCAGATGATCAACGGTCATCAGTTCCACGGTGCGCGGACTCAGGATGCGGTTCCCGTCCAGTTTGCCGCCATTGAGCATCATCTGCAGAAACCGGGCATAATCCATTGCAGTGGATACGAGTCCGGCTCCTCCCGAGAAACATTTTTGCGGTCCCGTCACGTAGTGGCCCTGTCCCACCGATCCGCCGGGATCGGGAGCCCGGACAAGCCCGTCTTCTTCGGTTGCCGAATAGACCGTCGCAAGCCGGTCGGCTTTGTCCACTGGCAGAAAGAAATGGGTGTCATGCATTTCAAGCGGCTCGAATATCTTGTTGCGTAAAAATGTATTGAGCGGCACTCCACTCACTTCCTCAATAAGTGCGCCGAGGATGTCGTTTGAGTAGCCGTAAACAAAACGCTCGCCAGGCTGCGCATCAAAAGGCAGTGAAGCCATGCGGCGAACCGTTTCCCGGATGGGCTCGTCGCGATCGGCCAGGTACCAGCCCTGGATGCCGGCTTCCTTCCAAAGATCTGCAGCCGTACCGTATCCATATCCGATGCCCGACGAATGGGTGATAAGGTCGCGGATGGTGATCGGCCGATTGGCCGGGACGATATCGTATCCTATGTTTTCGGGGTCATCCCGTGTGGACTCTTTCCTCTCTTCTTTCACGGCAACCGTCGTGTTTTCGAATTCCGGCAGATATTTCGCGACCGGATCGGCAATCAGGAGCTTGCCCTCTTCCTGGAGAACCATGACGGCCACACTGACGATCGCCTTCGTCTGGGAGGCAATCCGGAAAATCGCGTCAGGTGTCATGCGCGTATCCGATTCGATATCCTTCCTGCCGAAAGCCTCGAAATAGACGGCCTGGCCATCCCGAAGGACCAGAGCCACGCCGCCGCTGACCCGCTGCTCATCGGCATAGGCATTGAGTGTATGGGACAGGCGCGTCAGTCTCTGCGCAGAAAACCCGGCTTCATCTGCAGTGGCAACCGGGAAACGAATGGTTTGTGCCAGTGCCTCCGGTCCCTGCAGCAAGGCCAGGTTCAGGGGCGGATTTTGCAGCACCGGTCCGGTCAGCACGATGATGACTGCCGAAAGTGCGATGAGTGTTGTCCGCAAGGCAGGAAACAGCAATGTCCCCGAAGCCTTCCTGTTCATTGCGTGGTTGTGGCATGTATTCATGAGTATGGATATTTTAATGAATGTTCCCGGTATAATAATCATTGACAGGGTATCCTGCCTGTATTTTTCCGGTATCGCATCCATGTTATTTTCCTTTTGAATCATATTTTCTGACAATCCCTGATGATCATGATATTGTTCTTGCTGAAATTATTATATCCCTCATCCACACTGATTACCGTCGCACTGATTACAGCCGCGGCCTTGTTACTGTTGGCAAGTGCCACAAATGACGCGATGCGTGCTCATGGATCGGCTGCGACCGGTTCCGGGCCGGCCGGGCCTGAATTGCTCCGCATCTCGTATATCAGTGAGGCCACGGGGCAGGAGCGTGACTACTTTGTCTATCTGCCGGATGGGTACAATACGGGCTCCAATACCGGGACCAGTCACACATCAACAGAAAAAAAATGGCCGGTGATGATGTTTCTTCATGGCAACGGCGAACGCGGCGATGCCAAAGGGGAGCTTGATTACGTCATGATCCACGGGCCGCTCTATGAGGCCTGGGTCAGAAAACGGAACCTGCCGTTCATCATCGTCGTTCCGCAGCTACCCATGTACGGCATGAGTGAGGTGGATTACATTGCCAACCGGACGCGTGAAAGCATTCCGGAGCGGTTGGAGGAGGGAGTTCCGGATCGGCGTCCGGCCTCGCAGCCAGGCATGCCGATGAATGGTGAGGATGCGGCCGGTGCGATGCCCCATCCTCCCGAAGGGCCGCCTGATGGATGGTATCGGCTGGAAAATGACCTTCTGGCCATTCTGGATCAGGTGGAACAGAAGTTCGCGGCTGATCCTGACCGCGTTTATCTGACCGGCATCAGTTATGGAGGTTTCGGGACATGGCATATGGCGGGCAGGCATCCTGAACGGTTTGCGGCGATAGCACCGGTGGTGGGTTACGGGCATCCTGACGGAGTCGCGCCGATAGCCGAATACCAGCTGCCGGTCTGGTGTTTTGCGGGCGGACGCGACACGGTGGTCGAGCCGCGCTATTTTTATCCCGCCCTTAACCGGCTCGAGGAGCTGGGTCACACCAGTGTACGCTTCACCAATCATGAGGATATGGGTCATGATGCCTGGGTGCGCATATATGCCGGACAGGATCTGTACGACTGGATGCTGGATCATCGGCGTTGAGCCATATTCACAATTCGATCTTCATCGCGGAAGCATCAGGAAGCATCAGGAAGTATCTGCATGGCAGCATAGCAGCAGTCCGTTTTTATGATTCCGGGGTTGGATCCCGGTCCGGATTGTACTCCTGCCAGACTTCACCGCCGTAGGCCTGCACCGTTACGTAGTCACCCTTCCGTCCGCGATAGCCGCTGGGCGTGAGGGGTACCTTTCCGTGCGGCGTATCGAGCACATAAAGCGGTATCGCAAAGCCTGACAAGCGACCGCGCAGCTGCTCCATCAGTTCTATTCCCTGCTCAATGGTCGTGCGGAAATGCCGCGTTCCGCCAATCAGCTGCGCATGATACAGGTAGTATGGACGCACCCGGAACGTCACCAGCTTGTGAAACAGCTCCTTCAGCGTCTCCGCATCATCGTTGATGCCCTTGAGCAGCACCGTCTGGTTACCCAGCGGCACTCCGGCGCGGCTCAGCTTGTCCAGCGCCAACCGCGCATCTTCGGTCAGCTCTTTCGCATGGTTGAAGTGGGTGTTGAGCCAGACGGGATGGTTCTCCGCCAGCATCCGGCACAAATCGTCGGTGATCCGGTACGGGTTCAGCACCGGATACCGCGTGCCGATCCGGATGATATCGATATGCGGAATAGCCCTGAGCCGCCCGATTATCCACGCCAGATTTTCGTCGTTCAGCGACAGCGGATCCCCGCCGGTCAGCAGCACATCGCGGATTTCAGTATGAGCGGCCAGATAGTCGATCGCCTCCTGCAGCTCCTCCCGGTTCAGCGCCTGCGTCCCGTCGCCCACCATCCGCTTGCGCAGACAATACCGGCAATAGACCGCACACTCCGTCGTCACACAAAAGGCGACGCGATCGTGATAATTGTGGATGAGGTTTTTGACCGGACTGTGGGCCTGCTCCTCAAGCGGATCCAGATCCAGCAGGTCCACATCATCCTCCATCTCGTCGGTGTGGGGCACGACCTGCCGCCGGACCGGACATCCCGCATCATCCGGATCCATCAGTGACGCGTAATAGGGAGTGATCCGCCAACGGAAAAACGACTTTGTGCGTTTAATGCCTTCAATCTCCCCCGGAACCGGCGTAATCCAGTCGCGCAGCTGCTCCAGTGACCGGATGCGGTGTATCATCTGCCACTTCCAGTCGATCCAGTCGCTTTGGTTTGTGAGGCTTCGCCTTCCTGCGGTTGTTTGAACCGGGTTAACGGTGCTGTGAATCATTGGTCGTTAATGTGGATACGATTTTGAAATATTCGGATGACAGATGTGGCAGTATGGATGCGGCCCGTGTTCCAAAGTCCATTCATGCCGTAATGGCGCGCTGATGTCACATGTTCAAACGCCGGATGGCAGCAGAGAGTATTCCGGAAAGTAAAACAGGGTAGGGTTCATCGCGGATTTCAGCCAGGATTGCAAAGGTGCTGTCGGTGCCGAATGTTGGCAGCGGATTGGCCTCCAGGAACATGGGCTTGCCGTCACCGGTGAGCTTGAAATCGATGCGCACGAAATCACGTATGCCGAATTCGCTGCAAAGAAGGAGTGACCATTTCGTGATGTCAGCTTCCAGCTCCGGAGTGATAGCGCAGGTGAGAAAGGTCTCGGCGTCTGGCCCGGATCCAGCGGTTATTCTGTTATCCGTTTTGTGCGGAGTTGAGCCGGAAAGTGATTGCAGATGATGGCTGTTATCCACAGCATGTGAGCCGATACCTGAGGAATGGAGTCCGCGTTCCATTACCGGGAATGCTTGCAGAGGGTGAAACGCGAGTGCGCAGGTAAGCTCGGCTCCGCCTAGAAACGGCTCGGCCATCACGTCCTGATGATACGTTTCGAGCAGATGCCGGCACTGTGAACGGAACTCATCAGGAGTATGAACGATGCTCTTTTCCGTAATTCCCTTGGAAGTGCCTTCGTACCGTGGCTTGAGAAACTGGGGAAAAGGCAGGATGGGGGCGGGGATGGGAACAGAGACGCTCTCCGGTTGGTGATCGGTATTGGAATTATGATTTGCACCAGCTTGTCCACCGGGAAAGGGGATCACCTGCCAGTCGGAAGTTGAAATGCCCAGATTGCGGGCGATTTGTTTGGTCAGCACCTTGTCGAGGGTGATGGTGAGCGCGTAGGCGTCACTTCCCAGGCAGGGGATGCCGTGCATCTCGCACAAAATGGGTGCCCATGCTTCGCGGTTGCGGGTGCCGTAACCCTCGCCGATATTCCAGATCAGATCGACATCAGGATGCTTCTCCAGCAGTCTGACCGGGGATCCGATGCGCACCGGCAGGTGTCCGGCCAGCTGGATGGCTTCCTCCATGGCCCGGATTGTTGACTCCGGTTCGAATTCCGCAAAACGGTCAGCCGGACCGCAGTCAATAACGTAATCTTCTATCCGGTCGTAGACGATACCGATCCGCAGGGATGCGGTTGCGCTTGGTTCAGCCGTTAGGGGATGGCGATGATGGGGGGTCATGGTGTTCTTGAGGTGATCTTTATGAATTCTGTAAACGCACTTGGCGAGTCCATTTTGTTCTCCACGCAGAAAGATCAAAAAAATACGAAAAAACCGTTAGAGGATGGTATCTTTGTGAAGACGGCAGGTTGGTTCGTTGTTCACGTCATCCAACAGGCAAACCGGTTCCTAACGCGACACTGACATTTGAAAACCGCCAAACACATAGCTGACCGCATCCGATTGTTTATCGCCACCAAGCAGTTTCAGGTGGGGGATGTGATGCCGTCCACTCGGGAACTGGGCCGCCAGCTCGATGCCAGCTTCCACACGGTGCGCAAGGCGTATCACAAACTGACGGATGAGGGCTTGCTGCGCAGCGAAAGGGGCCGTGGCTTTGTGGTGAACCGCCAGAATGTGCCGCTGGATAAATCGCAGCGGCTGGAGCTGGGAGCCGAGCGCATACACGCGGTGCTGGAGGAGCTGATTGGCAATGGCCTGGATGACGAAGAGATTGAGACACTATTTCAGGAGCAGCTTGGGTTTGTGGAGTGGCCGGAGCGGCTGGAAAGCTGTGCGACTGCCGGGATGACCAATGAGCATGCCTCGATGGTGTCCCGGGCTATTGCTGCGGAAGTCGGCATCAAGAGCGGGACTATCACCCCGGATGAACCCGGCAAGCTGGTTAATTTTGATGCCCTTTTTGTGCCTCTGCAGCTGATGCGCCATTTTCGCCAGGAGTCGGACAACACCATTCTGCTGCCGGTCGTCTATCATCTCAAATCAGAGATGCTGATATCGCTGGTAGAGCGCGCATCCATTAATACCATCGGGCTCATCAGCCGTGAGGAGAAGACCCTGAATGTGCTCATTGATGACCTCAAACTGAGTATCAAATTTCCGGGATCGATCATGGCCGGTGCGGTGTACGGCAAGTCGCTGCCGCTTTTTGTGCGGGAAGTGGATATGGTGCTCTACCCGCCATCCATCGCTACGCTGGTGGAGCAGCAGATTCCGGAGAAACGCCGGATGAAGATGGAATACACCATCGATGCGCGGTCGGCCGAGATCATCCGCTCGGAGCTGTGGGATCAGTGAGTGAATTCTTTGCCTTATTTCCCGGAGCTTGAGCGCAATCACCCGTCCCAAATACCCAATACATGGACCTGGGCATTTCTGTCGCTTGATAATAAGTACGGAATAGCGTACGTTTGGAGAGTGAACAAAAATAGTGGTGCAATCCATGAAGACATTAACGGCAACACAGGCCCGAAAGGAAATATACCGACTGTTGGATGAGGCTTCCGAAACACATGAGCCCATTCAAATTACAGGCAGGCGGACTAATGCGGTGCTCGTCAGCGAGGATGACTGGCGGGCCATCCAGGAGACGCTGTATCTGTCGTCCATCCCGGGAATGCAGGAATCGATAAGGGAAGGGCTCCGGACGCCGCTCGAAGAAACCGATGATGAGCTTGACTGGTGAGCACGTACAAAATTGTTTATACCAAAAAAGCTCAAAAAGATGCCGGGAGAGCAGCTTCTTCGGGTCTGAAGCCGAAGATTGAGGACTTGCTGGAGATCCTGAGAAAAAACCCTTTCGAGGATTACCCTCCCTTCGAGAAACTTGTCGGCAATCTGGAGGGTGCGTATTCCAGGCGAATCAACATACAGCACAGGCTGGTTTATCAGGTACTGGAGGAGGAAAAAAATGTGAAGGTGATCCGTATCTGGAATCAGTAGCTATTGATCATGTAATAACTTTTCGGTAGTGGCGGGTTAAATACATTGGTCATGTTGGCACAGCTGGAGCGCGCAGGCTTCAGGTGCCGTATTTGTACATTGTCGTCTTCGTTCCTGAGGTCGGCATATTGTGAAAGGCTGAAGATCAATGAGTGCTATTAAGAATCGGATAGGTAACCGTGTGGATAAATTTTACTTTCTGACTATGTGACGTATTCGGCAAATTTTTTTAAAAAACAAGCAATGAGTTTCGGGAAAATGGTAAGTTTCGGCCTGCAAGAAGGTCTTATAAGCAAGCAAGGACAGGCATAGATGATTATTGGCACGAAAAAGGTACGTATCACCCCGGAGAAGCTGGTTGATATGGCTGAGATGGCGATTGCATCGGAAATAGATGCGGTCAGGGAACGCCCGTCAACCGATGTGCTCACCAGTGGAAAGCGGGTGGGCAGTCCGGGTGGGGACGAGGTGCATTACCGGTTTGAAACAACGAATCCGTCACTTCGGTTTGCCGAGCAGTGCAAGGCGTCGATGCCGGGGGAAGAGGTCACCATCCACCCGGTTGAGACTGGCGAGGAGGCCATTACATTTCGTTTTCCCGGGGATTACGGCGAGACCATTGCGGAGGTCGAGCTTGAGTGGGAGAACGATTTTGTGCTCAGGTGCATACAGGAATCGCTGATGAGCCTGTTGGACAGTACCGATTGCAGGGAGCGGATCAAGCGCATGATCTATCCGGATAGTGCGGAAGTGGATAGTGCGGAAGCAAGTGCTGAGGGAGTGGATACTGAGAAAGCGAGTGCTGATGAGGTGGGTGAGGAGCTTGGCTCCGGTCGCAGTACAAGCCGCGATACCGAACATGATGCCGACCATGATGCCGACCATGATGCCGGCCGTAAAACAGGCCGCAATTCCGGTCACAAAACCGACTCTGATGCGCACACGATCCGCGAGGACGGGATGCGCAATCAGGCGCAGTTTGATGCCATCCGCAAGGCGATGGTGCAGCCGGTCAGCTACATTTGGGGTCCGCCGGGCACCGGCAAGACAGCCACCCTGGCCTATATTATGGCCAACTATGTGCTCCGCGGCAAGTCGGTGCTGTTCGTGTCGAATACCAATCGCGCAGTTGACAACGGTATGCTCGGACTGATGGATGCCATGGAGGCGCTCGGACTCCGGGCGATAACCCGGCGCATCACCCGATTCGGCGAACGTATTCTGGAGAGTGAGCGCCTCGACAAAATCCATTTTGAGCAGCAGCTGGAAGAGATGATGCGATCCCGGATGCAGGAGGCGGCCGACTTGCAGCACTGGCTGGATGCGCTCTCGCTGCCCGATCTCACGTCGCAGCAGAAAAAGCACATAGAGGACAAAATCGAGCGCATGGGCGGACAGGAAGCCGTTGAGGACCAGATCCGCGAGATCACGCATAAGGAATGTCATGCGTTTGTGCAGCTGCGGCGGTTCAAGGTCATCGGCACAACCCTGGCCCGGGTCTGCACCTCGGACATGCTCGAATCCATGGAATTTGATGCTGTGGTCGTTGACGAGGCCTCCATGGCCAACATCCCGTACATGCTTGTGATGGCTTCGAAAGCAAAAGAGCATCTGGTGATTGTCGGCGACCCGATGCAGCTTCCTCCCATTGCGATTACAGCCGATGCAGAATCCAGGTTGGTTCTGGAACAGGACCTGTTCGCTGCGGTCTCCGGTGCCAAATCCACCGAAGAGCTTTTCCAGTGGCATGATGACCATCCCGGATTCACCTCCTTTTTCAACATCCAGTACCGGATGCAGTCCGATCTGGCGAAGGTGATCAGTGAGGTGTTTTATGAGGGGCGCCTGCTGTCGGCTGCGGATATGGTTTCTGATGCCGCCTCCGGAACCGGAGGAAATAGAAAATTGCCCGGAAATAACGGGTCGGCAGACAATGACCCGCCCCAGGTCAGGACCGGATCGTCGATCACCTTGCTCGATTCATCTCCCATGCGGCCGACGCTGCACCAGGATACCCGGCGCAAAGGATTTCAACCGGTCAATGATGTGCATGTGACCCTGCTTAACGACCTGGTCAGACAGTTGCTGATAGAGGATCGCGTCGCTCTTCGTGACATAGGCATCATTGTTCCCTTTCGCTCCACGGTCTGGCATCTGCGGCGGGAGCTTCGCGGGAAAAACCGATGGTATGAGCTTGAAATCGGCACCATCCACACATTTCAGGGTCGGGAGAAAAGGGTAATCATCCTCGATACGGTAATGAGCGGCGAAGCGCGGCACGGCTCGGTCCACCACTATTCGGTGCGTCCGTTTGATGAGGTGAAAAACGGATTGTCCGTCCCGCGCCTGCTCAATGTTGCGTTTTCGCGCAGCCGGGAGCGGCTGGTGGTGCTGGCTGACATGGAACATGTCCGCCGGGTCTATGACCGGAAGTTTCTGGGAAAACTGCTGAACCGGTTGCCGTTGGAATGAAATGAGCCGCATTAACCGGAGTGATTTATCTCCGATGGAATGATTCATTGCCATTGGAGTGAGTCAGGATAACTCATCCCGGAAGCGCTCGGCCAGGCTGGCCTCGTTCACCTGTTTCAACCCGGAAAGAGCCATTTCGTCGGGTGATGCAACGGTGACCTCCCGTTTGCCCGGAGGCCCCTGCACACGAGCTACGTGCCATCCCGCTAAAACCATGGCAGCCCTGGCTTTTGTGGCAGAGCAATACGTTCCCATCATGGCTCCCGGATCAGCAGCCAAATGCAATTTTTTAAAAGTTGGCACGGTCCAGAGATCCGGATTGGTATCCGGTGAAAATGCATCATGCAGGATGAAATGGGCCGGATGATTTATATGTGACAAATCCCAGTCAATAAAATCTCCGCGGAACACTTCGACACGGGTAAATGGAGCATCGTCGGGCTGCGATTTCCCCCCGGAGATAAGGAGTCCGGCCGCATTGCAGGGCTGCTGCCGGCCGCTGGCATGTCCACTTTCCGGTAGAGGAACCGTTTCAGGATCATTTTGAAGGGTCATCGTAACGCAATCACCGTCACGGGCGGCATAAAGTGCATCCGCAAGCTGCCCGACCACCTTATTAATACCCTGGCAAATCCTGTCGAAATCCATCTGGCGCACAGTGCTACCCTCCAGCGGATATTTTTCAACACTGTAATAATGCACCTGAGATCGCGATCCGGTACGTTTTCTCAAACATTCAAGCAGGACTACGTGGAGTCCGGTTCCGAATCCGACTTCGCACAAAGTGATGTTGCGGTGCTCGGCCAGTGCCCGTGAAAGACCGGTGTTATCAAAAAATACGTTGCGACTTTCGGTCAGCGCTCCCGAAATATTATGATAGTGTTGCTGATAGCGGGTGGAGAATAGCGACCGGGATCCGTCCCGTGTTGTGATAACTTTCGGAGCCATTTATATGAGTTATGTCCTGTAAGACCGGATGAAGCACCACAAGTAAAGTTAGTGATTTTCCGGGCCGGATACCTCTTTCAAAAAATCATGGTACAGTGTGACTATTTCGGATGTGATCATGGCAGTGGCGCCCCAGAGCGGTACCCGGTGGACATCCCAGTACGGGTAAGTCAGCGTTTTCTGGCGGTAGGAAAGCTTACGTGTTTTGATCTTTTCCTGATCCAGCAGGTCGTCCATGGTCACCCAAAAAGCTTCGCTTACTTCCGTGGTCTGAATGGATACGGCCGGTCGCTCCCCGCAAAAAGCTATCCACGGATGAATGATAAACTGTGAGGGCGGTACGAAAATCGGACTCAGGCAGCCTGTAATTTCATATTGATGGGGATGGACGCCCACCTCTTCGGCGGTTTCCCTGCAGGCGGTTTCACGGGGTGTCTCATCTGGTTCCTGCCGTCCGCCGGGAAAACTTATCTGTCCGCCGTGGTGAAGCAGCTGTTCATTGCGGACGGTATACAAAATAGAGTGGGGATCCTCCAGTGAAAACAGGATGAGCACGGCGCTGGCCCGCGTATTCATGCCATCAAGATTGTCCAGATCCGGGCGATGGTCGGGAGCAGGGGCCATTTTCTGCTGGGCGCGCACTCCCGGCAGCTGTGCCTTGATGGTCCGGCGGCAGTAGGATGGAAATGCTGATGAAAAACGGTCAGTTGGCATGGGGTTCGCAGCATCTATTCGTTGCAATATAACATCACACGGAATCCTGAAATTGAAGCAGTGTCAGCACATGCTTTTTGTAGCGTACCAGCGCATTGCGTCCCTTATTGGTCAGCGCCACAAGTTTCTGGGGACGTTTTCCGCTGATGTCGGTCCGGCTCACAATATAACCCGAATCCTCCAGAATCTGTATCTGTTTGCCAAGATTGCCGTCCGAAGCCTTGACCGTATTCTTCAGTGTTGAGAAATCGATCTCCTCGGAATAGGCAATCGACGAAAGCATCGAAAGACGCAGCCGGTTGTGGATGACCTTGTCGATTCTGTTGTAATCAAAAATGATATATTTGGGTCGTCTCATGGAAGTGTTTTTTCAAAAGCAGGTTCATGGATGTACCTTAAAATTTGTATCTTGTCCGGGTCATAATCAAATATTTAAACCAGTTATTCATGAGTGTACTTGTAGTAGGATCTGTAGCATACGACGGCATCGAGGCTCCAGCCGGCAAAGTGGAGCGAACCCTTGGCGGTTCGGCAACCTATATATCGGTGGCATCCCGTTTTTTTACCAATCCGGTGCGTCTGGTCGGCACCGTTGGCTATGATTTTGAAGATCGCGATCACCAGTTTCTGAAAGACAGAGGTATTGATCTGGAGGGATTTCGGGTTGATGAGGATAACCGCACCTTTTTCTGGCAAGGCCGCTATCATGATAATATGAATGATCGCGACACTCTGGATACGCAGCTTAATGCATTTGAGCATTTTAACCCGGTGATACCGGAAGTGTATAAGGGCAGCCGCATTGTCTGCCTCGGTAATATAGATCCTACCCTGCAGCAGCGGGTGCTCGACCAGGTCACCCAGCACAAACTGACGATTTGCGATACCATGAACTTCTGGATTTCAGGAGCGCGTGAAGCTCTGGAGGAGACCATCTCGCGGGTAGATGTACTCATCATCAATGATGATGAGGCCCGTGAACTCACCGGCGAAACCAATCTCATTAAATGTGCTGCCCTGATACGTGCAAAGGGTCCGAAGTTCCTGATCATTAAAAAAGGCGAACATGGTGCGCACCTGTTTTCAGACAGGGAGGTTTTTGCCGCACCTGCCTATCCGCTGTCATCCATCATCGATCCAACCGGTGCCGGCGATTCCTTTATGGGAGGATTTGCGGGCTGGCTTTCCTTCAGTGACAAGATCAATGAGGAGAATCTGCGGCGTGCCGTGGTGTACGGTTCCGTGATGGCCAGTTTCTGTGTCGAGAAATTCGGTACACAGCGTCTGGCCGAACTCAGCAGGTTTGAAATTGACAAGCGTTATGACGGATTTCGCAAACTGAGTGTGATTCCGCCGAGGGTATGAGCTCTGATCATCACAGTGAGAAGGATTCCGCGCAAGCTTCTGAGAGAATACTTGTCCTGGCTACGGGGAATCCCGATAAAGTGAAGGAGCTTAACGAGCTGCTTGAGGGCAAGGGCTGGACGGTCCGTTCGCTCCCGGAAATTGCCGGGGATGCGGAGATCGAGGAGAACGGTGCGACGCTTGATGAAAATGCGGAGATCAAGGCGCGGTTTGCCTGGGAAAAAACCGGATTGCCGGCGCTTGCCGATGATACCGGCCTGGAGGTGGATGCTTTGGGCGGAATGCCGGGGGTCTGGTCAGCCCGCTATGCCGGTCCGTCTGCCGATGCTCTGAAAAACCGAAGGAAACTGCTGGATGAATTGCGTCACGTCACCGAACCGGCCCGCCGTTCGGCCCGTTTCCGCACTGTGCTGGTGTACATCGGACCGGAACAAATGGTGTCACATTCAGAATCGCACATTGGTGGCGGTGGCATTACGCCTGACGCAGACACTGACACTGACACTGACACTGGCGCAGACGCTGATATTGACAGGCCAGGCATGGAAACCATCACCAGAAAATATGAAGGCATGTGTGAGGGCAGGATCATCACAGAGGAGCGGGGTGGTGCCGGATTCGGTTACGATCCCCTTTTTGTGCCGGAGGGCTGCGATGAAACCTTTGCCGAAATGGATCCTGTTGAAAAAAACAGGATAAGCCACCGCGGGCGTGCATTGCAAAAATTCCTGCAGGATATGTCATGAGGGACAGAAGACAGCAGCGTACGCATGATCAGCCCGGTCACATGATTTCCTTCTCGCCGGGGATCCAGCGCACGAACGCCTCGATGGCTTCGTACTCGGCCATGCCCAGCTTGTCGTAGAGTTCGGCGGTGCCGCGGTTGCGATCCTCGGCGCGCTGCCAAAATTCACGCTTGTCGCTGCCCGGGAACGCCACGTTGTCCTTCTGTGACTGATGCTTGAAGATCGCACGGCGCTTGCGATGGAGTTCATCCGGACTGATGGGCACGGCCATTTCAATCTGGTCGATGTCCCATTCGTGCCATGCACCGCGGTAAAGCCATACGTAGCAGTCGCGATACCATTTTTCGTCCAGTGATCGACGGACCGCCTCCATCACGGCATCCAGACACACCTTGTGCGTTCCATGCGGATCGGCCAGGTCGCCGGCGGCATAAATCTGGTGTGGGCGTATCTCGTCAAGCAACTGCTTGGTGATCCGCACATCCTCCTCTCCCAGCGGATGTTTCTCCACCAGTCCCGTTTCATAGAATGGCAAATTCATGAAGTGGATCTGCTCATCGGGCAGCCCGCAGAAATGAGCGGCGGCACGCGCTTCGGCCTGACGCACCAGTCCCTTGATCTGGCGAAGTTCGTGAATATCCACATCCCCCGGCTTTTTGGTCTTGAGAAAATCCTGGATTTTCCGGAAGATCCGCTCCGCCTCTTCGCCCTTCAGGTCGAATTCCTTGGCGAAAACCCGCATAAAATCGGCAAACCGCACGGCATCCTCATCAAGAACGGCAATATTTCCGGTTGTCTGATAGGCCGTATGGACTTCATGGCCCTGGTCGATCAGACGCAAGAATGTCCCGCCCATGGAAATGACATCATCATCGGGGTGTGGACTGAAGACCAACACACGCTTCGGGAAAGGTTCTGCGCGCTCCGGCCGGTTGCTGTCGTCGGCGTTGGGTTTGCCGCCGGGCCATCCGGTGATGGTATGCTGGATTTCGTTGAAAATCTTGATATTGATATTGTATGCAGGTCCGCGCTCGGTAACCAGTTCGCCCAGACCATTTTCGGTGTAATCCTCGTCGGTAAGCTTGAGGATCGGCTTGTCCACTTTCTGGCAAAGCCAGACCACACCAGAGCGGATCATACGGTCATCCCAGTCAACGGATCCGACCAGCCAGGGATTCCGGAACCGGGTGAGCTCACTGCTTGCAGCTTTGTCCAGATAGATCGTGGTATTGGGATGATCCTGCAGGAAGGACGCCGGAATCGAATCGGAGATATCTCCTTCTGCGACGCGCCGGATGATTGGAGCCTTGCCGGCGCCAAATGCCATGACGATCACTTTCCTGGCTTCGAGAAGCGTACCGAGACCCATGGTTATCCCGTTGCGGGGCACATTCTTCTCCTCAAAAAAGATGCTGGCCGCATCAATGCGTGTCACCTTGTCAAGAGTGACCAAGCGTGTGCGCGATTCCTTGGATGATCCGGGTTCGTTATAGCCGATATGTCCGGTGCGGCCCACGCTGACGAGCTGGATGTCAATGCCGCCCGAATTTTGTATCATCCGCTCATATTCCTGGCAGTATTCATATACATCATCACGATCCAGGGTCCCGTCGGGAATGTGAATGTTCTCTTTGACGATATCGATGTGATCCAGGAAAGCTTTCTTCATGGAGCGGGTGTAGCTCTGGATCTGTGCGGGATCCATCGGAAAATACTCCTGTAGGTTGAAGGTGATCACATTGGCAAAACTCAGCCCTTCTTCCTTATGCATCCTGACAAGCTCCTTGTACACTTCGCGAGTTGAAGGCCCGATGGCGAGTCCGAGGACGGCGGGTCGGTTTTCTTCCTGCCGGGAGCGTATCAGTCCGGCGATTTCATCGGCCGCAAGTTTTGATGGCTCTTCTGCAGAGGTGTATACTCTGGTCTGTATTTTTTCGTATTGCTGTAACTCTTTATTCGCTAATAGTTCAGGCATAAGCTTGTGTAATAATAATTAGAAGAGTAAGGTGTCCCTGTGATATTTAAACACAGAAAATTACGAGTAGATGTCTTCAATTGCAAGCCGGAGGACCATGTCTGAATGGGAGTCGGCTTATGCTCTTTTTGAAAGAATCGGGGGATATTGCGATATTGCATGGTGTGCCGGCAGGCATCAAAGGAACCGATATTATTAATAAATCAAACAAGCTGATGAAGAAAGCGATTACAGGGACTTTTCTGGATTCCGAAGGCTATTCACCCGTTCCGCCTGCATCATTCCATTAATGCCGGATGAATGAAACTTTCCGTCCGGAATAAACGTATCATTCGGGATTGATAACAATGTACAGCCAATGCATCACCCTGATTATGACCTGTCAACTCATGGCCTGTCGATTCATGGCCCCATCGGCGCTGCGGATGGAAATATCGTCCAGGTTGAGGATGATGCCAGGTTGAGGATGATGCAAGGTTGAGGATGATGCAAGGTCGAGGATCCTCTGAATTGATTATTTCTGCCAACCAAAGCAATTATTATGAACAAAACTATACGCACCCTCTTGCTCGCTCTGCTGATGGTCACAGCCACAGGCGCAGCTTTGTCTGCACAGACGCGCATCGGGTTTGAGCGCTATTACGAACGCACAGATTTTCTGATGGCCGCACCCGGGGCGATGACCTACGGCTTGTATGGCTACGACAACCCGGCGCTGCTTCAGTATCTGCATCAGCCGGATATGGCCTTTTACTGGACCAGCGACAAATTTGCGGGCGATATTGGCCGATGGGGCCTGATCTCCGGTTCACCCGGCTTTTCGTTCAGTTTTTTCAACAATGATTTTGATGATGTGCGGTTCCGGGACTACCGGATTGCTTTCGGTGGCGGGACGGACGCTGCCGCCGCCGGCTTTGCCATCAATTGGTACCGGGGGAATACGGCTCCACAGGACCTGAGGGCGAATTTTACAATGGGCACCCTGTTTCGACCTGCAGAGTTCATCTCAGTTGGACTCACAGGCACGGCCACTTTCAATTATGAGTATTATGAAGCGGTTGCGGATCTGGCAGTTCGTCCGCTCGGCACCCCGCTCCTGACGCTGTTCGGCGATTATGCCGTTGGTGAGGGGGCAAATGATTTTTTTGACGGACGCTGGTCAGCCGGAGCTGCCATCGAGGCGATTCCGGGTGTGCGCTTCACAGGCCGCTATATCGACGACATGGGCTTCACGGCCGGCGTACAGTTCAGTCTGGGACGTGCCGGTGCAAGTTATCAGGCGCACCGCGATACCGACGGAAATCATCGATACAATACCTACAGCATTCGCGCCGGTGCGATGGACCGCAATATTTTCGACAGCTTTTTCCGCAAAGACAAGCATTATGTAAATGTCGGCATTCAGGGTGGACTTCCGTATCAGACCTATCAGTTCATGGATCAGCGTCAGACGTATCTGACCACTCTCGACCAGATCCATAAGGCCGCCGCCGATCCCTCGGTTTCAGGGATTGTGGTTAATACGACCCGCATGCAGATTGATCAGGCAAAAACCTGGGAGATCCGGTCGGCGCTCAAAGAGGCGCAGGCATCCGGCAAGAAGGTCATCGTCTATGTCGAGCGGGGCGGAATGAATATCTTCCATCTGGCATCGGTGGCCGATTATGTGATCATGGATCCCTACGGCGGGTTGGTCATTCCCGGGTATGTCACCGGATCCACCTACCTTGCCGATATGCTATCGGCTATCGGTATCGGAGTGGATGAGTTTCGCGAAATGGAATTCAAGTCCGCTTTTGAAGCACTTTCGCGAACCGGAATGTCCGATGCGGACCGCGAACAGCGCCAGGCGATCATTGACGGGTTTTACGATCTGGTGAAGGCGGATGTGATCGATGGACGAGGCATCACCGAAGACGCTTTCGATTCACTGATCAACCGCGGCATCGCCCTTTCCCCTAGTGATCTTGTGGATGCGGGCATCGTAGACACACTGGCGCGCTATACCGATGTCAGTGACATCATCGAAAAACTGGAGGGAGGCAAGAAAGACCGTGTAGGTCCTGGTGAACTCTATGTCTATAACAAGCCCCGTGATGATCAATGGGGTCCGACGAAGAAGATCGCTGTGTTCTATGCCGAGGGCCCGACCATGAACGAAACCGGAATTCGGGCGCGGGCGCTTTCATCTGCGATTCGGGAGGCACGCAACGACAACTCGGTCAAGGCCGTGGTCATGCGGGCCGATTCACCCGGCGGGGATCCGCTGGCGTCGGACCTGGTGGCCGAGGAGCTGCACAAGACCTCGGAAGTGAAGCCGGTGATCGTCTCCATGGGCAGGGTGGCGGCATCGGGAGGATACTGGATCTCCATGTATGCCGACACCATCGTCGTGGCGCCGAATACAGTAACCGGCAGCATCGGGGTGATATCGGGTTGGATTTGGGATGACGGGATGAGCCGCCATCTGCGACTGCACACCGACCAGGTTAAGCGTGGCGAGTCGGCTGATCTTTCCTTTGGTCCCACACTGCCGCTCATCGGTTTGAGTCTGCCGAACCGGCCGCTTACTGCGCAGGAGCGCGAAGGGCTGACCGGCCGGGTGAATATGCTGTACGATCAGTTTATTGAACATGTGGCGGATGGTCGCGATGCCGAGTTTGATGCGATCAAAGAGGTGGCAGCGGGTCGTGTCTGGACCGGAGCCGATGCCATTGACCGGCAGCTGGCTGATGAAATCGGCAGTCTCTACACGGCCATTAAGATCGCCAAAGAGAAGGCGGGCATCCGTCCGGGCGACAAGGTTGAAATCGTCGAAGGCCCCGAGCCGCAGCCGTTCTCGCTGCCGTTCTTGCTGGGCCGTGTATTTGCTTCCGATCCCCCTGAAATCAAACATAAAGACCCTGTAAGGGAGTATCTTGAGCTGATGATCGACAACAATGCCAATCCGCTGGTGATCATGCCGTTCGAGTACTTCCAGTGGATGTACTACCTCGAGATGAACGAGAAGTAGTGCGGGAGCGTGGAAATGAAATTGTTCAGCAACCATAAATGGTGGTGGACAGTGCTGCTGTCCGCCACCCTGGTTGTTTCGGTCATTACCTCGTATGAGGTGACATCGGCCGGACTGTTATCCAGCGTACTGGGACATTTTGCGTTTTCACTCGGTGCTGCCGCACTGCCGTGGCTTGTCTACCGGCTTGCCGGACATCCCCTGAACACCGAGCAGATGATGGCCACCATAACGGTCGCCTGGATGATCCTTGCCGTGGCCAACCTGCTTGTGATACCCTGAAAAATGTTGTGCCTTAATACCTTCCAGGGTATATAATTTGTGTTTGTTTTATTTTCATACCCGTTATGATATAAAGTAAGGTTGCTCTTGCCAGTGTGCGGTTCGACAAAGTCAACCAAGTGCTGGCGATGTTTGGCCACAGAGCGGGTCCCGTTAAAGTAGAGAATCGCGATGAGCTATAGCTCAAATCCTTATTTCAGCTTGTTGGACATGGTGCCGGGCTGATGGGATTTGTATGCAAAGGCGGCTGACGTAAACGTGGTCAAATACTGGCAGATTACAGACTGGCGTATTTGACCACGTTCACGCCATCGATCTGATCGATGTACTCCAGGTCTTTCTGGTCCAGCTTGGTGTCGACCGTAAAGGCGGTTATGGCCTGCTTGTTTTTAAGGTCGCGTCCCAGGCTGAGCGAGGCAATATTGATGTTGTGCTGGGCCAGTGCACCGCTTGTCGCTGCAAGCATACCCGGTTTGTCGATGTTGCGGTATATGATGATCTCGCCCTCCATGTGGATCTCAATGCTGAAATCGTCGATGCTGACGATCCGGTAGTCACCCTCACCGAATGGAGTTGCCGACAGTTTGCGATACTCGGCTTTCGGACCCAGATCGACAGTAATCAGATCGGAATAAGTCTTGGTTTCCCTGCTCTGTGTCTCCGAGATTTTCAGACCGCGCGACTCGGCATGGTACCGGGCGTTGATCAGGTTCACCACTTCGTCCACACTGCCTTTCATAAAGCCGCTGATCAGTGAATCGGTAAGAACTTGCGAATGATTGGCACAGGTGCCGGTATAGGTGATGGAGAGCTCTTTGATGTGTTTGGGCGCTATCTGTGAAAGCAGGCGGCCAAATCGCTCAGCCAGTTCCAGGAACGGCTGAACCTCCTTGTTGGTGCTTAGTGCAATGGACTTGCCGTTCAAACTTCCTACAAACCCTTTTTGCTCGATGGCGTCGGCGATTTGCGTGGCGATCTGCTCGGCCACTTTTCCCTGCGCCTCCTGGGTGGATGCGCCCAGATGCGGCGTGCATACAATGCGTGGGTGACTCAGGATATCCAAAATCTTTTCAGTCGGCGGCTCCTGGCTGTAAACATCCAGTGCGACACCTCCTATGATGCCGTCATCCAGCATCGGAATGAGATCTTTTTCTTCAAAAATCCCGCCCCGCGCGCAGTTGACCAGAAACATGCCCCGTTTGATCTTTTTGGCATTTTTTTTACTGATAAGACCGCGGGTCTGCAGGGTGAGGGGAGTGTGGACGGTGAGATAATCCGCCTTTGCAAGAATGTCGTCGATATCCATCATCTCGACACCCATTTCCGCAGCACGCTCATGCGTGGTGAACGGATCCTGACCGATCACCGTCATACCGAATGCTTTCATCCGCGTTGCCACATTCGATCCGATCTTGCCGAGACCAATTACCCCAAGGGTCTTGCCGTGCACTTCGGTGCCAAGGTATTTCTTGCGATCCCAGCGCCGTTCCTTGAGCGAGGCCACAGCGGCAGGGATATTCCGCGAAAGGGCAAGAATGAGCCCGCAAGTGTGTTCCGCGGTGGATATGGTATTGCCATCGGGTGTATTCATGACCAGCACCCCATTCCGGGTCGCTGCATCAAGATCGATATTGTCCACACCGACGCCCGCGCGGCCAACCACCCTCATGTTTTTCGCTTTTTCGAGAAGTTTGGGCGTGACTTTGGTCGCACTGCGCACAACCATGACATGATAGTCACCAATGACCTCATCGAGATCTTTAGCGGACATTTTGGGAGCATCGGTAACTTCGAAACCGCGTTCTTTTAATATTTCACCGCAGATGGCATCGACGCCATCCAGTAAAAGTGCTTTGTAAACCATGATCAAAATTGGTTAATATGTAATTTATTGATACGTAATTGGTTAATAGGCAATTGGTTAATACGTAAATTCGGACGAGATGGGTGAGGTTTTATCTGGGTAAAAAGTAGCATTTCTGCAGGAATATTACCGCGCTAATTATCAATAATGATCAACAAGGATCAAAATGCTATTGTGATCAACATGCCATCAGTCAAAAAAAGCAAGCGATCATCGTGTTTCCTCCTCTTATGCGTTTTCCTCCACAAATTCCATGGCAAACCGGAAAAAATCGTCTAGCATATCGGGATTGAGTGCCGAAACCGTGAAGACGGGTACATCAATATTCATTTCGTTCAGAAGGCGCATGACAGCCGATTCCTGCCGGGTAATGTTGTTTTTGGAGATTTTGTCGGCCTTGTTCAGAATGATGCAGAACGGGATCTGATGTTCACCCAGCCAGAATATAAACTCCTCATCCAGTGCAGATGGCTTGTGACGGATATCGATCAGCAGCACGACCAGTCGGAGGGTTTCCCGCTCAAGGAGATAGCGTTTCATTTCCCGGCCCCAGCGGGACTGCTCCTTCTTGGATATCTTGGCATAACCGTACCCCGGCATATCCACAAGGTACCACTGGTCATCAATGGTGTAGTAGTTCAGGCTCCGGGTCTTGCCGGGTGAATTGCTGGTGTGGGCCAGTTTCTTGCGGCGGGTTAGCGCGTTGATGACCGATGATTTGCCAACATTGGACCTCCCTGCGAAACAGATTTCAGGCTTGCCGTCGGTCGGACAAACAGACAGATCCGGTGCGCTCAACAGGTACTCTGCTTTTACGATCCGCATTCTTTATACTTGCATTTTTTGGAGGTGATGATGATGTCCATCCGGGACCGTCACGCGACTCAATAATATTCGTTTTCTTCCTTTCGCATTTGTGAAGGAACCGGCACGGGATAATCGCCTGTAAAACAGGCGGTGCAATAGCCCGCACCGTCCGGATGGGCTTCGCGGACTGCCTGAACAAGTCCTTCGGAGGACAAATATCTAAGCGAATCAACGCCGATCACCCGGGCAATTTTTTCCGGGTCCTGATCGTATCGGTTGGCAATCAGCTCTTCGGGACTTGGAAAGTCCATACCGTAAAAACAGGGATGAACGATCGGCGGGGAGGCAACCATGAAATGAATCTCCCTGGGTTCCGCACTCCTGATCATCTGGACCAGATGGGCGGATGTAGTGCCCCGGACAATGGAATCATCCACCAGAAAAACTACCCGGTCCTTGAGCACACCTTTAACGGTATTGAACTTAGTGCGTACCTTCAGATCACGTGAGGCCTGTCCCGGAGAAATGAAGGTGCGTCCGACGTAGTGATTGCGAATAAGGCCTATTTCGTATTTGCAATCGTGCCCCTGCTTCTGGTTTTCGTGTGCATACCCGAGTGCGGCCGTGTTGCTGGAGTCGGGTACGGAAATAACAATTGGCTGCTTGTCGGTCCGGGTGGATGTGACAGCGGGGATGGGGTGCTCCCTGGCGAGGTATTTGCCGGTTTTGCGCCGGACCTTGTCGGTGTTTTCACCGAAAATGAGACTGTCTGGCCTTGAAAAATAGACATACTCGAAAATGCACTGGCTTACACCGGTTTGCGGCAACCGTTCCAGATTAAGAGAGCGCGGTTCGTCGCTTTCCAGGGTCTCGCGGTCGATGATCAGGACTTCACCGGGCTGCACATCACGTACATAGCTGATTTCATTGATATCAAACGCACAGGTCTCACTGGCAACGACCCAGGTGGCATCCTTTTTTCCAAGTGCAAGCGGACGAAATCCATTGGGATCCCTGACGGCAATAAGCTTGTCATCGGTCAGCAGCACCAGACAGTATGCCCCCTCAATCTGCTTCAGTGCATCCATGATCTGATCGATCTGGGTGGATTTGTCACTGTGAGAAATCAGATGGAGGATCAGCTCGGTGTCGGAGGTGCTTTGAAAAATGACTCCGCGCGTTTCAAGCGATTGGCGTAACTGTGCGGCATTGGTCAGGTTGCCGTTGTGCGCAATGGCAAGGTTGCCGTTTTTATAATGCACACGGAACGGCTGGATGTTGGAGGCATTGATCGGCGATCCGGATGTGGAGTAGCGGTTGTGTCCGATCGCCGAATTCCCGTGCAGCTTATCGGTGAAAATATCCTGGTTCTCGAATACACTCAGAACCAGTCCAAAGCCTTTGTGCTGAGGCATGACCGGCAGGCTTTTTTGGGGATCGAACCAGGAAGTCACGATGCCGGCAGACTCCTGGCCGCGGTGTTGCAGGGCGTGAAGCCCGTAATAGGTGTACACTGCCGCTTCAGGATGATTGAAAATCCCGAAAATCCCACAATAGTCACGAGGTTTATCGGACATTCCGAACAGAAAGTAAGAAGGTTACAGTCAAAGAAAACAAGATACGAAATGATGTGCCCAAAAACCGAATAATGATCTGAAAAAGACCGGCCGGTGCGTTGGCTCGAACCGCAGATGCAGGCTGGAGCCGACTGCATTTTCAGGCTGGAGCCGACCGCATTTTCAGGCCGAAACCGACCGCATTCCCCCGTGTACCAGTTCTGTGAAATTGCGGAGGAGCTGTTCGCCGGCCGGACCCGATTTTTCAGGATGAAACTGAACGCCCATGAAGTTGTCGCGGGCAGCGATGGCGGTAAAACGGCCTGCAGCATAATGCGAAGTGGCGACGGTGTGGCCGGTCATGGGTGCAAAATAGCTGTGAACGAAATAAAAATGCGTCTCCGGTGCAATGTACCGCAGCAGGGGGTGATTCTGGTGATCAGGTTGCATGGTGACGGTGTTCCACCCCATATGCGGGACCTTGTGTTGTGACGCGTCGAATTTTTCCAGGCGACCCGGAAGGATGCCCAGAGTTTCGGTCGGACCCTCGGTGGTGGACTCATACAGCAGCTGCATGCCCAGACAAATTCCCAGAACCGGCTTTCGGGTATTTTTGAGCCAGGTAACCAATCCGTCCTGATGAAGTTCTTTCATGGCGGGAGCGGCATGGCCCACCCCGGGAAAGATCACGGCATCAGCCTCGTCCAGAGCGGGAATGCTGTTGGTGATGAGGTAATCGGCCATCAGACGGTCCATGGCATTGGATACCGAGGCGAGATTTCCGGATTTGTAGTCGATAATGGCAATCATAGCATTCCTTTTGATGACGGGAGGATGTCGCGATAGTGCTCGTTGCGGTCCACAGCTTGACGCAGGCACCGTGCCAGCGCCTTGAAGCATGCTTCAATTTTGTGATGATCATTTTCACCTTTCACGGACACATGGAGTGTCGCCCGAAGCGCCATGGCCAGCGAATGGAAAAAGTGGGAGGTCATTTCTGCAGGAAAATCGCCAACCTTTTCCCGGCGGAATTCACCTTCAAATACACACCAGGGCCGCCCGGAAAGATCAATCGCCGCAAGAGATCGGGTTTCATCCATGGCAACAACAAAACCGTAGCGCCCGATCCCGCGTTTGTCGCCCAGCGCCATGCCGATGGCCTCGCCCAACGTGATGGCAGTATCCTCAATGGTGTGGTGTTCGTCAATTTCAAGATCGCCGCGGCAGGAGATTTGAATATCCATATAGCCATGGCGGGCAATCTGGTCGAGCATGTGATCGTAGAACGGAATGCCTGTGCTGATATCAGACTTGCCAGTGCCGTCCAGGTTGATGTTCACCGATATGTCGGTTTCACCTGTTTTTCTGAAGTGCGTTGCAGTTCGGCTTCCGCCAGACAGGTGGGCAGTCAGATCGTTCCAGGTGTCAAAGGTTGATTCAGGACCATCCTGCTCATTTCGCAGGATCAGTTTTCCGCCGGGACCGGAGACGATATGCAGCCGTTCAAGAGGCTGATCCTTCCATTCCGCACTGAGGGGATCGACCAGATCAATCCCTTCCTGATGCAATAGTGTCTGTATTTCCGGATCCGGAAATTTTTCTGCGGAAGCAGGCTGGATGCCCCGCTCTGCCAGTTTCAGCAGTGAGCCCAGTGAGCCCTGTCTCATGGGGGCAGCTTCAATGGTTGCAGCTTCAGCGGTTGCAGATTTATCGACTTCCATTCTTGCAGCTGCCGGTTTCAGCGCATCCGGCTCAATGATCAGAAGCATTCGGGGTGTCATAAAGCTCTTTAATTAAGTGATCATTTTCAACGGAGGTTCCGACGGTGATGCGCAGGGTTTCCTCGCAGTGGAGCTGATCGCCGCGGTAACGAACGATTAGACCGCGTGATGCCAGCTTTTTGTACCACTCTTTGGCATCCTTTATACGGATCAGCAGAAAATTGGTGTCAGATGGAAAGATCGTGACGACATCGGGATGACTGGCAAGCTCTGCGGCCAGCCGGTTTCGCTCGGAGATGATTTTGCGGACTTTTTCACGCATCTTTTCGACATGATCGAACGCCAGCATGGCCGCATCGGCGGTGAGCTGATTGATGTTGTAGGGAGCCTTCACCTTCATCATCCACTCAATAATCTTAGGATGTGCCAGCGCCGCACCCATGCGTATGGCTGCCAGTCCGAATGACTTGGACAGGGTCTGCAGGATCACGAGGTTGGGATGACGCTCCATGAGATGACACAAGCTGCCGGTGTCGCTGAAGTCGACATAGGCCTCGTCAACAACGACCAACCGGTTAAAATCCTTGAGAATACGCTCAATCTCAACGGGGTTCAGGACATTGGCCGTGGGATTATTAGGCGAACACATCATGATCATCTTGGTGTGCTGCGTCACACGCGACAGCACTGCGCGGGCTTCCAGTTCGAAGTGCTTGTTCAGTGCCGACTCGCTCACTCCCACATTATTGATG
The DNA here is from genome assembly GCA_007134845.1 of Balneolales bacterium. Classification (GTDB taxonomy): domain Bacteria; phylum Bacteroidota; class Rhodothermia; order Balneolales; family Natronogracilivirgulaceae; genus SKNL01. The sequence goes on from SLKA01000121.1 coordinate 26,041, forward strand.
CGCGCCGCTACCTTGTACATGCCGTAGGTTGGCGGGGTGATCAGGATTTCGTCCCTCCCGGGCTCGCAAAAAACCCGCATCAGCAGATCGATGGCCTCATCGCTACCCACACCCACAAAAACCTGCTCCATGCGAATGCCCCGGAAATCGGCCCATTTCTGGCGCAAATCGTTCAGCCGGGTATCCGGATAGCGATGTAATGGCAGATCGGTCGGGATAGCAGGGCCGAGACTGTTTTCGTTGGCATCCAGCAGGATCCCTTCGTGATAATCATCACGGGCAGCGTGATAAGGCGTTAGTGTCCGGATGTTCGGACGGATCCATGGTTCCGGATTGAACGTCGATTTGGTGTTCGTCGGATTAGGATTCGTTGATTGAGGGTTCGTCGGTTTGGGGACCGTCGATTCAGGGTTTGTCGATTCAGAGTTAGTCGACTTGTGTTCAGGCTGTGTTGACTCGGACATAGATTCTGCTGTTGGTGCGTGTGCAAGTTATGAATTTTCAGGGACCGGTATGGGCACGCGGCAACCTACTTTTTATTGTGCAGACGGACAGTTACTGCCCGTTTGTGCGCTTCCAAATGCTCCACTTCGGCTATTTTTGTGACCGCCGGGGCAATGGCTGCGAGCCCTTCCCGGTCAAGTTCCTGAAAAGTGATGTATTTCAGGAAGCTGTCCACCGAAACACCGCTGTACATGCGTGCGTAGCCGTAGGTCGGCAATGTGTGATTTGTGCCGGAGGCATAGTCACCGACACTTTCGGGCGTCCATGGACCAATAAACACCGAGCCGGCATGCCGGATAGCGGGGATCATGTCCCGGGCGTTTTCAAGATTGAGGATGAGGTGCTCGGGAGCGTAACGGTTGATCATATCCACAGCCTGATCCTTGTTGTCTGTTGTCACAATGAAACTGTGCTCCAGAGCCTTTCGGGCGATGTCGGCACGCGGCAGATCGGCCAGGTGCTGCTTCAGGGCTTCGGTAACCCCGGCTGCGTCGAAGGGTCCGACCGTGACCAGCACAACCTGGCTGTCGGGACCGTGTTCGGCCTGCGAGAGCAGATCCGTAGCGATGAAATCGGGATCGGCGCTGTGGTCTGCCACGACCATAACCTCCGAGGGGCCGGCCGGCAGATCCATGCTCACCAGGGCATCACTGTTCTGCAGGATCATCTTGGCGGTGGTGACAAACTGATTGCCGGGTCCGAAAATCTTGTCCACCTTGCGCACCGATCCGGTGCCATAGGCCATGGCTGCCACAGCCTGGGCACCGCCGGCCAGGTAAATATGGGTGATGCCGGTCAGAGCGGCGGCCAGTTCCACCTCCACCGGCGGCCTGCCTGATTTGTCAGGCGGTGTGGCCAGAACTTTGTACGAGCAGCCTGCCAGCGAAGCCGGTATGCCGAGCATGAGAACGGTGGAGGGCAAAGGAGCAGTCCCGCCTGGAATATAAAGGCCGACCGCTTCGATCGCACGCGATTCGCGCCGGCAGATGATACCCGGCATGGTTTGCACTTCAATGCTCTGGGGAAGCTGTGCCTTGTGAAACTGATACAGATTCTCGTATGCTTTCTGAAATGCCTGCCGCACATCCGTATCTACCGGGATCTGCTCTGGGTCCCGGATCCTCCAAAGAAGCGGGTCAGGTCGCATGCCGTCAAATTTTTCAGTGAGTTCAAGGACAGCCTCATCACCCCGTTCCCGCACCTGGTCGATGATCGACTGAACAATGCCGGTGATGTCGGCAGTGTTCATGCGCGGCCGTTCGCACAGACGCTTCAATGCTTCTTCATCGAGCGAGCTGAAGTTCCATGTGTTCATCATTATACGATCATGTTTTCAATCGGGAGAATGACAATCCCGGAGGCGCCGGCCGATTTTAGCTCCTCCATCACCTCCCAGAACCGGTGTGTCGGAATCACCGAATGGATGGCGACCATGTCGTTTTCTGCGAGGGGCAGCACGGTCGGACTTTTGAGTGACGGAATGATCTTGCATATATAACTTACAGAGCCAGAGGGGGCGTTCATCATGATGTACCGGCTTTTTTCGGCCTGCTGCCGCGCACCGATGCGCATCAGGAACTTCAGGATGAGGTCCTTTTTGTGACTGGCTATCGGCTTGTTGGTCTGGATCAGCTCTGCCTCGCTTTCAAGGATGGTCTCCAGTTCGACCAGGCCGTTGGTTTTCAGGGTGCCGCCGGTTGAGACAATATCGGATATGGCATCGGCCACATTGAGCGTCGGCGCGATTTCAACCGCACCGGATATTTCAATGGTGTCAATGCTCACGCCCTGTTTCTCGAAATGCTCACGGGTCAGAACCGGGTAGCTCGTGGCAATGCGGCATCCCTCAAGATCTCTGAGCGAGCGATAACCGCCGTTTTTGGGAACCGCCACGGAAAGCCTGCACTTGCCGAAACCGAGTCCGCGAAGGCCGGTGACGCTGGCCTTGCTTTCGGCCGTGACATTACGGCCGACAAAACCAAGTTCGCAGATGCCGTCCTGAACATATTCCGGAATATCATCATCACGGATCAGCAGCAGCTCTACATCGTAATTGCGGCAGGGAACCAGAATCCGGTTTTTGTAGCTGTCAAATTCGAGCCCGATGTTTTCGAGCAGCAGCAGTGTTTTTTCTGAGAGGCGCCCGCCTTTCTGTATGGCAATGCGCAGGGAAGATTCGTTTTGTACCAATATAAGTGTCCGTATAATTCAGATTAATCTCCAAAGATAAAAAGAAGAGACGTTATTTATATATGTTTTCACAGCTGTCCAAAACGTTTCAAGATATTCAAATTCTCTATGATTAGGTACATTTAGGACAGATTATTCGTCTTTTCCAAAATCAATCCCCCCAATGAAACAATGTTATTTGTCCGGA
>SLKA01000138.1 GCA_007134845.1 Balneolales bacterium
GCGCCATCATCGGCACCGTCGTGGACAAGAACGCGGGCAAGGTGGTGCTCCATACCGAAATCGGGGGAAGGCGACTGCTGGATATGCTTGCCGGCGAGCAGCTTCCCCGCATATGCTGATCCGTCACGCGTCCGGCTACCTGGTGCTGAAATCCTGATTAAAGGGATTGACTTCGCCTCTTTCCGTGATGCGAATGTAACCGTGATCGGTTGCGGCATGGCAGCTATTGCATGTCCCCGCCAAAACGGTCCGCTTCTCCCGGAGGCGATCCCAGTGTCCCTGGTCAAGATCATCCTCCATGCCCTCAATCACCGGAATAAGCATGCTCTCGGTAAGCCTTCCAACCGGGTAGCCGTCATAGTGCAGATCGGCATCGATCAAATCCTCTGAAGCTTCTTCCAGTTCATGAAGATAAAAATCCGTCAAATCAGCGTTTTCTGCTTCAATAGCATAATATAATTTATGCTGCTGGGCCTGCATGCTGTTCATGACCATATACAAGTCAGGCTGTCCGGCTTCCTGAAGTGCTTTCTCGAGTCCGGTAACCCTGGACCACAGCCATCCGCTGACACCGGCAAGCAACACCACAAGCAGCGTGAGTACTATCTGATTTTTCCCCATGTGAAACCTCCAATAATGTAAGTGATTCTTGTTGTTTCAGGCCGGTCTTCAGGTCATAATATCACTTTCGGGGGTATTTGCAAAAGATCAGTACACTTCCAATAACATGCGCTCTGAGGGACGAATCCGCTTTTTGAGATCCTCCCGATCCCACAAATCGGGCGATTTGTCCTTGATTTCATCATCGATCCGCAGATAGTCCTCATACCCTTCCTGTGCCAGGATCCTGAACAGCCCAAGCTCCATCCCTTTGAGTCCGCACACATAGATCAGTGTATTTTTCTGCTTCACAATGGGTTGAAGCACCTCGCGTGCATCAATCAGCTGATACTGCACATAGGGTTTGGTGCCATCCGGACGCACACTCTCCCTCGAGATGGATGTCAGATAGTGAAAATTCTCATGTTTTACCGACATTTCACGGAAAAAAGTGTAATAAAGCAGATCGGTGCGGTACGGACAGCCGAAGATCAGCGCCACCTGATTGCTGAATCCATTTTCGAGCAGATCGCTGATCATCCCGCGATACGGCGCAATCCCTGTCCCGGTTGCGAAAAAGACATAATTGAAATCGTCGACATTCTCTGGAAGCACAAAACGCTTACCGCTGGGACCGGTAACCTTCACCATGTCACCCGGACGGAGGTTGCTCAAGTAGTTGGAACAAAGTCCCAGAAAAAGGTTCTGGGTCTCGGGATCCTCCTCAATAACACGCTTGACCGTAGTCGATACAAGCCGGCCGTCACCATCCTCGCCCCGGGTCGGTGAGCAGACCGAGTACAGTCTGACTTTCGCCGGTTTCCCGTCCCGCTCGGTAAAACCTTCCGGAACACAGCCAATACTCTGACCGGAACGGATATTCCCCTCCAGTTCTGTGCCGCTCATATCCAGTGTGATATGACGTATGATATTCGGACTCACATCGAGGGTGGCCAGCCTGTTTTCAACCACCGGAACCGATACCGGGTTTTTCGGTTTGTACGTGTTCACCGCAACTTCCGGATAACGAATTTCGGGAGTGGATTGCATTTCGGATTGCATAGACATCAAAGACGAGCTTTGTTTTTTTATTAAAATGATCTGCCAGATGTAGTTAACAAAACTGATGCCATATGGGTTCACTTGCATATCGCCTGTTTTTTGCATATTACACAGGCATCATGCCGGTTCGCTCATAAAATGAATATATTGAACGAGCATAATTCTCATCTTAATCCATGCCATTCGCAACCATGCGGCCATTGGATATGTTCTCAATAAATTGGATATGTTCCCAATAAAAATGAAAGCCAAGTACAAAGACCTCATCTACCTCTTCAGATTTTTATTCCTGCTTCCGGTTTTACCTTCAGCCATGCGGAGGGTGCGATGAGCGCGAAAGACAATACCAAAATACACTGGGGTGTCCTCGGTGTTGGCAACGTATGCAAAGTAAAGAGCGCTCCGGCCATGAATAAAATTCCGGGTTCGCGCTTGGCAGCGGTTATGCGGCGTGACGTAATAAAAGCACGGGAATATGCCAGACTGCACAATGTGCCGCGCTGGTATGATGACGCCGATGCTCTGCTGGCCGATCCCGAAATCAATGCGGTCTATATCGCCACGCCGCCGCATGTGCACCTGGAGCTTACCCGCAAAGCTGCCGCTGCCGGAAAGCCGGTCTATGTCGAAAAACCGATGGCCAGGACCTGGCGCGAGTGCCAGGAAATGATCGATGTCTGCGAGCAGGCCGGCGTACCCCTTTTTGTCGCCTACTACCGGCGGATGCTCCCGAACTACCGGAAAATAAAAGAACTGGTTGATGGCGGTGTTATCGGTGACGTCCGCTCGGTCAGTATACGGATGAGCAAGCCGGCAAACCCGGCTACCGATCGCGACCCGGCAAACTGGCGGGTGAACCCGCACCTTGCCGGAGGCGGGTATTTTTACGACCTTGCCTCGCATCAACTGGATTTCCTGGATTATCTGCTGGGTCCGATTGCGGATGTGCACGGCTTCTCCTCCAACCAGGCGGGTTTATACAAAGCCGAGGATATTGTCACCGGCACATTCCGTTTCGAGAACGGTGTTCATGGAACCGGCAGCTGGTGCTTCACCGCTGCGGAAAGTGCGACCACCGATCTGACCATCATCACCGGCAGCAAAGGTGAAATTCACTATCCAACTTTTTCCGATTATTATCTGGATCTGAAAACGGATACTCCCGGTAAAACGTCATATGCCCCCGCAAACCAGCCACCGGATGATACGGTCCCATCATCCCCATCAACCCATGCGGTCCCTTCAGCCTCTTCGGCTCCTTCTGCCACATCACCCCATTCAGCCTCTTCGGCCCCATCACCCGGACAGTCAGAGCACATCGCCCCCGGCACGATCCGGTTTCATTTTGACATGCCCGAGCACATCCAGCAGCCATTGATCGAAACGATCGTGAGTGACCTGATGACCCGGCTGAATGCAGATGACCCGGATAGCCGGGACGCCCGTCTCAAAAAGGAAAAGACCCCTGCCGGAGAATCCATCGGCAACATTCCGGGAAGCACATCCGGATTCAAGTGCCCGAGCACCGGCATTTCGGCAGCACGGACCAACCGGGTGATGGAGGAGATGCTCGGTCCGGTGTAAATATTATCGAATTGACAGATTTCTGAAGTTTTCAGAAAAAAAAATTCGGTCAGGCCAGCTGGATTATCGACTTTTCATGTCTCATAGACCGGCCCATCCGCGCGCCAGTCAGGCCAGGTTCCGGCGGGCAACTCCGGACGGTCGACCGAATGATCCGCCCCGTACCAGCCCAGCCACTCATTGCGCACCGACTCATCAAGATGATCCACGCGGAATACCGCCCCGCTGCTGCCGGACGCCACAACCGCCTGCACCGAGCAGAGTTTCTTGCGGCGCTGGAACCAGTTGGCCATTACCGAGAGCGACTGCACCCGGCGGCGCTGGAACATGACGGTAGTCCGTGCCAGCCGGCGAAACCGCATGAACCCGTTCTTCTCCTCGAAGCCGGCCGCCGCGTCGCGGTAGCGGATGTATGCCATCAGCGCGGCTGCCATAAAAATGACAGGAATAAGCCAGTATACTTCCATAAACCATGCCAGTGTTGACGCCGCCATCAGCGCCGGCACGACCGTCCGGATCTGATAGCGCAGGAAGGCACGGCCGGGTGGACGCACACCGGGGAGCTGCACATCATACTCCGGCAGCATCTCCTCCATAAACGTATGCAACTCCCTCTTGCGCAGCAGCGGAAAGACAACCGTCGTCTTGCCGCCCTCATCCCCAAATCCCGCATTTTCCACATATACCATAGCAAAACCGAACGGCTGACGCAGGATCCCCTCGACCACTCTTACCGCTTGAATCCTGTGATACGGAATGGTGATCTGCTTCTTCTCAAACAGACCGCGCCGTATATACAACTCCCGGCCGTTACGCGAAAGGGTGAATCCGGAAAACCGCAGCAGCGTCCCAAACAGGGAGAGCAGCCACGCCGCGAGCACCGCCAGCACGACAAACGTGACCCAGAACTCAACGCTGGTGCCGCCTATCCAGGATTCGAGAAAATCGATCATCTGCTCTTCACTGACGACCTGGTTGATCTGAGCCATGACGGTACCCACGATCGAAAGTGCCACGCCAAAACTTCCCGCGGTGCTGGCCGCCAGCAACAAACGCTTGCGCGTGATACGATAAACCGGCCACGTCGATTCCTTTTCAACCGAATCCGGACTGCGCATTTCCACCTGGAGGGCATCCTGAATGGCCTGCGCATCACTCCGGGACAGCGCACTGATCTGAGCTTCCGGCGACGATCCGCCCGCCGTGAGCACGTTCAGCCGCACGAGTCCGAACATGCGCTGCAGCGGCCCCGAGCTGATGTCAATGGCCTGGATGCGGTCCCGCGGCACATACCGCTTTTTTCTGACCAGCAGGCCCTGTTCAATGCGCAGCTCGCCCTCCTCCACCCGCCAGGTAAATCGCAGCCAGTTGACAAAACCGGTGACAAAAAGCACCAGCAGCATCAGTGAAATTCCCCACCAGGTGAACAGAGGCGAATTGCCGCCCTGGCCCAAAAAAAATATCAGAATAATCGGGACGATCAGCTCGCGTAATGTCCGGAACACAAACGTCATGGTGGCGACAGGGTGTTGCCGCCGCGGTTGCGTTATCGAAATGCCTGATGCATTGGGGATATCGGCTGCATGCGGTGCATCAGTTGCTTGCGAGGCATCTGATACATTCGACGACCCAGATTCATTTGGTGCATCCGATGACTTCGGAGCACCAGATTCATTCGACGCGCCAGATGCATTCGACGCATCTGATGACTTCGGCACATCTGATGACGATTTTCCGGACGATGGATGTTCCTCTGTCATGATACGGCCTCCGTCACAAATCCTCCCGGGCGATCCGTGCGTATTCGGATATGGTGCTGCGCAATTCATCAGCCACCGGCTCCGAAAGTGCCGGTATCTCATGGGTGTCGCCGGCCGTGGTCACTGTGACCGAAGCCAGGCCAAACTGCCGATAAACGGGACCCTGACGCGTATCCACATGCTGCACCCTCTTTATCGGGATCAGTGTGCGCGTCACGACAAACAAACCGCGCCGCAAGTCGATTTCGTTGTGATCCACATGATAGCGCCAGCGTTTCCATCGGATCCACGGGATGACTGTGGCCTCCATCATGGTGAAGGTCAGAAAAATGACCCCCAAAACATACGCCGGCCATTCGGGCCACATATCCCCGCCCATGGCAAGCGCTCCGTACCCGAGCGGAATGAGCCAGTAGATCAGTGAACCGAGTGCACCCCCGATCCGCCAGGCATTGATCGCCTCCGGCGAGAGATAGCGGTGCCCGTGCTCGTCGCGCAGCTCCTCTTTTCGGGAGGATTTCGTGGGTTCCCTGGATTCCGCTTCCGGCTTATCCTGCCGGCTATTGCGTTCCGACGAATCCTGCTGCAACTCCGGTTTCTGATCATTCCGTTCGTTCATTCTTCCGATTTGCTGTTGTTGCTGTCCTGCCGGACTATCTGTCCGGCGTCTGACGGTCCGGCGGCATCTTTCGCTGTGGCGCGCTGCTCTCCGGCATCACAGTGCAAAATAGCATATCGTACCAGTTCATCAAACAGCCGTCTTTGCGACGGAACCTGGGGAAGATACTCCGGATGCCACTGAACGCCAATCATGAAATCGTAGTCGCGCCGCTCTATGGCCTGGGCAATCCCCGGCAGGGCGGGCGGCATACCATCTGCTGGCATATCAGCTTCACCCAAAATTGTGACAATCTCATCCAAATTCACATTCGCATTCGCAGCCGAATCTTCTCGCAACATCCAACCTGCCTTCTCCCTGGCCACCACCACAATCCCTTCTCCCGTTTCTTTCACCGCCTGGTTGTGCAGGCTGTTCACCCGGATGGACTCCTCACCGAAAATCCGGTACAGCCGGCTCCCGGAGTCGATATGCACTTCCTTCCGCGGGTAGATGGTCGTGATATTGGGTCGCTCGCGGTAATACGTTGCCAGATCCTGATAGAGCGTGCCCTTGTGGAAGACATTGATCAGCTGCGCGCCACGGCAGATGCCCAGCACCGGAATGCCCGCCCGGATTGCCTCCTTCAGCAGCCGCCACTCCAGGTCATCACGCGCCTGGTCCACCGCAATCGCACCCGCACTGAACATCTTGCGCAGCAAACCGAAAAACGGTGCCAACAGGAGGGTCCAGATCCGCTGACCCTTAGGTTCATTCGGATCAGGCGTGGTGCGGATGTTTTTCAAATCCGTGATCAGCTCTTCATAATGCACCGGATCGATGTCCGCTCCGCCACCCAGAATCAGGGCGTGAGGTACATCCTCCCGGATTCTCCTCATCGTTTTTTTCCTGACTTTCTCAACTGTCGACGGCGTCACCCGTATCGGCCTGCCCCCGCTCCTCCGCACGGAATAGCGCGTAGCCAGCCAGGCAGCCGTCCCGCCCTTGTCCGGACCCGAGACCCAGACCACCGGTTTGTTCTTCCGTATCGCCACGCTCACCTCCTAATCAAAAATTCGTGTTCGCACCTCGCGCAGCCATACATCCGTCCAGGTTTTGATCGGATGGCGCCTCCTCTCAAGATAAATCTGCTGCATTTCCTCCATCTTTTCGCCGGACTCCGCCAGACGCTCCACCTCCACCCATACGTTCCACTCACGTGTGAATGTCCATTCCGGGTCATCAATGGAGCTGTTGGGCAGCCGGTAGTGAAATGTGGGGCGCGCCCGGATCAGCTCATCGCCAAGCCGGCGATGGACGCGATTCCCATCCATCCATGCAAAGAGCGGCAGCATGTCCAGCGGACGGTTGCGCGTGGGATTGTACTTCATATAGTCGTCGATCAGCTTTGCGGCATCGGGCCGGTACTCCGGATCCAGGACACCGATTATGTACTTATCCGGAAACGGATCGATGAACGGGGTGATATCGCGCATGATGTCAATTTCGTGGGAGAGGCGCAGCCATTCGTACAGCAGCAGAAACGCCTGGAGGTATCGCAGAATGGATCCGGGATCACGTGACGGTATTTCCGGATTGATGTGGAGCCCGAATGCGTTGAAGGGTGATGCCGAGGTACCCTTGCCCTTCATCCGGTAAATCGCCTTGCGCAGCTCCTCCAGATCAGCAATCTGTTTAAACGTTACAGGAGGAAATGAAACCTCATATGGAACAAAGGGTTCAGCTGTTGATGCCAATAATTTTTCTACTCTCTTCTGCCATCGTAAATCTATTTCGAGGCCGACCTCTTTCCCCAGTATTCCTGCGTAATCTGTTCTGGCAAGTTTCTGCAGGAGCATCCAGTCGAGTTCGATCGTAAAATCGCCCAGCCGCGTGTCTTTGACATACTTTTTGTAGTCGCTCTCCGCTTCCGGTTTCCCGCCGTAGCACATCACGACAAGCGATACGATGCGGTCGATTGTCAGTCCGGAAAATTCGATCTCCAGCCCCATCCTTCTCGGCTCGCCCTTATCATTATTTCGCAACGGTGGAAACCGTACCGAATCAGATAATCTGCTTTTCTTGAAAATCCCGGATATATTTTTTCCCATGGAGTGTTATACCTACTGTTGATGCTGTTCTGAACTGCTGTCCTACTACTGAGAACGGGTGAACAATATAGAACGTTCTCTGATAAAATCATGGATTATGCGTAAATTGCCGCGCGGTTGTGTTGTACAAACAACAGAATGCGGACAGCGGAAAGGTGATCATCCGGAAATGAGATCATTGCGAATTTTCTGAATAACAAATCCAACTAAACCGACTCTACCATTATGGCGAAAGAATTTGATGTGTGTGTGATCGGCTCGGGTCCCGGCGGCTATGTGTCGGCCATCCGTGCCAGTCAACTTGGCTTGAAAACAGCAATTGTGGAAAAAGGCGACCTGGGCGGCGTGTGTCTGAATATCGGATGCATCCCGACAAAGGCGCTGCTTAAGTCGGCACAGGTAGCGGAGTATCTTCAGCATGCCGGCGACTACGGTTTTGCTGCCGGTGACGTGAAAACCGACTTTCCGAAGATCATCAAGCGCAGCCGGAACGCCGCCACCAAGATGAGCAAGGGCGTTCAGTTCCTTATGAAAACCAACAAGATCGAGGTTATTAAAGGTAAAGGCGTTTTCGCATCGAAAAGTGAATTGAAGGTCCTCGACGACAAGGAGAAAGAGGTTGACAAGGTTAAGGCAAAGCATTTCATAATCGCTACCGGTGCACGTCCGCGTGAGCTGCCCAACCTGAAGTTTGACGGCAAAACCATCATCGACTCGGAGGGCGCCATGAAGCTGGAGAAGCAGCCCAAGCGAATGGTGATCGTGGGTGCCGGGGCGATCGGCATTGAATTCGCCTATTTCTATCACGCCATCGGAACGGAAGTGACGGTCGTGGAGATGCTGAAAAACATTCTGCCTGTGGAAGATGCCGAGATCAGCAAGGAACTCGAGAAAATTTACAAGAAAAAAGGGTTGAACATCCTCACCGAGAGCACGGTCGAGAAGGTCGGCAAGAAAGGCAAGAAACTCGAAGTCACCATCAAGACCAAAAAGGACAAGAAGAAAATTGAAACCGACGTGGTCCTGTCGGCCGTAGGAGTGGTCGGCAATGTCGAGGGGCTCGGGCTCGAGGATGTCGGCGTGAAGATCGAAAAAGGCGCGATCAAGGTGGACCGCAAGACCTACCAGACCGATGTCGAGGGCATTTATGCCATCGGCGATGTGACCGGAGCGCCCTGGCTTGCGCACAAGGCTTCGCATGAAGGGTTGCGCTGCGTGGAACGGATCGCCGGACACGATCCCCAGCCTATCAACTACGAGAACATTCCGGGCTGTACCTATTGTCAGCCGCAGGTCGCCTCGGTCGGACTCACCGAGGAGAAGGCCAAAGAAGCCGGCCACAAGATCAAAGTGGGCAAGTTCCCCTTCCAGGCCAACGGCAAAGCGGTCGGCGCCGGACAAACCGACGGTTTTGTGAAGGTCATCTTCGACGAGAAATACGGCGAGTGGTTGGGATGCCACATGATCGGAGCCGATGTCACCGACATGATTGCCGAAGTGGTAGTCGCACGGGATCTGGAAACGACGGGGCAGGAGATCATACAGGCCGTCCATCCCCATCCAACCCTTTCGGAAACCGTGATGGAAGCGGTGGCCGAAGCGTACGGCGAAGGGGTGCATCTGGGTACGCCGCCGAAGAAAAAGAAGTAGGTGCATTCGCGGTTGCTGAAAAAAAATGCGGTTGCTGAAACAAGCACGCTTACTGAAAATAAGTTGGAGGTAAGGATCCGGAACCGATCCAGAGTCTGCCACCGTTCAGGCGCCAGGCGATCGACCCACGCCTTATGGGCTGCGGATCACTCCAACAGCGCTTCGTAGTACGCAACGTTCTCCTTATCACCTTCCGACTGGTACAACGTCACTATCTTTCCAAGGGTGCGCTGCACCAGCGGGTGGTCATGCTCATGCTCTTCCATGAGCGCGGTATATACTTCCGTGAGGATGGATTCCGCATCTGCCACATATCCCAGCTGACTTGCGATCAACGCCTGTCTGTTGCGGGCATGCACCACTCGGGGATGCGTGGACGGGAGTATTCCCTCAAGCAATGAGGCCGATTCCGAGACCGATTCGAGTGCTTTCGCATAGTCTCCCATCCGGTATTGGACGGTGCCCAGCCGAAACAGCCGTGTGGCAATGGCATATCCGGAGACCTCGTCGACCAGCTGCTCAATATGCAGCGATTCGTTAAGTGCCGCCCCGGCTTCTTCCAGCCGGTCGAGGGCCATCTGCAAGCCGGCATAGGCGAACAAGGCGATCGACAGACCCGGATGATCTTCGCCATGGTACTGCCGGTAGAGCGCGATCGACTCGCTCAGATTCTGCTCTGCCCCTTCTAGTTCGCCCTTGAACCGCAGGATCGAACCCAGAAGCTGCAAGTTCTGGGCAACATAAAGGTGTTCGTCCCCCAGGTTGGTGCGGTTAATTCGCAGCGCCTCTCGCACCGCTTCTTCTGCATCGTCAAACTGCCGCGCCGACCGCAGCTCCACCGCCAGGTTGTTCAGACCGATGGCAACCGACGGGTGGTTGTCACCGTACAGCTCACGCCGCACCCGGACCGACTCCCGCAGCAGGGCGTGCGCTTCCTCCTGCTTGCCCAAATCTGAAAGCAGGGTTGCCATGGCGCTTTGTGTGGCTGCCACCTCCTGGTGGATATCGCCGAACGCATGTTTCCTTATCTGGAGCGCCTGGCGGAACAACGGCTCCGCCTCGTCCCATTTTGTGCGCACCGAAAGCGTCACCGCCAGCGTGTGCATGACATTGGCGAGCTGGATGTCACTGACTTCCTGATGCGTATCAGCCAGTTCCAGTGCCTCGCGCAGCAACGATTCCGATTCCACCAACCGGCCTTGCACATAGTGCAGAAAACCCAGGTCGGCATAGCTGTCAAGGAGCTCGTTCACGTCCACACCGGGTGCATCTTTTCTCAGTTCAAGCGCCCTGGACAAATACGTATCGGCCTCTTCAAACAGTCCCATCCCCCGGTAGGCATTCCCGACCGACCGGTACATCTGCGCCTGGATTTCCGGGCGGCCGGCAAGCTCGGTTTCGGCCGTTTCGGCCCCGCGCTGCAGCAGCTCAAAAGCCCGCAGGGTGTCGATGCGCTCGGGTTCAGGGTTGTAGGGATTGGAGGCGTCGAACAGCCGTTCCATGAATCCGGCCAGCATGAGCGCCTTGTCGCGCTCGGATTCGGCGATGTCGCGTTCACGGGCGGTTTCGAGGTGCTGCATCCAGGAAAAAATCCCGAAAAGCACCGAAATCACAATCAGAAAACTGACCGATGCAACGGCCGTTTTGTTGCGCCCGACGAATTTATTAAAGCGGTACAGGGAGGTTTGGCGGCGGGCCATGACCGGGTGGCCGCTCAGATACCGCCCGATGTCGCGATACAGCTGCTCGGCCGAGCGGTAGCGGTGTTGCGGATCGGGATTCAGCGCCGTCATCACAATGTTTTCCAGATCATTTTTGAGACGGCGGACCAGCGCGCGCCGGGTCGTTTTTCGTGCGTCAAAGACCCCGGAATCCTCCGTTTTCCTGACTCTGGCCACTGGCGATTCCACCCATTTTGTCGCATCTGGGATCCCGAACGTGTTCCGGCCATCGCTGTCCTTGTACGGATGGGTCCCGGCAAGCAGCTCGTACAGCAGGATGCCCAGGGCGTACACATCCGTCGCCGTGGTGACCCGGTTGCCGGTAAACAGTTCGGGGGCCGCATAGTCCGGCGTGACCAGCCGCATCCAGGGCCGGGTGTGAGGCACATCCTCCTCATCCTGTTCCTACAGCAGCTTTGCCACCCCGAAATCCAGCAGCCGCACCGATCCGTCTCCGGTCACCAGGATGTTGGACGGCTTGAGGTCCCGGTGCACAATCAGGTTCTGATGGGCAAACTGAACACCCTCGCAAACCGTAAGAAACAGGCGCAGGCGCTCACCGACCGACAGCCGGTGCCGGTCGCAAGAATCTGTGATCGGCTCTCCTTCGATGTACTCCATGACCAGATACGGCCTGCCGTCCTCACTGGCGCCGCCGTCATACAGTCGGGCGATATTCGGATGCTCCAGGGTGGCCAGGATCTGGCGTTCATGACGGAAGCGATGGAGGATCTCGTCGGTATCCATTCCCCGCTTTACCAGTTTGAGGGCCAGTTTCTTGCGGAACTGACAGTCCGCCCGCTCTACCAGATAGACCACACCCATGCCGCCGCGGCCCAGTTCCTGAAGGAGCCGGTAGGGTCCGATCTGCTCCGTGGCAGCAGAATCACCATCCACGTTCTTTTCTGGGTCCTTTTCACCCGAAAGTTCACCCGGCCTTTCAATCTGCCGTTCAACCGGCGGACCAACCGGCGATCCATGCGACGGGTCATCCGGTGTATCAACTGACGGACCAACCGGCAGATCACCCGGCGAACCATCCGGCGGCCCATCAGACACCAAATCAAGCAGGGTGGACGATTCCCCGTCCGCCCGTAACAGGGCCATGACTTCCTCCTCCAAATCCGCATCCCCCCGGCTAGCATCCCTGACATGTGTACGGCGGGCATCCGGAGACGCTTCACACGCCTCATTAAAAATTTCTTTCACACGGTTCCACCGATCCGTATTCATATACCCTCCGTGCCCGTAATTCCCAGTTCACGGATCATCCATGCACGCGCCATGCGCCAGTCGCGTTTCACGGTCGGCACACTCACGCCAAAGGCCTCGGCCGTCTCCTTTACGCTCATCCCGGCGAAAAATCGATATTCGACGATCTTGGCCTGACGTTCATCGTATTTTTCCAGCTTTTTCAGTGCCTGGTCGAGCGAAATCAGTTCATCGGGGTCAATCCCCTCGAACGGGAACAGGCCCTCCTGGAAGCTGATGTCCGTCAACTCGCCGCCCCGTTTCGTGGCTTTTTTATACCGGGCCTGCTTGATGAGCACCTGCCGCATCGCCCGGGCGGCAATGCGCAGAAAGTGGTTCTTGTTCTGCCAGTTCTGATCTTTTTGCGGGATGAGCTTGAAGTAGGCCTCATGGACAATCGCCGTGGTGTTGAGCGTCTGGCCGGCATTCTGGTACTTCACCCGGCTGGCCAGATGCCGCAATTCCTCATAGACGCTCTCATAGAAACGGTTGAACGCCTCATTATCACCTTCACCGGCCTGATGCAGCAGAGATGTAACCGAGTGATCCATATTGATGCCCAGTCGCCTGATTTGCTGTGCCGATTTTTTTTGATCCCGGTTATCCCCCTCGGGGAGTTTTGGGTTATATAAGGGTAAAAGATAGTAAAAACTGGATATTACCGGTATATGCAATGAAATCAGGATCATGAAAAGTTCAAATCCGTCACTTCCGGACAGCAACCCGGGTCCCGATGCCGGTCATCATCCAACAAATCACCTCTTACAAACCTGCGGACACCATGAAAAAGACACGTACATACTCCATAATCTTTCCCATCATCATAATGCTGTTGCTGCTGGCAAGCAGTTCTCTCCATGCGCAATCGTCAGGCACCTTCACCATCAATCCTGCGGGAGGAGGGGACTTTCTGACCCTTCAGGAGGCGGTCGATGACCTTGCTTCGGAAGGGATGGACGGACCGGTCATCCTGGAGTTTTCTTCCGGGAACCATATCGTCGATGAAGTGGTGGTTGGATATGTGGACGGCATGTCGGAGGACAACACGCTCACGATCCGGTCGCAGTCCAACAACGCCGAAGATGTCACACTGGAACACCTGACCATCAGGAATTCCGATGGATTTACGGTCGTCGAGGTGCACGGAGCGGTTGCCGGGATACGAATTGCCGACAACCGGCTGTTCGGACTGCCGACAACAGCCAATCAACAGACGCGGTCGCTTGTTCGTGCGTACGATATTGAAGGCGCCGGCCTGTACATCGAGCGCAACCTGTTGGAGGAAAACTCTTTGGGCATTTACGCCCAAAGTGCCTCCTCGGGTAATCCTTTCCGGGATCTGCACATCGACGGCAACCGGATCGGCAATGTCCGCAGTGGCAACATACTGATCAATATGGAGTCGGCACAGTTCATCAACAACCGGGTGCAGGTCAACATAAACGATGCACTGCAATTGAACTCCCCCCGGGGAGACATGTCGTTTGTTGCAAATAATGTGTTGATATCCGATGTCTCAACGGTTGTTCGCACCGTAGGTTCACCGGTTCAACCCGTACGGTTCTACCACAACACCATTGTTGGACTGGGTGGAGGATTGGGAAATGAGGTAATCCGCGTAACGCAAACGGCACACGATATCCGCAACAACATCATTTTCAGTGCCGGACCGGGAAGGGCGGTTTTCGACAGCAATACCGGTTCACAATGGTCGCACAACAGCCTCTACACCACCGGTCCGTATCTCGGGCAATTCGGGGCATCAAATAACCCGGACAACATCGGATTCACCCTTGCCGATCTTGCCGCCAAAACCGGCAATCACCAGAACAGTTTCGGGCTGTTCCCGGCGCTCGATCCGGAGAACGACTACCGGAGCAACTCGCCTCTCCTCGATCAGGCAGGCGACGATCTTTCAGCCATCGTGGCCACGGACATCGACGGCAACCCGCGTTCATCCACCCCGAGTATCGGCGCGTTTGAATACGGGAGCACCGTGACACCGTTTGGCGGCGGCACGTATACCGTTGGCAGCGGCGGCGATTTTTCTTCCCCGGCTGCCATGATCGATGCGATAAACGAGCGCGGGATGACGGGCGACGTGACGTTCACGATACTCCCGGGCGCCTATGCCGTGGGCCGGTCGCTGCACGTGGTTCCGCCGGCGACCGGGGAGGAGCGTGTCACCATCCGCAGCCAGTCGGGCAACCCGGAAGATGTGACGTTTGAAGGGGTGGACGATGTAGAATATGTACTTGAGCTGAACGGCGCCCGATTTGTGACGATCGAGCATATCACACTCGACGCACGGGAGCTTACCACAACCTCTCGCCATGCGCTCGGGATGAACGGCGGAGTGGCGGATATCACTATCCGTGGTAATCGGTTTATCGGGGAGGATGGGGCTTCCAATCAGAACCGGAATCTCATCACGGGCACGGAGGTACGCCAGAGCAACTACCTCTTTGAAGACAATGCCTTCGAGGGCGGTTACTATGCGTTGCGATTGAATACGCATGCGGGTGGATCACTGATCGCCGAAAACATTGTTTTTCGCCGGAACAGAGTCGGGGGGTTGGGAGGTGTGAACATCCAGTCATTCGATGGCGCCGTAATCGAGAAGAATGTGATCCATGCCGATCGGGCCGTCCGCATTGATCACTCCAACCGTACACCGCAGGCGGCAGAAGCCGAAATACGGTCGCTCATTGCGAACAACCAGATCACCTCGAGAACGGTGGGTTCAAATGTCGCTTACGGGATTTGGGTACGCACCTCGGAAGCGGTTGATGTACTGCACAACACGGTCCGTATCCTCAAGAACAACGCTTCGGAAGGCGGTGTCGATATCAACAACAGCTCCGATGTCGATTTTGCCAATAACATCATTGTAGTGGAAACACCCACTGCGGCGAATCCGGTGTATCGAATAGTCGGAAATACCTCCGACCTGCGATCAGATCACAACCATTTCTTCGGTCTGATGGACAACAAATTCCGCGACGGCTCGACCAACTACACAACGCTCGAAGATTTTCAGAATGGCACGGGCCTGGATGCCGCTTCCACCTTCGGATCGGTGAATTTTGCTTCGGATGAAGATCTTATTCCATCCGGCGCATCCGCCAATGACCCCGATCTGACCGGTTCAGGAAAGTTCCTGACGATCGTCCCGGATGATATCCGCGACCTGCTGAGGTCGGATCCCCCAAATAAAGGCGCTCATGAGGTGGATGGCGAACAGCCCAACTTCTCTCCGTTCTTTACATCGGTGCCGGAAGACCAGCCCATCGGTGAATCAGAAACCTTTCAGTTCCATTTTGAGGCCGAGGATCCCGATGGCGATGCGCTGACCTTCAGCCTGACCCAGGGAGATGATGTTGACAACGCTTCGATCACCGCCTCTGGCCTTTTCAGTTTCAACCCGGATTTTGGCCAGACCGGCAGCTTCAATTTTACAATGCGTGTGAGCGACGGTGAGCTGTTTGTTGAGCATTATTTTGCTATTACGGTCGGGGAACCCGAATCCGCACCCTTCATCACCATCTGGCAGAGCGACAATGAAGGCGCTTCGGCCGACAACGAAATTACCATCCCAACCCGCTCTGGTGAAACCTACAATTACAATGTGTACTGGGAGGATGTGAACGACGCCTCCATCAACGGAACCGAAACTGAAGTAACCGGCAACATCACCCTGGTATTTCCAAACCCGGGGACATATCGGGTGGAGATCAGAGGTGAGTTTCCGCATATCTTTTTTAATGATAATGGTGACAAGGAAAAAATTCTTTCCATTGAGCAGTGGGGGGAGATTGCATGGTCATCAATGGAACGTGCGTTTCAGGGTACTTCAAATCTTGTGATCAATGCGAATGATATACCAGATCTGAGTTCGGTAACCAATGCAGAACGGATGTTCCAGGGTGCTACTGTAATGAACAGCGACCTGAATAATTGGGACGTGAGCAACATACAATGGATGAATAGTATGTTCCGCAATACCGAGCAATTCAATGGAAACATAAGCGGCTGGAATGTGACCGGGGCTATTGATATGCAGAGAATGTTTCGCAATGCCGCTGCATTCGACCAGGATCTTAATGACTGGCAGACGGAAAATGTGGAGAATATGGAGCGGATGTTTCAGGATGCCGTCAGCTTTAATGGCAATATCAGTACTTGGGATGTCTCATCCGTAACGGAGATGTTCGGTATGTTTTGGGGTGCCTCTTCATTCGATCAGGATTTAAGTGGTTGGGATGTGTCCGGCGTGACCACTATGCGGCGTATGTTCCAGGATGCCAATTCATTCAACCATGATCTTGGCAATTGGGTGATAGGGTCGATAACCGATATGTCAAGAATGCTCGACAACTCCGGCCTTTCCACCGAATACTACGACGCCACCCTTGCCGGTTGGGCTGCTTTTGTAGATGAAAACGACAACCCGGCAGATATCACCCTGGGAGCTGCAGGCCTTGAGTATTGCGAAAGTGCTGACGCCCGTCAGGCATTGATTGAGGAATTTGGGTGGACGATAACCGGCGACACCCTTTCCGAATCCTGTCAGCCTGTCGCACTCTTCTTCACCAGCGTAGCGGAAGACGCCTCGATCGAAGAGGGGGAGACGTTCTCATTTCAGTTTGAAGCCGAATCTCCCGAAGAGCTGCCGCTGGCATTCCAGCTTGTTGATGGTGCGGATACCGATAATGCCACTCTGACAAGTGAAGGACTGTTTACTTTTGCCCCGGAAGAGGGACAGGCCGGGACGTATGACTTCACCGTGCGCGTCTCCGATGGCGAACTCCATGCAGATGCCTCTTTCAGCATAACCGTGACCGTGTTTATCGGTCCCCTGGTCCGCATCTATGTCAATGCCGACGGTGGCAGTGACCAGAATCCCGGCAATTCCTGGGAGAATGCCGTAAGCAACCTCTATAAAGCTCTCGATATCATTGAAGAGGGTGTCACGGAAGAGATATGGGTTGCTGCAGGAACCTACAAACCTGCTGCCGATTTCCCAGCCTATTTTGATACCTTTCAGCTGGTAAATGGCGTGGCTATTTATGGTGGTTTCGAAGGTTCCGAAGAAGGCCTGGAAGAACGGAACTGGCTCGAAAACCCAACCATACTCTCATGTGATCTGAATGACAGCGGCGATTTTGAAGGAAATTGCTTTCATGTCGTCACCGGATCCGGAACCGATGAAACAGCTGTCCTGGACGGGTTTGTTGTAACGGCAGGACAAGCCATTGCCGAAATCGATCCGCTGGAAAACAATCCTTACGATCGAGGCGGCGGGTTGCACAATACCGCAGGTTCGCCAACCATATCCAACGTCATTTTCAAAAACAATCGCGGCATCAGAGGTGGGGCCGTTTATAACGGGCAAGGCAGTGCGCCGATCCTGAAGAATGTTCATTTCATTGAAAACAGCGCGGAATGGGGCGGAGCGATGCTTAACCGGGCAGGAAGCTCACCGACATTGGTCAATGTGCTTTTTTCACAGAATGAGGCTGAAAACACAGCCGGGGCCATGTATAATCTGGAAAACAGCTCGCCGCTGATTATCAATGCCGCCTTCGATCGCAACCATGCGGAAACCTGGGGCGGCGCTATCCTGAATTTTACCGACAGCAATCCGACGATCGTCAATGCGACGTTCAGCAGGAACACCTCCTTCACGATGGGCGGAGCGATGCTGAACAACCACGGCAGCGCGCCCATCATTATCAATTCCGTCTTCTGGGACAACAAAGGATGGACCGGTGCCAATGAAATCCACAATACCTCAACAGCCGGTGTACCGCTCATCTCGTACTCGCTTATAGATCGTGGTATTGACGGGCCGGGAATAACGGGTGAAGTGAACGACCTTGGCGGCAACATCAGCAGTGATCCATGGCTTGTTGATCCCGACAATGGAAACGTGCGCCTGACCGGGGGAAGTCCGGCAATCGGCGCCGGAACCATGCAGCCGTTTTTGGCCGACGGTTTGGCGGAATCCATCGAAACCGACCTGGACGGCGATCCAAGATTTACCGATGACTCAGTAAGCATGGGCGCCTACGAATGGAGCTGGAAAGGCGGATCCGTTGTGTTCGTAGACCAGAATGCTATCGGCGCAAACGATGGTGTGGACTGGAGCAGTGCTTTCACAGACCTTCAGTCTGCCCTTCGAACGTCAGAAGCCGTTGGTCCGGAAGTGATCAGTGAGGTTTGGACAGCCGCCGGAACATACCTGCCCACGCGTGACCCATTTGACCGGGAATCCAGTTTTCATCTTGTGAACGGTGTGGCGGTTTATGGTGGATTCGGCGGATCGGAGTCCAGTATTGACGAACGAAACTGGTCCGACAACGAAACGATCCTATCAGGAAATATTGACAGCAGCGACGACACGGACTGGAACAGCTTCAGTGTGGTTGTTGCATCCGGAACGGACGAAACGGCTGTGCTTGACGGATTCACCATTACAGGTGGCAATGCCGACATGAGCGGTGATTATCTGTTTGGTCCAACGCGTTCCGGGGCCGGTATCTTCAATATTAATGGGTCCCCAACACTTGCAAACCTGATAGTCCAAAACAACATTGCGGATTACGGCGGCGGCGGTATGATGAATTATGACGGCAGCAGCCCGAAGCTCACGAACATAATTTTCCGCAACAATTCGGGCAATCGGGCAGGTGGCTTGAAAAATCGTGAAAACAGCTCGCCGATTTTGAATGGCATTCTTTTTGAAAACAATACGGCGAATTTTGGCGCAGGAATGAGCAATGCCGTGAATTCCAACGCTGTTGTGATAAACACGGTTTTCCTGAATAATACCGCGGTTAATACTGGTGCGGGCGGTGTGGATAACATTCAGAACAGCTCACCTTTGTTCATCAACTGCACTTTTTTTGGTAATCTTACAAATGGAACCGGTGGAGGGTTGCGGAATGATGGAGAAGGGTCAATACCTGAACTGATCAACGTTATTTTTTGGGGGAATGAATCCACTTTCCATGGATCCCTGTCCCAGATCCACAACATGGAATCGGCCGGGCTGCCGGTGTTGCATCACAGTCTTGTCCAGGGCGGTGTTGATGGCCCGGGGGTCACCGGAGGTGTGCACGACAATGGCGGTAACATCGATTCGGATCCGCTCTTTGTGGATCCGGCCGAAGGCGATCTCCGGCTCAACCAGGAAAGCGGGGCGATTCAGAGCGGTACCATTGACCCATACATGGCTGGGGGACCTGCCGAAGGTGTGACAACCGATGCCGCCGGAAATTCGAGAATTTCAGGCGGGACAGTGGATATCGGCGCTTTCGAAAATCAACGGGCCACAAGATCATCAAGAGGAAGAATCAGCGAAAACAACGAAAAAAAGGATTTCGGAGATACCGGATTGTCTTTGATGTTTACCGGAATACCACAGAATGTGCAGTTTGATATCCTTGTTGATTATCTGGAAACACCACCCAAAGAGGTGTCTTTCACAGGCCTGCCACCTAAAGTGCACAGTGACTTCAGCTGGATTGTCACTCCCCTCGGCGGCACTTTTGAATCGGCTACGCTCTATCTGAATGATTACCCCGACCTGCCTGGAATAGATGATCCCGAAGATGTAGCGATCTACAGCAGGCCGGTACCCGACATCGGTGAATTCTCCATGCTGGACAATACCGAGTACGACATTGATCTCGATGCACTGAAAGTGCAACTCTCCGGGTTCAGCGAATTCATTATTGCAAGCATCGAAACGGATGTCTCGGCCGACCACGCAGATCATGAGATCCCCATGGAATTCACGCTCGCCCAAAACTACCCCAACCCGTTCAACCCGTCCACCAACATCACATTCGGTCTGCCCGAACAAGCCGATGTGCGCCTTGAGGTGTTCGACATTATTGGCCGACGGGTGACAACCCTGGTTCGGGATGAGCTGGAACCCGGCAACCATACCGCGGTGTTTGATGGCGGCTCCCTGTCGAGCGGCATGTACCTGTACCGGTTGCAGGCCGGTGAAAAAGTGCTGACCCGAAAAATGATCCTGGTGAAATAAGGAAATTTTTCCGGCAGGTCTTGCTTAATAAACCGGTTACCCAGGTGCTTTAAGGGCTTGGGTAACCGGAAACCCAAGACCTAAACCGGAGAAACAGATGCATCACACGCACAATAGCTTATATGATCGCTGTCTGGAAAAAACACCAGAACAGGTTTTTGTAAACTCACTTAGACGCGAATTTGAATTATCCCCGGCCGAGAGTTTAGGAATTCTTGAGTTGGCCAAAAACTGTCTATTTGGAAAAACACCAAAGACACTGGGCAAGATCAAGATTCTGTGTGCCTCCCGTAAAGCCATACCGGGCAAACCCGGGTTCTCACTTCCGGCCGCACCCGTCTGCACTCCGACAATCTGCATCTGCACAGCCGGTCCGAATCCAACTATCGCGGCTCCAGCTCCCTGCAGTTCCCCAAGAAGCAGTTCGGAGTGCGACTCATCGACGACGAGGACGAAAACCGTAACGATTCCATCCTCGGCATGCCGTCGGAAAACAACTGGATCATGTATGCGCCGTATGATAACTAAACTCTGATGCGCAACGCCATTACCTCATCACCGAAGCGCTCAAGGAAATTGACGGGTACCGCCCGAGCAACCTTCCTGCACAAGGACCTCGTTTGGGTTGATGAGGTCCAAAATGCCGGGCAGCATCAAAAGAATATATGTTATGGTTTCAGCGCTTCTGACTTGGCGAGGTGCCCTGACTCGGATCGTAAGCAATGCGAGGCGGCAGGAACCCCTCCGGGTAATGCGTTACATAGTTCTCACCGAAAAGCCGGTTGTGAACAACGGTATTCCTGTGCACCTCCCAGTCAAACCTTCCTTTTTTACGGTAGTAGAGGGTGATAAACGATGAGGTCATGACAATGAAAGCCGAGTAGAGAATCGCAAGCCAGAGCATCTGGTCGCGCACGGGCGTGTCAGCAAAGCTCAGCAGGATGATGGCGAACGAGACCGGCCCGTTCTGGATGCCTGTTTCTAGCGAAATGGCACGCTGAAAGATCGGCTGCAATCCAAAAAGTCGGGAGACCCAGAATCCGAAAAAGAAACCTGCGAGTCCAAGGCTGATGGCGCTGACATAGAGTTGCCAGGGTGTCCGGATGAGAATGTCACCGTGGCGCACAAACAGGGTTCCAAGCAGATACAGAATAACGATGATAGCCATAAATCCGGCCGTATCTTCTGCCGTTTTAGCCCAACCGGGAGAGAACCGGCGCAACACCATACCTCCCGCAACGGGAATCAGCACCAGTACCAGGGAGGTGATGATGTTTTTCGTAGGGATCACGAATTCGCCTGCCTCTCCAGCCGCGAACAGGGCTTCGCTGAGCTGCTGCGTAAATCCCGTGGTGTACAGGCTAAGCAGAATCGGCATCATGAAGAGTGCCATGATCGTGGATGCCGTCGTCATGGATATGCTTAACGCCACTGATCCCCTGGAGAAATACGTGAACATGTTGGACGTCGTCCCTCCGGGAAGGCAGCCAACCAAAATGAGTGCAATCGCAAAAGCCGGATCAAGGTCCAGCACAATGGCCAGCCCAAGTGCAACCAGCGGCATGGCGCCGAACTGTGACATAAAACCGATGAGTACTCCGCGCGAACGGCGGGCCACCGCCTTGAAATCGTCGGTGGTCAGACTGGCTCCCATCCCGAACATGATGATCAGGATCATGATGCCCAGCAGGGCCTCATCGATGGCATAGAGTAATTGGGTATCAAATTCCATAATCTGAACATTTACGAGTAACCGGGAAACGGACTTACACCTTTACTTCCCTGGCGGCGAACATCTCTTTTATGATCTGCTCATACTTTTTTTCGATGACGTGACGCTTGAGCTTGAACAGATTTGTCACTTCATCTCCCACTTTGAACGTTTTGGGAAGCATGCGGAATTCACGGACCTGCTCGAAACGCTTGAAACCGCCGGTGCGCGCCATCATCAGGCGTATTTCATCACGAATGATGCTGTTTGCCTTGGTATTGTCCACCAGATCTTTCAGCTTTTCAGCTTTTATACCTTCATCGTTGAATGCCGACAGATTCGGTACAATCAGGGCGCCGACATACTTCTGGTCCTGCCCGACCACCATGCACTGCTCAATGTACCGGCTCTGGCGCAGCTGCATCTCGATCGGTTCCGGCTCCAGGTTCTCTCCGTTCGAGAGGACAATCGTCGATTTGATCCGACCCAGAATCTTGAGTGAATCGTTGAAGGTCATCATGCCGAGATCACCGGTGCGCAACCATCCACCTTCGCGCAATACGGTCTTGGTGATTCCCGGCTCACGATAGTACCCTTTCATGACCTGCGGACCACGCACCCATATTTCACCGCGCATCCCGCGCCCTTCATGCGGATACTTGCTGTTGGGATAAAGTACCTCTTCCGTTTCGATATCGACAATGCGCAGTTCTGTGTCGGGCACCAGCGGTCCAACCGTACCATTCACAAGCTTACTCTCCGTACGCACGGCGATAACCGGACACGTCTCCGTCATCCCGTATCCTTCCAGCACCGGAATGCCGATATAATTGAAGAACTTGT
Organism: Balneolales bacterium; assembly: GCA_007134845.1. Lineage (GTDB taxonomy): Bacteria > Bacteroidota > Rhodothermia > Balneolales > Natronogracilivirgulaceae > SKNL01. The sequence continues at coordinate 22,948 of SLKA01000138.1, forward strand.
CTATTTCCATGGGAAGCGCACCGCCACCGGAAACCGTGGCCTTGATGGATCCCCCGGCGCTCTTGCGGACACTCTCCAGCACCGCAGCATTGAAAAAACCGTACCACGGAATCAGGATCAGCAGCCGGATCAAATGTCCGATCTTGAAAATTGCCCGCTTGATCTTTGACTGCGGCTTCATCTGCAAATCATTGTCTGTTACATAAAAAACGGATTCCTGGTAGTAGTGTCCCAGGAAGTAGGCAATGTGAAACAGGGCCCGCCGGACCGGGTGTGCGGACCGTACATTTTCAAGGATGCGCTGATGAAGACTTTCCCACAGCCTGGGAGCCGATCCCATGAACGTGGGTTCCACATTTTGAAGATCTTCCCCCAATGTACGAATGCTGGTGTAGTAGTTGCATGCACCGCAGCTGATGGTGTACACCTCGAACACCCGCTCAAAAATATGCCAGATGGGAAGGATGGAGAGAACGCGGTCGGTGCAGGTGAGCTCAATGGGGATCACCGACATCTGTGACATCATATTGGAGTGGGTCAGCATCACCCCCTTGGGCTTGCCGGTGGTGCCGGAGGTGTAGATCAAGGTAAACAGGTCATCCGGATTAATTCCCTCCATGCGCTCATCCACCCTGTTATCACCTTTCTCAAGCTGCAGCGCCCCGATTGCCATTACCTCCTCCAGCGCCCGCAAACCTTCCATGGGCTCGGATTTGGGGCTCATCAGAATGACCTCCTCAAGATCCGGCAGTTCGGGCTGAAGACGCTTGATCTTTTTTTGTAAAGCATCGTTCTCCACAAAAGCAACGCGGATTCCCGCATGATTGATAATGTAGATGAGCTCATCATCAGTGACATCCGCTCCACGAGGCGTATTGACCGCACCGCTGAGCTGGATTCCGTAATCGGCGAGCATCCACTCGTATCGGTTATCACTAAACAGGCCGACATTCTCGCGCGCCTCCACACCAATCTCGATCAGACCGGCAGACAGCTTCCTGCCCTGTTCGTAAAGATCACGAAAGGTGACGTGTTCCCATTGCAACGCTTTGACCCGTGTTGCAAATGCAGGAAGCGATTCGTACCTGTCCGCCGCCTTTTGATAAAGATCTGCCAGATTGGAAGCAATAATACGGGATTCCATATATCTGCTTGAAGGTGATTATATCCGCATAGGTGAGGGGAAAATCCTGCTGACTGCAACAGTTTACATGATTCACCTGAACCAGTAATCTGATTTCGCTTCACAATGATAAACCCCACGAATGTTCGGAATGAACACTGATTACTTATAACACTCCAAACGTATCGCTCATTCAAAATCCGGTGCTTTGTCCGACAGAGGTATATGCGAACAAAAAAACCCGGCCATAAAGATACGTTTTTTTTACTTACGAACAATACAGGGAGACCAAACGCAGAACGGTTCCATAGATACACGGAACCTGCTCATTCACATGTGACTACTGATTCTTACTCCTATTTTCCGTAGTGTCATCGGAATCATCGCCGACATTCGGCTCGATCGCCTCGTACGGTACCGGTAACCAGAAAAAGAAGGTGGACCCCACGCCATAGGAGCTCTCCATTCCAAGGTTTCCTCCCATCTGTTCCACAAGCTGGCTTGAGATAATCAGACCAAGTCCGGTGCCCCCAAACCGCCGGCTGATGGAGGAATCGACTTGTGAGAAAGCCTGAAAAAGTTTTTTCCTTTGCTCCTCGGTAATGCCAATGCCGGTATCCCTGACATGAAAAAACAGTTTCCCCGTCAGGCTGTCCATCGATTCAAAGCCCGCAGTAAGCTCCACCTCACCCTCCTCGGTAAATTTGACAGCATTATGGAGAAGATTCATCAGAACCTGTTTGAGACGCACCGGATCCACATCCGCATACCTCGGGAAATCCGGCTGGATATCATAGAAAATCCGCAAGCCCTTTTTTTCAGCCTGGTACTCCATTATCATCATCGTCTGTTCGACCAGCTTTATGATATCGGTTCGCGTCGGATGCAGCTCCATGCGCCCCGTTTCTATGCGGGAGAAGTCCAGGATGTCATTGATAATCCCCATGAGCACATTGGCCGAAATGCTGACATTTTCGAGATACATCTTCTGGATGTTGTTCATCGGCGTTGAATCCAGCAGATCGGCAAATCCGATAATGCCGTTCAGCGGAGTTCTTAACTCGTGGCTCATATTGGCAAGAAACTCGCTTTTGGTCTTGTTTGCCGCCTGCGCCTTCTCCTTTTCTATGATTAGCTGGTTTTCCAGTTCTGCCCGTTTGCGCATATTGACCAACATTTCCGCATAGATACTGAGCAACGTCTTTTCCCTGTCCGTATAGTCGTAGTGTTCCCTGACGGAATCAAATCCTACAAAACCGACACACTTATCCCCTTTCATCATGGGAAGGGTGATCGTGCTTTTAATCTCCTGGGCCATAAGATGATCCCGCAGGAAGTCCCCGTCAGGAATAGCCGAGACATCCGGAATATCCAGTGGCTGACCTTTTTTGTGAACTTCAATCAGAGGCATCAACAGCTCGAACGGCACCCGTTGCAACTGATCGATCTGAGGTGATATGCCTTCTGCGCACCATTCATGCGTGTTCCGGCAAAACTGGCGGTCCCAGTCGTACTCGAAAATATAGACACGGTCGGCATTGGCAAATGCCGCCAGCTCAACCAGCGATGTCCGGATCGTTTCCTCCATCCTGCCAGGCGGAACATTGATATGGTTGGAGGCTATTTTCATCAATATTTCCTGCAACTGCGATTGCTGATGCAATTGTTCTTCGGCCCGGTTGCGGTCCAGAATCAACCCCACCTGCCTGGTGAAAATTTCAACAAGAGTTTCGTTTTTCAGCTGCTCGTTTTCAGGCAGAATTATGATGAAATGACCAAGCAGCCGGCTATCCCTTGATATCTTTGCAGCCATAACTTCGCCGGTACAGATGGTTTCAGCCAGCAGTTCAGCCTGCTCCCTGGACAGGTTGACCCCCTCAAGATCCGTAATCCCGCCCAGACGGAATACCCCTTTGCCGGGGGATGATGCAAGCCAGTTCTCGTCCTGCTGCCATTTCTTGTCCCTTACATCGAACCCAAGCACCTCCCTGACCGCCTGGAACTCTTTCTCAGAGCCGGTTGACGCTGCCACCGAAAACACCCTTTCATTCGGATCGATGATATTGAGCATGACGCACTTTGCACCCGTGATCTCCGCCAGGGTCTCGGTAAGACGCTGATAGTCGGCTTCTCCTATCTTTTGCTGAAGAAAATACTGAGAAGTCTGTGCAATCAGTTTCTCCTTGGTGATATCAAAAATAAACGTGCTCAGATACCCCTTCCTTACGCTCTGAACTTCCACCCGAAGCCAGCGTTTCAGCACACGGGAGTGCAATTCATACACTTTCTTTTTCCCGGTGTCCACCACCTCTTCAAACAGGGAAAAATAATCAAGCTCCCTTAGTCCGGAATGCGGAAAAACCTCCGTAACCCGCTTGTTGATGACCTCTTTCTTTTTCAGCCCCGCCAGCTTCACGAATGCCCGGTTGACATCCATAATGTGATAATCGATGGCTTTTCCTTTGTCGTCATAAATCGTTTTATGGTGGACAAATCCGAAGGAAGCCTTATCAATAAGATGTCGATAATCACTCGCAGACATTGCCATGCAATCTATTTAGTACCCGATCCTACCTTGGTATCTTTATTAAATCTACACAAATCCGATGATGGTTCATAAAAAAATCCTCGATTTATCCATCCATTTCCACCGCATCAGACTTGAGCCCTGAGTCTGCCTTAATCAAATCTGTATCATATAAATTCACGCGGAATTTCACGATCCCATATTTTACTTAGAATTCTCCGACCGTTTTCATAGGCATCCAGCGTGGCGTGGACCCGGAACATTCTGGCTGTGCATGTGAGTACGGTCCGTGTAACGGTCTCGATCTCCCAGTCCCCTCTTTTCAACCGGCGAACCGCCCGGACTTCACCATTGGGCGACTCAAACTGATCCAGTAAGTACCGGTACCACTCCTCCGTGTATTTCGTGATCTCGGTTCCCGTATCCTCCTGCCGCACGGTTCCTTCGTCATCAGTGATATGAAGGGTGGATTCTTCTCTGGCCAGATCCCGGGTAATGACCCAGTTATGGTCCGCCGGCTTGAGCACCGTCGTAACAAAACCCCTTACTGCCTCGGCTTCCTCGAAATCGACCATCTGGCCCTCTGCGGCAGCGGCATTTACACGCACCGGCAATTCCAGACCGCTTTCATCGGGGTGGATTATGAGCCGGGCCGGCTCAGGCGGTGGCCAGGCCATAGGCCAATAGGATGTGGATACCGCTATCCGAAACCGGTGACCCTTTGGGAAATGTTGTGCAATATCATTCAGTTCAATCGTCACTTTCTCCACTTTCCCGGGTTCGAGATATTCCGGGTATTCGTAACTCCGGCGATGACACAAATTGAGCAGGCCATAGGTGACCCGGGTGGCTTTGTCATCTTCTGCAATATCGGATAGCCGGACCGCGATCATTGCAACAGGTTTGTTGGATGAAAGTGTAAGATGAAGTTTAGGCGCTCCAAGAATGATCAGATCCTCCTCCAATGGCTCGCTGTCGAAAACCAGGGAACCACCGTCTTCTTCCCGCTGGTCGTACGGCAAATCCGGCCCCTTGCTGTAGGAGCACCATTTTCCGGCAAACAGACCTACACTCAATGGAGACTGAATGGTCAGGGGGCCGTTCTTTGCAGAAGGCTGAGCTCCCGGTCGCAAAATCCGTCCATTATCCAGGGGAAAATGCTCATGTTTGATGTTGGAAGACGGCCAGGAGGGTTCAGCCACCCAGTAGCCCGGGCGTTTATTATAAACGGCACGTGGCTTGACCGTCTCCTGCACCCATACACGCAGATCCGGTTCTTTTTCCACCCCCTTATCTTCGCCCTTCAGATACTGGTCCCACCAGCGCAGGCACTCCTGAAGGAACCCGATTTGGGGGCCTGGCGATGCCTGATGCGGATAGATATGGCTCCAGGGCCCAATAAGGCCCTTGCAGGTAACCTTTAGATTCTGTACCAGACGAAAAACCGCGTTGGAGTAGCCATCTGCCCAGCCACTCACGGCGAAGACCGGCACCTGGATGGCGTCGTAGTCCTCACAGACGGATCCGTGCTTCCAGTAATCGTCCCGATGCTGATGCTGCATCCAGGTGTCGACCCAGAGTCCGCTTCCCTCCAGCCGCTCCAGCCACATATCGCGCCATTTTTCACCCACGTTCGCAGGATCGGGCGGAAGTGAATTGAAGGCAAACATGGTTGAGGCCCAGGAGAGGTTGTCGTTTAGCAGGCATCCGCCCATGTAATGCACATCATCAGCATAACGATCATCCGTGGAGCAGAGACTGATCACGGCTTTAAGCTGAGGTGGACGCATAGCCGCGATCTGCAATCCATTGAAACCGCCCCATGATATGCCGATCATGCCCACCTTGCCGTTGCACCAGGGCTGATCTTCCAGCCATTTGAGGATATCGACCCCGTCGTCGAGTTCGGTTTGCAGGTATTCGTCCCTGAGCACCCCTTCCGAATCGCCGCTACCGCGCAGATCCACCCGTATGGAGGCATACCCGTGCGCAGCAAAATAGGAGTGGACCTGCGTGTCACGGGAACGCTTTAAATCCCGCTTCCGGTAGGGAATGTACTCCAGGATGGCCGGGACTGGATTTGACTCGGCATCCTCGGGCATCCAGATCCGGCCCGACAGCCGGCACCCGTCTCTCATGGTGATCCAGATATGTTCCACCGTGGTGATGTGGCAGGGTAGTTCGGACGGTTTGAC
>SLKA01000137.1 GCA_007134845.1 Balneolales bacterium
AGGAGGTGGTGGGACCATACTCAATATAGGTCCGCGCCGGAAGGGTGGTCGACCATGCTATGGCCGCCGATCGCTCTGAAAAATGGTTCCACCGGCTCTCCTGTTCGACGGCCAGGGTCGTACCGAAGGTTTCATAGACGATCGGGTCGATTTCCGCCCCGAAAAGGTTACGGCAAAACTCATTGAAAAGGTCATACAACTCTTCCGGAGGGGTATCTGCCGACAGCTCCCCGTATGCCTTGGCGATATCATCCACGCGTGATTGCGCAGCAGACATGACTTCAGCTCGGGCATTATCCTGACCGCTTGCCGTATGCAAAACTCCCTTGCCTCCAACCAGCAGCATCGGCAGCTTTGCATGGGCAACAGACATCCCGATAAGCGCTTTGGCGGAATGGTTGATAAATTTTCTTCGGGACAGATCGGTATTTTTTTTCGTCATCTATAGTTTATTAGGTATAAATGAGGTGTGTTTTATATCAACGATACAGATACCTATAAAACCCTCTGTCATCCTCTAAGCCATTCATCCGGCCAATAAAAAACAGTCCTGGCTTCGAACGGTTACCGACATATTTACCGGTTAATTAATCATCTCCATAATAGGATTCTGCCACGGCATTCTCAAAAATTCTTTCCGCATGCACTTCACTTTCCCTTGGCTTTTTCCCAGATCCTGTCCATCTCTTCCAGTGTGGTATCCCGGATGTTTTTCTCTTCTCCGTTCAGGACCTCTTCGATGAATTGGAATCGATATTTGAATTTGCGGTTGGTCTTCCGCAGGCAATCTTCGACATTAAGGCCGGCAAGGCGGCCGACGTTGACCAGTGAGAAGAGCAGGTCTCCGAATTCATCGGCTTTCTCTTTTTCGCTCCCTTTTTCGGCTACTTGTCGAAATTCTTCGATCTCTTCCTGGAGTTTGGGCCAGGCCTGCTGCCAGGTCTGCCAGTCGAATCCGACAGATGCCGCTTTCTCCTGCATGCGTTGCGCCTTGATGAGTGCCGGCAGTGTATCCGGAACACCCTGAAGCACTGATTTGCGCTCCTTCTCTTTCATCTTCAGATATTCCCAGTTACGGACAACCGTTTGGGAATCATCGGCCAGCGTATCTGAAAATACATGAGGATGGCGGCGGATCAGTTTCTCCTGAATGCCGTAAATCACATCACCTATGTCAAAGCGTCCCGATTCCCGTGCTATTTCAGTATGAAATACCACGTGCAGAAGCAAATCTCCCAGTTCCTTTTGAAGCTCTGCAGGATCATCATTATCGATCGCTTCAATCGCTTCGTATATCTCCTCGACCATCAGGTCCTTGATTGATTCGTGGGTTTGCTGACGGTCCCACGGACACTCCTTCCGGAGTATGGCCATGATTTCAACAAGGTCTGAAAAACTGCGACTGGGACTTCTTTTTTCTGCCATGAATTATTACAAGAGTGAATCCAGCTCCCACCTCTTGAACGACCCGCCATAGAACTCCGACAGATCAGACAAATAGTCACACAGATCATTTATGGTTTGATGATCGGGCGTAACCAGTGCATGTGCAAGGAGAATCCAGCAGGATTCGGTGGGTATTACGTTAATTTCCCAATGCTCTTTCTGCAATCGGGTCGCCAGATAATATGCGGAACTTTCCTCGTATAATTCAATATAAAATGCGATGAGTTTTTCCAGCCCGGATGTGCCAAAACCAAAATCCTGGTAAACCCCTTTATCGTTTATGTCTTTCATATTCGAACCGAATGTGATGTTGGTTTGTCATTGACAAGCCATTTACACAGTAAATGACTTACAATAAATAAATTACAAAGTATCTATAATTCATACAATATTTATATTTCAAAACCATTGTAAATATTTGCAAGGGTTTCCATAAAGAGGTGAAACTTATACCGATAATGCTTATTATCTTTCAATGGAATCGTCGGGGTGACGCTTCTTTAAAGTCTGCCCGCGGGTAACGGACATACTTTTTCGGGCCTAAAACATGGTGGAACGCAAGACTGTTTCCAACGTGTTTTCTCTATTGGCTGATGCGGTTTATATTTTTATAATGGAATGAACCGCACGGGAATATGAAATGTTATTGACAAGTAACCAAATTTGGAATTCCTGTGCTGAACAATGATCGTGAATTTTATAGAATACTGTTTTTTTTATACCGCACAGCCTAAAATCCGATAGAACTTATAATCATTTGCGAAATACGGAGCATATATGAGCAAGCAACTTCATGAAAACATTGATACTGATAAATATCCATATATCAACCGGGGCCTGGAGGGAATTGTAGCTTTTTCATCCACCAAAAGTGCGATAGATGGTGAGAAAGGCGACCTGATCTATGCAGGTTACAACATAGACACACTTGCGGAAAATTCTACATTTGAAGAAGTCGCATATCTGCTATGGAATGACCGGCTGCCAACGGCGGATGAACTTGACGACCTGAATAAGAAACTTGTTGCCGAACGTGAACTGCCACAGCCGCTTATCGATTATCTGGGAAGCACAAGCAAGGATGCTGAACCCATGTCGGTTCTGCGCACCGCCACGTCCATGCTGGCAGATTTTGATGAAGAAGCCCCGCTGGATGATCCGGATGCCAATATGCGCAAATCGATCCGTATGACCGCCAGGATGCCTGCCATTATCGCAGGATTTCAGCGTATTCGTGATGGCAAGGATATAATTCCACCCGCAAAGAAAGGAAGTACCGCCTATAATTTTTTGTATATGCTCAATGGTGAGCCTCCGGGAGAAAACGCGGAAAAAACGATGGATATATGCCTGATTATCCATGCGGAGCACGGCATGAACGCATCCACTTTTACGGCTCGTGCCATCTGTTCAACGCAATCGGATATCTACTCTGCTGTTACCGGGGCTATCGGATCTCTGAAGGGTCCCCTGCACGGCGGCGCCAACACTGCCGTAATGAACATGCTCCTCAAACTCGATAAGGATGCAGACATTGAAGCTTACATCAAAGAGCGACTTGCAGAAAGAAAGAAAGTGATGGGATTCGGACACCGTGTCTACCGCACCGTGGACCCAAGAGCCAAGCACCTGATGGCAATGGCCAAGGATCTTGCTTTAGAAACCGACAGCATGTACCTCTACGAATGGTCGGAAAAAATCACGGAAGTCATGAAGAATGAAAAGGGTATTGATCCGAACGTTGATTTCTACTCTGCTACGGTTTATTACTCAATGGGAATCAAGACGGACCTGTTTACCTGCATCTTTGCAATGAGCCGAATCACCGGATGGACCGCTCATTATATTGAACAGGCAGCGAACAACCGGCTTATCCGGCCACGACAACTTTACGTGGGTGAAAAAAACCTGCCATGGACACCTGTCGCTGAGCGAAAGAAATCTTCGTAATCGCATCACATGCCCTCATCTGTTGAATCAGCCCAGAAGAAGGTTCTGTCTTACATGCTTCGAAAGGGAGCGCAGACCGAATACGGAAAGAAGTACAACTTTTCCGATATATCGGACTATCGCGAGTATGCGCAGAATGTTCCGATGGTTACCTATGACGAAATTGAGCCCTTCATTGAGCGGCTGAAAAAGGGTGAACAGAATCTGTTATGGCCCGGCAATATTCAGAATTTTGCCGTTTCTGCAGGAACCACGGGTAAGGGCAAGCATATTCCCCTCAGTGAAGACCGACTGCGCAGCGATCAGCGCTTCATGCGCAAAGTCATCCTTTCCTACATAAAACAGAATCCCAATTTTCTCCATTTTTTCATGGGCAGCCACGTAAGTCTGCCCGGCAACATTGAACGCCTAGACCCCAAATCCAATGTACGGCTTGGTGAGATCAGTGCCTACCTGGCAAAACTCTCGCCCGGCTGGCTGTCCCTGTTCCAGGTCAGGTCGCCCCAGACCATGATCCGCGAGGAATGGACCGAGAAATTTGATCGGACACTGGAAAAGGCTGTAAAATCCGATGTCCGAAAAATTGTGGCCATACCATCATGGGCACTTCGCTTTTTCCAGCGTGCTCTTGAAATCACCGAAAAAAAACATATCAGAGAGATTTGGCCCAATCTCAGACTGCTGATCTGCGGCGGAGAAGCGCTGAATACCTACCGACCGCACTTCAACAAGCTGCTTCAGGGCCTTGATATGGATTATATTGAAAATTACGGTGCATCGGAGTCCTATTTCGCATTCAGTGACGATCTCAAGCGCACTGATATGCGTCTGATCATTGACAACGGTGTCTTCTACGAATGGATCCCCAACCCCAAAAAGTATAAGGACAATCTGCAGGGGCAGAAAACCATACCGACATGGGAAGTGGAAAAAGGAGTACCTTATTCACTGGTTGTGAGCAGCAATTCAGGACTTTTTCGGTACATGATTAATGACGTCATCGAGTTCACCGACCTGGATCAGCCACGCATTCAGGTGGTCGGACGCGTATCCGAAATTTTTGACCGGTTCGGAGAGGCGGTTGAGTCATATGAAGCCCAATCCGCCCTGGAAAAAACTGCAGATCAGGCCGGAGCGACTTTTTCTGTCTTTGCCATGGGCGGACTTATCGATACAGAAATTGGAGCACCCAGGCATTACTGGTTTATCCAGTGGGTAGACCAGCCTGATAATCTTGAGAAATTCACACTTTTACTGGATAAAAATCTGCGGGAAATTAACAGGCATTATCATAACCGACGGGAAAGTATGGGAATACACCCACCGGTTATCCTCAATTTAACAAAGGAGGCCATGTACAAGTGGCGTGAAAAGCATCAGGCTCTGCATGCACAGACCAAGATGCCTCGTATCATCGACGAAGAAGAAAAAATAAGCGATATGATCAGCATTTGCCGGAACGCGGAAACTGATCGTATCCAAAAAGGCGCATGATTGTGTGATATTTGCAGGTTGCCATGGATGATTTTCTGATTTTGGGGCAAACTATTGGCGGTTTCAGAAAAATCCGTGTATCTGCATCACATTTCACTTGACAATATCAATTGGATTGTGCAATATATTTGTGCAAAATGTAAAAAATCATTACAAACCACGGGATGCTATGGACTATTTTCCACGAATTATTGAAAAAGAGATTGCACGATCGCTGCAAACAAAACCGGTCACCGTTGTAACCGGCTCCAGGCACAGCGGCAAGTCCATATTGACCAGACAGCTGCTGTCCAAAATCCGGGGAAGGGATACCATTTACCTTAATCTTGAACACCCATCCGACCTTCAGAAGCTTGATGATCCCGAATGGTTTTTTGAAGCGCAGATAGACAAACTTGTTTGCATTGATGGCATTCACCATGTTCCGAATTTGTTTTCCGTGCTCACACGCACTGTTAATGAAAAAAAACGGCCCGGAATGTATCTTCTTCTGGGATCGGCGTCCAAAGAACTGCTTGGTCAGGATACCCGTGAACTCTATGGATATGTTAATTACATCCATATGCCTCCCCTACTGTATATGGAAGTCTGCGAAAAAACCACACTTGAAACTTATTTGACGCGTGGCGGTTATTTTCCGTCGCTTATGGCGGAAAATGATGAGCAATCTATGGAGTGGCGCCTGGAGTATGTCAATTCATTTCTTCAAAGAGAGCTGCCACAATTTGCAGGAATCACCCATCGCACCATGCGGCGACTTCTTCCAATGCTCGCCAACAGCAATGGACAAACCGTAAATTACAGCAAGATTGGAACATCACTTGAAGTAAGCCACAATACCATCCGGAACTACATTGATGTCCTTGACAAGATGTACATGGTTACCCAGCTAAATGCCTGGCACGGCAAGTCAAATAAACGACTGGTCAAGTCACCGAAGATCTACCTTTCCGACCCCGGGATAACCTGTGCCCTGCTTCAACTTCCAAACTTTGACACCGTATACGGCCATCCCGTTTGGGCTTCCCTGTGGGAGTCGGTGGTGCTGAAGCATATACACACCTATTTTCCGAATCTGCCGGTATATTTCTACCGATCAAGCTATGGCAATGAGGTTGATATCATAATTGAGTCGGGTTCCATGGTCGTTGCCATAGAATGCCGGCCTTCCATGAAGCCGGAGCTGAGTTCCGGCAACAAAAATGCCCTGAAAGACATCCAGGCTGATCTCACTTTCATCGCCGCTCCTGTCAAGGAAAGTTACCCGTTATCCGATGGTGTTGTCGTTACGCCACTGAACGAACTCACTACACAAATCTCGGATTTTCTTGGGCATGGATAATATTCCGGTGCCATTTTATTGATTTTCAATGAAATGGCATAGTTTCCCTTTTTCTCACTTTACCACGAAATTAATCACACGGTTGGGTACAAATATCTCTTTGACGACGTTCCCTTTTTCAAGATGGCGCCGGACGCCCGGTTCATTTCGGGCTGCATCCAGAACAAAATCTTTTTCTGATGAACGATCGGCCGGAATCTCAATTTGACCGCGCACTTTCCCGTTAACCTGCACCGCATAGGTTTTGCTGTCTGCCCGGAGCAGAGCCTCTTCGTATTTGGGCCAGGCTTCATGGGCAAGAGTCCCACCGTCCTCTGTCGGTCCATTTGACGGAAAATCTGTTCCGTTAGCTTGCTTCCCGCTCAATGCTCCCAGTTTCGCCCACAGTTCTTCAGCCAGATGGGGTGCAAAAGGCGAGAGAATGAGCAGAAATGGCTTAAGAACCGAAACCGGGCGCACTTCCCATTTCATTGCTTCGTTTGTAAAGATCATCAGTGCTGAAATTGCTGTGTTAAACCGGTGCCCTTCAATATCGGCAGTCACTTTTTTAATGGTTTCGTGCAGAAGTTTCAGCTGTGCACGGTCCGGTTGAACAGCGGGAGATCCATCATCATTCACAGAATGGGCAACAGCTTCGTTAACACCGCCGAATTCCTCATCCATGATCAGTCTCCATACGCGTTTCAAGAACCTATACACGCCCTCTACGCCCTGCATACTCCAGGGTTTGACTTGCTCAAGCGGACCCATGAACATCTCGTACAATCTCAGGGCATCGGCTCCGTACTGCGCAACAACGTCATCCGGATTTATCACATTGCCGCGCGATTTGGACATCTTGAATGAACGCGCATCCACAACCGTATCCGTTCCCTTGATCACAAACCGGTCACCGCGCTTTTCCACATCCTTTTCCAGCAGCTTGATCCGCTCCAGCTCGTCACTCAACCCGCTGCGATCGGCCGTAACATATTCCCCTGCTGCGTCTTTGAATGCCGTGAATTCCAGTTCGCCAAGAATCATTCCCTGATTTACCAGGCGATAGAACGGTTCTTTGGTCGAAACCGCACCGATATCATAAAGTACTTTGTGCCAGAACCGGGCATATAGCAGATGCAAGACCGCATGCTCCGCCCCGCCGACATAGAGATCCACCGGCATCCAGTATTTTTCCATTTCGGGATCAACCGGACCCTGTTCATAATCCGGACTGATATATCGCAAATAGTACCAGCAGGACCCGGCCCATTGCGGCATGGTATTTGTTTCCCTGACAGCCGGTTTTCCGGTATCCGGATCGGTCGTATTCACCCAGTCTTTTGCTTTTGCCAGCGGCGGTTCTCCGGTTTTGGTTGGCTGGAAATCATCCATCTCAGGAAGCGTGATGGGTAGATGATCCTCCGGCAGCGGCTTCGGCTTGCCATCCACATGAATCACCGGGAACGGCTCACCCCAGTAGCGCTGACGGGAAAAAAGCCAGTCGCGCAGTTTATAGGTGACCGCATGCGTGCCACAATCCTTCTCCTCAAGCCATTTTGTAATGACTTTCTTCGCCTTCGGTACCGGCAGATCATTCAAAGATACCTCGTCATTGGCCGAATTCACACAGACCCCTTCCTCGGAGTCGACATAGGCTTCTTTAGTGACATCGCCACCCTTAACCACTTCGATAATCGGCAGGTCGTACTTTCGGGCGAATTCCCAGTCCCGTTCGTCATGTCCGGGTACGGCCATAATCGCACCGGTGCCATACGACATCATCACATAATCAGCGATCCAGACGGGAATTTCTTCTTTATTGACCGGATTGATGGCATAGGCTCCGGTAAAAACCCCGGTTTTATCCTTATTGAGGTCCGTGCGATCAAGATCGGATTTTTTTGCAGCTGTATTCCGGTAGGAAGCTATAGCAGACTTCTGCTCGCCGGTGGTGATGCGATTCACCAGCGGATGCTCGGGAGCCAGCACCATGTATGTGGCGCCGAAGAGGGTGTCGGGCCGTGTGGTGAACACCTCGATAGATTCTTCAACTGATGATGTCCCCGCCTTCATCGGAAAGATCACATTGGCCCCTTCCGACTTTCCAATCCAGTTGCGCTGCATCTCCTTGATGGATTCCGGCCAGTCCAGGTCATTCAGGTCATCCAGCAGCCGATCGGCATACGCCGTGATTTTCAACATCCACTGGCGCATCGGCTTGCGCTCGACCGGGAAACCACCCACTTCACTCTTGCCGTCAATCACTTCCTCGTTGGCAAGAACAGTACCGAGTTCGGGACACCAGTTCACCGGCACGCTTGCTTCGTAAGCCAGTCCCTGCTCATACAATTTAAGGAAAATCCATTGTGTCCAGCGGTAGTAGGCCGGATCAGTGGTATTCACTTCACGGTCCCAGTCGTAGCTGAATCCAAGAGCCTGAAGCTGCCGCCGGAATCCGTCGATGTTCTGATTGGTTGTATCACGTGGATGCGTTCCGGTTTTGATGGCGTACTGCTCAGCAGGGAGTCCGAAAGCGTCCCATCCAATCGGATGCAGCACATTGTAGCCGTTCATCCGCTTGTAGCGTGCGAGGATGTCTGTGGCGGTGTACCCCTCCGGATGCCCCACGTGAAGCCCTGCACTGCTGGGATAGGGAAACATATCAAGCACATAGAATTTTGGACGTTCCCTGTCATTGTGATCTGTGCGGAAGGTTTTATTATTCAGCCAGTATTCCTGCCATTTCGGTTCAATATCTGCGGGTTTGTATTCGCTCATTTCGGACGATCTAACGGATTTGGACGGTTATGGGACGCATACCGGCGTTGTTCACCAGAATATGCTTGTCGCAATGCAACATGCGATTTCGGGTAACGGAAAGCCGGTTTACAGGTGTCGAAGATACAGCTTTTTTTCGGGTTATTGAAGGGGTTTCAAAGGTCACACTGAATTCTCATGACGGATTCAAACAAAATTCCATAAGCCAGCGACAGACCGGCTTGAGTATTTCATATATTGAAATCACACGGAACTGCATTCTTTGTATTGAGCATGCAGACATGCGATCAACGAATAATTTTTTAAATGACTGTCCGCAACCTGTAACATCAACACCATCGATACTGTAAGCCGGTATGCAGCAGTCGTTCAAATTGGTTTTTCTGATCATATCTGCGGTTAAACTTCCAGCAGAATTCG
>SLKA01000041.1 GCA_007134845.1 Balneolales bacterium
AAAAGGTTTTCGGGGATCATGCCTACAAAATAAACCTGAATTCAACCAAATCGATGACAGGACATACACTCGGCGCAGCCGGTGCCGTTGAGTCCATTGCCACCATTCTGGCGATTTATCATGGAATAATACCCCCGACGATTAACTACAAACATCCGGACCCCGATTGTGATCTGAATTATACCACCAATGAAGCTGAAGTCAGGGATATTGAATATGGTCTGAATAATGCTTTCGGGTTTGGCGGTCATAACACAACTGTGGTTTTCAAAAAATTTGCAGAATAGTGATTAAACGAATCCGGGCATTGCTTGAGCGGAAGCAGCTCGATTCTGAGCACATCAAAAAGATAAAAGCTGTCAGTAAATTGGTCGGCCTGCCCGCCTGCCGACCGGCTTTATACCTGAAGGCTTTGCGGCACAGGTCGCTGGTTGCCGAAAAGAAACTTGCAGCAACCGAGTCCTATGAGCAGCTTGAATTTATAGGAGATGCTGTACTGGATCTTATTGTCTCCGAGATTATTTTCAAAATGTACCCGGATGCCGGAGAGGGAATGCTCACCCAGCTCAGATCCCGTCTTGTCAAAGGTGAAATGCTTGCAAGTATCGGCCGGAATATTGGCCTGATGGATTATATTGAACTTGGGGAGCGGGTAAAAAACCAGGGTATTGAGCATTCAGAAAGTGTTCTTGCCGATGCATTTGAAGCTCTGGTTGGTGCTGTCTTTCAGGATCATGGATACGATCCGTGTCGTGACTTCGTGGAAAGGCTTTACCAGGAATATGTCGATTTTGACGAATTGATATCAGCCAGGGATAACTTTAAAAGCATGCTTCTTGAAATGGTACAGGCAAAAAAAATGCCGGCCCCAATTTATCGCATTGTAAAGGAAACCGGGCCGGGACACGAGAAGATTTTTGACGTGGAAGTTCGGGTCGATGATGAAGTCATGGGAGCCGGAAGTGGAAAAAACAAAAAAAAGGCGGAACAGGCTGCAGCACGTTCTGCCATAAATATCCTGAGGAACATATAGTTATTCTGTTGTATCTTCTCTCCAATATTATTTGGTAATTTACTTTTTTGGTACCAATAACAATAATTCACAGCATTGTATGTCACAGTCGACGATCGAAATAAAAAGGACTCCTCATTCGAGGTTATCCGAAATTGATTTCGATAATCTCACTTTTGGTGAACAATTTTCAGACCACATGCTTGAAGTCCGTTACAGTGACGGACGCTGGCATGAACCACAGATTTTACCCTATGGCCAGATTCCGATGTATCCGGCCGTTTCCACTCTGCACTACGGGCAGGCTGTATTTGAAGGGATGAAGGCTTTTCGTTATCAGGAAGATAAAGTCAATATCTTCAGAATTGACAAGCACTATGAGCGATTCCGCCGATCTTGCGAACGCGTGTGCATTCCTGAAGTGCCGGAAGGTATATTCAAGGATGGCATGAAGGAGCTTGTGCAAATTGATCGTGGCTGGGTGCCCAAATCAAAATACAAGTCGTTATATATCCGCCCGATTGTTTTTGCTTCAGATCAGACACTTGGATTGCGTGCGTCCAGAAATTATCGCTTCTATGTAATCTGCAGCCCGGTGGGGAATTATTACTCCGAGGGTATCAAACCCATCCGTCTCACCACCATGCCAAAGTACGTACGTGCCGTTCTTGGCGGAGTGGGTGATGTAAAGGTGCCCGGCAACTATGCGGCAAGTCTTCAACCCACCACCAAGGCTCAGCAAATGGGCTACACCCAGGTGCTTTGGCTTGATGCGGTAGAGCACAGATATGTCGAGGAAGTCGGAAGCATGAATATCTTTTTTGTGATCGGAGACACCCTCGTAACTCCGCCGCTCAACGGCAGCATTCTGCCCGGCATTACCCGAAGCAGCATCCTGGAACTGGCAAAAGCCGAAGGCATGAAAATAGAAGAGCGTCCCGTTACCATTGAACAACTGGCATCTATGCATGACAAGGGCCAGGTGAAAGAAATATTCGGGGCAGGCACTGCAGCTGTGATATCACCCGTTGGGTTAATACATCATGAAGAGTACCAGATTTCCATGGCAGCTGATGAAATGGGACCGGTTGCCAAATGGTTCTATGATAAAATCACCGGCATTCATCATGGTGAAGTCAAGGACCCTGACTCGTGGTGCTCCCTATTGTAAAGATCATTTGAAATCGTAACGGCTTTTCTCATGAAGGCATATCTGGATCTGATTGACCGCGTGCTTCAAAACGGCATTCGGAAGGAGAATCGTACTGGAATTGATACGATCTCTTCTTTTGCCGAATTCTACAAGATCGACCTTCAGGACGGTTATCCACTGCTGACTACAAAGAAAGTCCCTTTTCGATCGGTAATCCTCGAATTGCTTTGGTATCTGAGAGGTGAAGATCATGTCCGGTGGCTCAGAGATGAAAACAACTGTCATATCTGGGATGCGTGGGCTGATGAAAATGGATATGTGGGACCTATTTACCCTGTGATGTGGAGACGATTTCCTTATTTTGAGGAAGAGGAGATTGATCTGGAAGGCAATGCGGGTAATCTTACAAAGATGGCGTTCCAAAAAAAAGAATTTGATCAGATCCGAAATGCTATCGAGCTACTGAGAACAGATCCTCACAGCAGACGCATTGTTATCAATGCCTGGCATCCTGGGCTTTTAGACAAGATGGCACTGCCTCCTTGTCACGTCATGTTCATATTCAATGTCACTGACGGAAGATTAAACTGCCATCTCACGCAGCGCTCCGGTGATATTGCGCTGGGTATTCCGTTCAACCTTGCCTGTTATTCTGCGTTAACCATGGCAATGGCGAAGCTGACCGGACTTGAACCTGGCGAATTCGCACACACCATCGTGGACGCGCATATCTATGTCAATCATGTGGATGGACTAAGGGAGCAGCTGACCCGTGATCCGAAACCGCTGCCCAGGCTTGAGATCAGTCCGAAAGACATTGATGAGCTTTCCCTTGAGGATTTCAAACTCATGGATTACAATCCTCATCCCAGAATACCATTTGAAGTGGCTGTTTAAACCAATCCCATCATCATGATTATCAGCATGATCGCTGCACATGATCTAAATCTGGTTATTGGCAGGGATGGAACGCTTCCCTGGCACATCCCGGAAGATCTGGCGCATTTCAAAAACAGAACTAGCGGGCACTCTGTAATCATGGGACGCGGCGTATTCGAGGAGCTTGGGGAAAAGCCGCTTCCCCGCAGAAGGAATATCGTACTTAGTCGCAGCAGGACCTATGACAACGTGGAAGCATGTAAGAACAAACAGGAGGTATTTGAGCTGCTTCGCAATGAAAAAAAGATCTACATTATCGGCGGGGAGCAAATATATCGTCTTTTTTATCCCGATAGTACACGACTGGAAATGACAGTTATTCATGAGAACTATGAGGGAGACACCTTTTTCCCGGACTACCGGGCAGATATAGGCAGTATCTGGAAGGAGATATACAGGCAGGACAGGGCAGGTCTTTCGTTTGTTGATTATGAACGAATCCGCCAGAAATGAAAATATACGACAGTTTTCATATTGTGATGCATGTAATGCTTGTGATGCTGCTTGTCAGCAGTGCTCTTATGCCGGATGTTCCGGTAATTGTACCACTGAGTGAATATGAAAACAATATCCTCGACTCCGGTGGCAAGCTGGTGGAAGAACAGGCGGCTCTGGACGTATATTATTATGAACTGGATCTGACGATTGATCCCTATGACAGTACGATCAACGGCAGCGTGCTGATGCAATCCCATGTCATGCGGCAATTGGATACCTATGTTGCTCATCTGGACACTGTATTTGATGTTCACCATGTCCATTACCACCATCCGGATGATGAATCGCCCCTCAGGGCGCTTGATTTTACCCATGAAAATGGATTGGTGATCGCTCAGCTACCCCATAAGCTGGAACCGGGAGAAAAGCTGAAAATAACTGTTTTCTATTCCGGAAGTCCGAGAATGGCGCCAAATCCTCCCTGGGAAGGAGGGTTCACCTGGGACCGCACCGATAACGGTGAGCCCTGGTTTGGCGTTTCATGTCAGGTGAATGGAGCGGATATCTGGTGGCCGGTGAAGGACCATCCTTCAGACCGCCCGGACTCTGTATCGCTGTCGATCACCGTGCCTGAATCACTGACCGCCGTCTCCAATGGCGTGCTTCGGTCTGTGGACCAGCGCATGCCCGGCACGAAAACCTTTCACTGGGTGACCAGGCATCCTATCAGCAACTATGCTGTAACCGTGAATGCAGGTCCCTATGTTGAACTTGAAAGAAAATACGAAAGCATCACCGGCCAGGTTTTTCCAATCTATTTCTGGGCGCTTCCCCGGCACCGGGAGAAAGCTGATGAACTGATGGACCAGATTGTGCATCAGATGCGCTTCCTGGAGCAGCTTCTGGGGCCTTATCCGTACAGGGATGAAAAATACGGTGTTGTGGAAGCACCGTTTTTCGGCATGGAACATCAGACCATTATTGCATATGGCGCCGGATATCAGAATGATACGGTATTCGATACCAATTCCGGTTTCGATGATCTGCACCATCATGAACTTTCACATGAGTGGTGGGGCAATCTTGTGACTGCTTCCGACTGGAAGGATTTCTGGATTCATGAAGGATTCGGAACCTATATGCAGCCGCTTTACGCCGAACATCTGCATGGCAAGGAGCAGTATCGTTACTTTATGAAGCGCCTTTATCAGCGTATTTTAAATAATTTGCCCATTGCACCTGATGAGAGCCGGACAACGAGAGAGATGTTCGATGGCAGAGATATCTATATGAAAGGAGCATGGGTGCTTCACACACTTCGAAAACTCATAGGCGATGATGCTTTTTTCACGACGCTGGCTGAAATGACGTATCCGAATACGGTCCGTCCGTCCCGACCATACGGAAACTCCGGGGCTTCGGATTATCGGTTTAATAGTAACGCAACGACCGGATCCAAATCCATTAGTGAAGTGCCGGCCCGGTTTACAGACACCCGGGATTATATCAATCTGGTCCGGGTAATAACGGGCCAAGACCTGAAATGGTTCTTTTACACCTATCTGAAGCACAGTGATCTGCCGGAACTATTAAAAAAATGGGACGATGATTCTCTGATACTTTCATGGTCCACGCCATCAGACTACGATTTTCCCATGCCTGTGGAAGTGTGCGATGGTCAAAACTGCATGTCGGTGATACCTGATGGTGAAACTGCGATAAATATACGGCATCGGGATGAATTGAAAATTGACCCCCACAACAAAGTGCTGCGGTCGGGGCTTTATCGTTAAGCCTTCAGCTTTCAAAAGCGCGGGATTCCTCTTTGGCTGCGGAATCCGAATCATCAATGACAAACGAGTAGGGGAGAGACCAGGCACCGGTAACACCATAGAAATCGATGGCCATGACCCGGATTTCAAAGTCACCGGCTCCGGACAAAATGGTTGAGAACTGATTGCTGTGGTGAAGTGTCACAACGTGGTGGGTCTTTTGCGAATCGTTTTGATAAATATGAACAAGGTATTGATCGGTCATGGCAATGGGGGTCCACCGCAAGGTGACATTAGACCCGTTGATTGAGGCAGTATCTCTCGCAGTTGCAGGCGTAACCACAATAGAATCCATAATTACAGGCTGTTCAGGCAAGGTGATCCGGGAATAATTTGCTGTTGTAACCCTGCCCATGATACCGGTGCTCTCGGATATCTCAAAAGGCTTGCCATGGTTGTTCCACCAAAGCGATCCCCTTTTTGAAGTCAGAATCATGCCGGATTCGCCCCTGCAATGAACTCCAAAAGATAATGGCGGCGACCCTTCAACATGATACAGGGACTCATCGAAGCAGTGAATGATTTCAGGAAAGGAAGTGGTTATCGTGTCATATTCGAAGAGAATTTCGGCACTTTTCAATGTCAATTTTGTGCCATCCGGACTGACAACGACTATCGAGGATGGAAAAAGGATCATTGATCCTTCTGGTTGAAAATTCAGCACTGCAAAATGTTTTGCACAAGTCTCCACGATGTCACCGGGCATCAGTTCGCTTCCCGGATCCGATGCTACCCGTTTGTTTTCACGGATAACTTTAAGACAGCTGTGGGAATAAGTTACACTGGCAAATCCGGCCTTATCCGTATCTATGGTATCAGACTCCGCATCTTTGGTATCGGACAGGGCGTTATCCCGATTCAGGGTATCCTCTGATGAAACAGCCGGCATTTCGGATATGATGAGGGTATCAGCAACATCAAGGGTGTCAGCCTCCGGATTAAGTGCGGCTGTCAAAGAGAGCAGCAAGAGAGATAACAGTAGGATAAACATGAAGATAAAGATGATTATGCGTGCAGTGACAAATCCTTCAAATGTACTACATAGTGTTTGATGACTGGCCGGGTCAGTGCTATAATGTGCTGGCTGTCTGATGCCTTGGAGAACTCAACAGCTACATCGTCATTTTGCAGAATCCAGATTCCATCACTTTGATACGTATAGGCTTCACTTTGACTAAAATCATGAAAAAGATAGCAGTCTACGGTTTCATGATCAGCGGGGAGTCCCATCTTTTCCAAAAATTCAGCAGTCTGTTTTTTCCATTTGCCATGCTGTTTTTCCGATGGTTTCTTATCGAGTATTGTGGTGCGGAAAAAATCCCGATTCAAAAAACGACGGCACAAATCGCGCAAAACAGGGTCATCAAAATGCTGCCAGTACTTCAGATTCATTAATATATCATTGTCGTCGAGATTCACAAACGAATCCAGCATTTTTTTACTTACTTTCTTTGCAGAGGACTGCTTTTCCCTGAAAAAAAACTCGAGTGCCGGAGAGTAGAATGGAAGAGCGACTTTCTTATCTAACAGTCTCCGCGCGTATTTTAGTATGGCAAGCAAAAGTTTATCACCAGCAAGAACCGTTTTATGGAGATAGACCTGCATGTACATCAATCTGCGAGCGACAATATAATTTTCAATAGCGTATATCCCTTTTTTGTCAATGACAATATTTCCCTGGTGTACTCTCATGGTGCGTATGATCCGGTCAATGCCGACAGCCCCTTCCTGCACACCTGTGAACATGCTGTCGCGCCGAATGTAATCCAGCCTGTCGATATCAAGTTGTGATGCAGTAAGCTGATGCAGGAATTTCTTTGGATAGCGATTGGTAAAAATATCAATCGCTGTGTCGAGGCGCCCATCAAACTGCCGGTTCAATTCCTCCATCAACAGCAAAGTGAGCTGTTCATGATTGGTGTTACAGATGATGCTCCTTTCAAGCGTATGGGAAAACGGACCATGGCCGATATCATGCAGAAGAATCGCTATAAGAGTGCTTTCAAATTCCTTATGGGTGATTGTGGTGTCTCTCTCACGAAGGTGATTCAGCACTCGCTGCATCAGGCCCAGCGCACCAAGCGCATGTGAAAACCTTGAGTGTTCTGCACCAGGAAATACCGTATTTGCAAGGCCTAATTGCCGTATGCGTCGCAGTCGCTGGACATAGGGATGATCAAGCAAACGCAATACCAGCCCTTTGGGGACATGTATAAAACCGTGTACCGGATCTGTGAAAATTTTGTATTGCGTGGATTTGTCCATTAAAATTGCGCTGTTTCGATGCAATTAGCCCTTTTATTGCTAATACGAGCATAAAGTACTGAAATGGTCCGTGAAAATAAGTATTATTTGACGATCAGAATACCAAACAGAGGAATTAATATGGCATTTGACAAAAACACAGAAGAGTTTCTGGAAAAACTGCTGGTCACTCCGAGTCCGACCGGTTTTGAAAAAGCAGGCCAACAGGTCTGGATCGACTATCTTACGCCGATTGCCGATGTCATTGAAACGGATGCATACGGATCAGCGGCTGCCCGGATCGAGGTGGGACCGGATGCTATCACGGTCATGCTGGAAGCGCATTGTGATGAAATAGGCATGATAGTGCAGTATGTCGATGAATCGGGTTTCGTCTATATCAATCGTGTGGGCGGCAGTGATCCGGGAATAGCCAGAGCCAGAAAAGTGTTCATACACAGCCGCGATGGCATCGTAAGCGGTATTATCGGAAATACGGCAATACATCTTCAGGAACGAGATAATAACAAACTACCCAAGTGGAGTGACCTGTTTATCGATATCGGTGCTTCTAACAGGGAAGAAGCGCTTGGCATGATACGCGTGGGTGACCCGATCACCCTTGCAGAACAATTTGAGTATTTGTCAGATGAGCTTATAAGCGGACGTGCACTTGATAACCGTCTGGGCGGATTTGTAATTGCGCGAGTTATTGACATACTCAGAGTGCGACGATCCGAACTGAAAGTCAATGTCATTGCATTGAATGCCGTGCAGGAGGAGGTAGGCGGTTTTGGAGCCAGGATGATGGCGTATCGTTATGATCCTGATGTAGCAATTGTTACAGATGTCACGCATTCCACCGATACACCAGGAATCAATCACAAACAGCATGGACTCGTAAAACTGGGAAAAGGTCCGGTCATTAATCACGGAGGGGCCAACCATCCGATGGTTCTGGCACACTTTGAGGATGTGGCGGAGAAAACCGGCATAGAACTGCAGAGAGAGGCCTCCGGATCCCGTACCGGTACCGATACGGACAGTATCTTCTATCAAAAGAAGGGGATACCCAGCGGTTTGGTTTCACTTCCATTGCGATACATGCACAGTCCGGTAGAAATGGCTTCATTGTCGGATGTCGTCCAACTTACAGACTTTCTGGCTGAGGCGGTGCTGGCCATCCGGAGAGATCAATCCTTCTCACTTTTCGGTTGAAATAAAAAAGCCAATTGAAATAAAAAAGCCATATCGATTGCTCGAATTGGCTTTTTTAAAAACGTAAAGAAAAATTAGAAATTTTTCTACTGCTTTTTATTGCTCTGAATATCCACACGGATATCCTGTGACAATTTTTTAAGATCCTGGAGTAATTTTCTTGCGCGAGTTCCAGCAGTTTTATTTCCCTTGCTGTAGAATTTCTCCATATCCACCTCTAATTCATCAACCAAAGATTTTATTTCGTTGAATCTGTTCATGTATTGACTCCGTTAATTTTCAATTGAATTACATGTTACAAGAAGACGTCTCGCCTTCGTTTGATGGAAGCTAAATATAAGCTATCCAAGATGTCAAGTAAAAATCGCTAATTATGTGATTAAAAAGCAGTTTTAGTTAAATATTTTTTAAAAAAAGGGTAATCCGGGGGATCAAATGTTTGAAATCCGATGCATTCCGCTTGTGTCTGGCAAGTTTCCAAATGCTGTTGTAGAACTCATATAGCTGTTTTTCGGGGGAGGAATCAGTTCAAATGGAATTTTATTTTGCAGATTGATTTCATTTTCCGCCAGGGCGTGAATTTTGGATTTTTTTTTCGCAAAAAGGACATCCTCGCTGTCATCAACCGGGAAAATGATGACGGTATCTCGATTCAGTTGCTCGGAAAGAGCATCTGCCAACGTGCGAAGAGGGAAGGGTGCTATCTTATGAGCATGATTGTCCCAAATCAGATTTGAAAGTACAAGATGGGTTCCGGCCGGGCGCTCTTCTATCCAATTGTTATCGATCCGAAGCTTTTCACCTGATTTCTGAATGATTTTTTTTTGATACCCGTTGACTCCAATACCGGATACGCCACTGTCAGCAAGAAGAGCTACGATCCTGTGATTCAAATCCCTGGTGCTCCTGATCACAGCATCCCCGCGCATAGTACCGGTTTGTATCAGTCGTTCTGTATAGTCGCTGTCTCCGTGCAGTATAATGCCCGAACAGCCAATCTGACGGGACATGGCTTCAGAGAAAGATTTCATGAAAAGAGAGTGATCCAGATGTTGGTAATCGATGATTGCGATATATTTCATAGTTGCATTTCCGTCATGATTTTATGCGCTTCAGGTTTTGTGCCTTGAACTGATAGGGGAGTAAATCGGATACCATAAGGCGTGACAATTCAAATTCATTGTGATGAAGGAGTATTTTCCCGCTGCTCATGTGCTCAAGGAGTACCTGGCGGCAGGCCCCGCATGGACTCACATAGTCACTTTGAGGTGCATATACATGTATTTCCAGTAATTTATTTGCGCCGGATGAAATTGCTTTTACCAATGCGGTGCGTTCCGCACACAAGCCCTTTTGCCAGTCAGGAACCTCAATGTTCACCCCGGAGAAGATGCCTGCATCGGTTACCAGCAATGCAGTCACCGGAAAAGAGGAATAAGGTATAATACAGCGGTTTGTCAGCTCTGCCAGTCTCTTGACATCATTTTGCTCCTCGATCGTCTTAAAAAAAATATGCCGGGCACGTTTCTCCAGTGATGCCCGAGACATGCATTGCAGGCCAAATGTCTCACACCAGAACGATATAGAATGCGATTCGAATGAGGCCCGTTGCGGCAGTATATTTCTTTCCGGATAGGCATCATCAATGCCACTTGATTTTGAATCCTGCGCAGGATTACCGCCTTCAGGAAGCAATAATGTTACCGGTGCATCTCCTTCACTCAAACAGGAGAACAGGGCGGACTGCACAGACTCGACAGTCAGGGGAAAGGAGACATTCTCGACCCGCACCCCCGGATAATATGTGCCTGATTTGCCAATAATGATACAGGCCTCATTTATGCCGGAATATGGGACATAACTGCGGGAATATAATTCCTCCCATGAAATACTGCGCATAAGTCACTCCGGTTTTTTTAAATCAATAGTTAATCCGTCACCGATCAAATATAACGGTGGAATTGACACCTGCAACCGGCCATTTATGGGGGCCGTTCCCAACATGGCATTTCCGACTGCGACCTGCTGGCGACGGTCGGGGGACCTACCCAGATCATGGACATCGACATCTTTCATGCTTTTAATGGCGTATGGAGTTTCTAGAGTAATGGCAATAATGGGCATTTCTGCCGGGAATAATGTGCTCATGAAAGGTGAGTTCGTATCATCCAGTTTTATCTCCTCAGCGGTACGGATGGCAACAAGAGAAACGGCAAAAATCAGATCGGCGCCTTCAATACGTTTCACAGCCAGAAGGCTGTCGCACTCACACTGCCCCGGATAGATTTCAACATGTGACAATTGCGTAAAATGTTCGTCAAGAATGCGGGAAAGATGATCGTCAGCCCTTCTCCGTCCATCAGTAATGTTCACTACAACGGCGTGGTCGTACCGTTCTGTCTCCCGGAGCAGGAGATCAATTTTGTTCCTGAGTAAGGTAATTAATTTTATTGCAATATGATCGGAGATCAGCCGATGCTCCCTGGTGTTAATTCGTTCCGGGAGCAGGCTCAAATCCACTATGTGCTCCCTGTCAAACAAACCGGCACGAATTTTCTCTGTCAGAATTCGTCTTACAGATTCATTGATCTTCTGTTCCGTAATTTCTCCGGCAAGCACAGCAAGCTGAACTTCGTCTATGGCTTCCTTTCCTGTTATGTATCCTTTCTGATATGCAAAGTGAGGATTTCCTGTCGCCGCAATCCCATGGCCGGCGTAAAATATGAAGCCTGTGGAATCATCATGTGTATAAAAGCCTCCGTGGGCAGCAACGACGAAAAGCTGGCCGATTTTTTGACGCAGTGTCATGTTTTTTAAAAGCCGGTCCGCATCATCTTTGATATCCGGAGCATGCCTGTCACCTGATGCATGTCGATCATCCGAAGCAGTGATGCTGTCATGATTTCCGCGAATCATGGTCGAAAATGTTGAATATTTTTAAAATTATATGTTGGAGGTGCAAATAACTGCGTTGGTGGTCTGAGAGCTCCATCATTCCACAGCTGAAACTGATCACCGTAATGGTCGGAAAAAACATGACCGGACTGGCCGGTGCTCATTACGGAAAAGAATTTGTTTTCAGGCTGCAGCATCATAATGCGCTTCGAGGTTGTTGCTCCTGCCACTCCAATCGCATGGTTATAATTGAGATGAATTGCCTGCAGCGTATGTGGTGATCCGGATATTACCGCTTTCCCAGGGTTGAAAAGGTTGCGTTCTGCCAGTCTTGCCGACCGGCTGTTCTCTTGGGTTTTATTGAAAAGGAGATCCTGAAAGGAGCCGTCAACCACATGGTTCCATTGCCAGTCGTGAGGTTCATTTCCATATCTGTCGGACAAATATCTGACGGTCTCTGACATACTTGTAAAAATCCATTCCCTGTGAGTATAGGAATGACTTTCGGGCCAACGAGCCGGTTCAGATAAGAGAGTTGAAACAGCCGAGTAGGGAATCTGGCGGGACATGAATATCATGCTCAACTCCCTTTCACCAAGGTATGCAAGATAAAGATTTCGGGCTGCATAATTGAGAAACAGCTGGAATAATGTAGCGGCAGTTTCATTCCGGCCAAACTCGTAATTCCAGTTCCGGAGGTAGGGGAGAGCCAGGCCAATAAAGGGGTCGTCAAGGTAATGCTCCAGGTGTGCGATAATCTGCGGTGTCAATCGGGCCGCAAATTGCGATTCGGTGTCTCTATGCCATCTTGTAGTGATTTCAGCCTGGATTCGGTCATGGGGTGTTTGCCCGAGCAGTTCCAGCAGCCTTGCAGATCGATTCCAGGGAGGCGAGAACATGCACCTGTTGCCAACACGAGCCCTGGCAGAAGCTATTTGCCCCATAAAGAAAACAGGCTGTCCGTCAGAATGCATCAGTTCTGCAAAGTGCTCGTTTGCAGGGGATATGCCTGATTCGGTATGGGTGTCTCGAATCCTGAGAGGGTGCGGATCCGTCAATACATGACCACCTGTAAAACGTCCGGCCTGACCATCGGAAGTTGCATAAAGGACCTGCACAGCAGGAGATGTGATAGATGAAATTGCGCTTCGGAGCCGACCGGGACTATTGGCATAGCTCATCTCCATGTAAGCGGTTATATCTGCGGAATGTGATAATCCCGTCCATCCAAATGCCAGATAACGGTTTGTGTTTTCCGAAATGGCAACAACAGGCCTGCCGTTTGCCTTTTTTGTGACAACCTGCACTTCACCGCCATTTTTAAGGGAAAGTATGTGCCGGTCGAGGGTGATTTCGTCCTGAAGGCGGGAATAAACCTCAGGGTCCGATTCCCATTCAACCGGCTCGGTCATCGGATCGGAAAAGAGTCTGCCGGTGAAAAAGTCACCATCATCATGTATCATTGGCTGCAATGCCCACGTCAAGGTTTCATTCTGACCGTAAATCATTGCCGGGAAGCCGGGTATGGTCATGCCGGCACTCTTGCCGCGATCGCTGGTGACAACCATTTCATATCCCTGGTCAGGCAGTTCCAGAACAGATTCCCTGCTGATGTAGACCATGCTGAGCGGTTCCGGGCTGTGTCGTGACAGGGCCATTCCGACTCCGGGAGAACCTGTATTCATCGGCTTGACCGGAGCCGTAAATGACAGGAAGTCATCAAGCAGCAGATCATAGGAAACTGCATCGAGAACCGGTTGATCAGGGCCAAACATAACCTGGTGGGCTGCCTCCATTCCGGTAAGTGCACGTGTTACTGCACCGTCCTGAAGAAAATGGAGTGGTGCGTATGCCGGTTTTGTCCAAAAAGCCTGCTGATGTTGCCATGCCCACAGCAGCTGCACACCAATGGAATGCCAGGGCTCCCAATGAACAGGGCGTGCATCACTCAGTGAAAACTCAACCGGCAAATGCGGCTTGTTTTGGCTGACGTAATAATTGACCCCCCTGGCGTAGGCTTCAAGCAGCTGCCGATTTGCGGGCGGTAATTGTTCAAAGGCCTTTCTGGCTATATCACCAAATGAAAGCGTAAGATAAAAACGGTCTATGTCAATAAGACCACCGTCAATTTCCCTTGAATGTAATCCTTCGAGTTTGTATTGCTGTAATGTCATCTGCCAGAGACGATCACGGGCGTGGAGGTAGCCCATGGTCATCAACAGGTCTGTTTCATGACTGGCAGTTATATGTGGTATCTGGTAGTCGTCCCATTCAATGATAACTTCTGCTTTCAGGTCAGGAAGTCTTGCAGAATCATCAAGCGAGGGAACAACTCTGTAAAAAGTCCAGTAAACCGACAATCCGGAGATCACCAAAATCAGTATTATAAACAGGACAGTGATTTTAAGTGCGGATTTCATCAAAGGGGAAAATATGTGTAAGTTTAAGATTGCTGAAAGAATGCACAAATTACGAATTCTCTATAAGAACCGTTCCATTAAATGCAACCCAACCATCCTCTGCCGGTTGATCCCGACCGCCTGCATGCCATCGCCGGGAAATGGGGTACGCCTACCTATGTCTATGCGGAAGACACGATAAGGGAGCGTTGTCTGACGCTTCAGAAGCTGTTTCCGGATCTTCCTGTCTTCTGGCTTTATGCTGTAAAAGCCAATGACAACCCTCACATCCTGGATATCATTGCAGATGAGGGTTTCGGATTTGATACTGTGAGTTATGAGGAGGTGCTCCTCTGCCTGAAACTTGGAACAAGTCCGGACAAAATATTCTATACCGAGAACAACATGACCGATGCCGAAATGCACGGTGCTGCCAGTAAGGGGATTGTGCTTAATATCGGTTCGCTCGGCAGACTAAAAAGCTATTGCGAGTCTTATCCGGGTTCGAAATGCTGCATTCGCATCAAACCTGATATCAGTGATGGACACCATGCCAAGGTCGACACTGGAAATCTGGACAGCAAGTTCGGCATACGAATGGACCGGATTTCGGATGCATTGGACATTGCATGTGAACATCAGGTCAGCATTCACGGTATACACGCTCATATCGGCAGTGGAATCCGGGAACCGGAGAATCTGCTTGCCGAGATCGAAATCCTGCTGAATGCATCACGCCAGCTGGATGATCTCACATTCATCAATTTTGGCGGCGGCATGCCCATCCCTTATAGAAATGATGAGAGCTCATTTGACTTTAATCATTTTGCAGGATTGGCTTCCAATCGTTTAAATACTTTTCTCAAGAAATGCAATCGTCCTGTATCCTTCTTTTTTGAGCCCGGAAGATGGGTTGTAGGTCCGGCAGGGATCCTGCTTGCCCAGGTGAACACGGTCAAGGACCAGGGACGCAAGTTGTTTCTGGGGACGGACACAGGATTCAATCATTTGCTGCGTCCTGCCCTGTATGATGCCTATCATGAAGTTGTCAATATAAGTGCCGATTCTGAAGATGGTACTCAAACCTACCATGTTGCCGGGAATATTTGTGAAAGCGGAGATATCCTTGGCTTTGACAGAAAGCTCCCGAAAAGCAGCTCCGGTGATTATCTTGCCATTCTGGATGTTGGTGCTTATGGCATGACCATGGCCTCACATTACAATCGCAGGGCGCTGCCTGCCGAAGTTCTTGTCACCAGTGATGGTTTTCATAAGACCATTCGAAAGCGGAAGACGGCTGATGAAACTGTTGACGATTTTCTGAATGAGACAGGGAAACTTTCTACTGATAAAAATGCCCGTACCGTATGATTGATTTGAGAAGTGATACGGTTACCCGTCCGACCGACAGCATGTGGGATGCAATGCACAAGGCTCCCGTTGGTGATGATGTGTTCCGGGAGGATCCGGGACTCAATACGCTGGAGGACAAAGTCGCCGAAATGTTCGGAAAGGAGGCCGGAGTATTTGTGCCAAGCGGCACCATGGGCAATCAGATAGGGCTCAAAGTGCACACCCAGCCGGCCGATGAGGTGATTATTGATGAAAATGCCCACATTTATCATTCAGAGGGAGCTGCAGCAGGGCTTGTATCGGGTATTCAGCTTCGCCCCCTGCCAGGTAACAGGGGGGTTCTGTCAGCTTCCCTGGTAAAAGAGGCCATTCGAAGCCATAATGACTGGGATCCGCGCACCCGTGTCGTTGCAATTGAAAATACCTCGAATAAGGGTGGCGGCACATGTTATTCCCTGAAAACAATGCATGAGCTGTTTCAACTGACCAGAGTACATAAACTTGCACTCCATCTGGACGGAGCCCGGATATGGAATGCTTCGGTTGCCACCGGAACGAAGCTCAGTGAGTACGGGGCTGTTTGCGATACCCTGTCTGTCTGCTTCAGCAAGGGGCTTGGCGCACCTGTCGGATCCATGCTGCTGGGCAGCGAGGAACAGATGAAGAAAGCCCGAAGATTCCGGAAAATTCTTGGTGGCGGGATGCGTCAGGCAGGGATGTTGGCAGCAGCGGCATCATATGCTTTGGATCATCACTATGAAAAACTGGATGCAGATCATCTTAAGGCAAAAAAGCTTGCGGAAGTGGTTGCCGCGTCTCCTTTTTTTGATATCCGGTCCGAACATGTGGAAACGAATATTGTGCTATTCCGGGTGGTCCGGGGTACGGTTTCCAATGCGCTCGATTGGTTTGCCTCCCGCAATGTAGCGTTGATACCATTCGGGGGTAACACTATTCGTGCAACATTTCATTTCCAGATCAGCGATAACGATCTGGAGCAGGTGCTTCAGGCTGTGGAAACGTATAACGGAGCATAAGAAACGGATACAAGTGAATATTTTACAATTTGCCCGTCGTTACAAGCGTCTGATCATTTTTGGCTTTGGGCTGACCTTTTTTTCAAGCTTTGGCCAAACATACCTGATCTCCCTGTATGTACCCGGGTTCCTGCAGGAATTTGGGATTTCGAACGCCTACTTCGGAACACTCTATTCTTTGGCAACACTTGGAAGTGCCTTTACACTGGTCTGGGTCGGGTCGAAGATTGACGTGATTCCGCTGAAACAATACGCTCTGACAGTTGCCGGCGGATTAATCCTTTCGACCATTCTGATTGCTGCAAGTCATTGGATCTGGATGCTTTTTCTCGGACTATTCGGAGTACGACTTTTCGGACAGGGGCTGTGCGGGCACACAGCAAATACAGCTATGGCACGGTATTTTAATGCGATGAGAGGCAGAGCCCTGAGTATTTCCAACCTTGGCTTTTCCATAGGTGAGGCTGTGCTGCCCATCACTATTACGACATTGCTGGGAGTGTTCAGCTGGCGAATGGGGTGGATTTATATCAGCTTTTTTATTCTGCTGTTCCTGCCTGCATTAATCTTAGCCGCATTGGGAAAAAATCCACTGGATCATGCGGAAGAAGGGGTCAGGGAGCATCTCACAAAATCCATCGACGAATCCGGCAGTAAATGGAGAAGAAGACTTGTACTCATGGATTATCGCTTATATTTACTTCTTCCAGGCTCATTTGCATCTCCGTTTCTGTTAACCGGATTTTTTCTGTATCAGACTCAGCTGGCGATGTTCAAGGAGTGGGACATTGAAATCCTTGCGTCGGCATTTGTCGCATTCGCCGTTTCCAAATCGGCCGCATCCGTGATATCCGGTCCGTTCATTGACCGGTACAAGGCGTGCCGGATATTCCCGTTTTTTCTTTTGCCGTTATTTGCGGGACTGCTTTTGCTTCTGGTTTACAGTCATCCCGGCATCGCCTTTGTATATATGTTTCTGGCTGGAGTATCCATGGGGATTGTCCCGAATGTTACAACAGCGCTCTATGCAGAATTGTATGGTACGGCAAATCTGGGTTCCATTCGAAGCATGATGTCCATGTTCATGGTGATAAGCACAGCCATCAGTCCTGCTTTATTTGGATTTCTGCTTGATACCGGGTTTTCTTTCGAATTTATTATCCAGGGCTCGATAGTATTCGTGCTTATATCCGTATTCCTTGCTATTTTCATATACCGTGAAGCAGGAAATACATTATCCTAACACTTTTTTATGAGTAGTTACGAGCTTTTATTATCGGGAAAAGCATCTTTTTCGCTTGAAGTGCCTTATCGGCTTTACCGAACCGGAGATACAAAAAATAATCCCCTGTTTGTCTATTTGCATGAAAATGGACGCAATCTTTCAGCACTTGAAAAAATTACGGAACCCCTCAGGCCTCTGGCCGGATACCATTTGCTGATCCAGGCACCTTATGCTGATGTCCAGGCAGGCAGTTCCGAAAGATCCTATTACTGGATTCCCGATTACAAGGACGAGCAGACGATAACAGCCGCCAGGGAGTATGTTTCCGAGTTTCTGCAGGAAGTAATTGACGGACTCCTTCCACATATTGATGCAGGCAGACTGGTCCTTATTGGCTGGGAAGGTTCCCGGAACCAGGTATCCTATTTCTGTGCAACAAGGCCACATTACATCAATGAAATGATTCTTTTTGGAGGCTCCGTGAACAGATCATGGATGGAGCAGGAAAGTACGCGCTACAAACATCTGAGAATGCTTGGATTATCCGGAAAAGATGCGGAAATTACCTCTGAAACATCGAAAACCATCCAGCGATGGATTCAAGGAGGCTCATAAATCAATGAAACACATTGATTCACACCCGATAGTAATTCGGTCATTTTCGCAACCTGCAAATCATAAATCAGTTGCAGTGTTTAACACCATGTAATGATTTTTTTTGTAAAAATTGTTATAAAATCAGGATTTTTCTGTATTTTCTGTTTGATTTAACTCAATGGTGGCGGAATATTTATATTGTGGAAATGTCAGAATCTCGTCGACATTTTTAATGACTGGCAAGCACATTACGAGTTTTTTATGAAAATACTTGTTATTGAAGATGACAGGATTGTACGAACCCTGGTCAAACACGTATTGGAGAACGAAGGACATGAAGTTACGGTCGCTGACAGGGCGGAAACCGGCGAGAAAATGGCGCTTGAGGATGATCATGAGATCATCATTCTTGATCTTGGCCTGCCCGACAGGAGCGGACTTGAAGTATGCAAAACACTTCGTGGCAATAACATAACCACGCCGATACTCATTCTTTCTGCCTATCAGAACACCGATACAAAAATTGCCGGTCTCAATACAGGTGCCGACGACTATCTGACAAAACCTTTCGACAATAAAGAGCTTCTGGCCCGAATCAATGCCATTATCCGCAGGGTTAAAAAGGGTGATGTTACCAATAACATCTATGAGTGCGGAGAGCTCAAAATCGATTTGGTCAGTCGTGAGTTTTATGTAAGGGATACAAAAGTACTGTTGACCAACAATGAGTTCAACCTCATGGCATATTTTATGAAAAACCCCGACAGGGTTCTTTATAAGGACGAGCTTACCAACAATGTTTGGGATATCAACTTCGATACAAACACCAATTTTTTGAATGTTTACATCAGCTATATCAGGAAAAAAATCGAAGAATTAACCCCCGTCAATTACATCCAGACCGTTCGCAAAAAGGGTTTCAAGCTTAACAGCAGACCGGTTCAGGAATACGACTAGGCCTTCTTTGATCAATGAGTGTGCCACAGGACAGCCATACCAGAAACAAGGAGACGGCTTTTTTTTCGCAATTTGTCAGTGATCACAAGAAGGAGTTGTTTCAGAACATTCTGAACAACCGCACACGGTTCTTCACTGTTGTCCTTGAAGATATATATCAGGCACAAAACGCATCGGCGGTTCTGAGAAGTTGCGATGCCTTTGGAATCCAGGACATACATGTGATTGAAAATCGGAATGTGTTTGATGTGGACAAAGGGGTGACCATTGGATCGGATAAATGGCTCAGTGTATTCAAATACCGGCAGAAGAATTTCAACAACACAGCGACCGCTTATAAAAATTTACGGGATAAGGGCTACCGGATCGTGACCACTACACCCCATGCCAAACA
Organism: Balneolales bacterium; assembly: GCA_007134845.1. Lineage (GTDB taxonomy): Bacteria > Bacteroidota > Rhodothermia > Balneolales > Natronogracilivirgulaceae > SKNL01. The sequence goes on from SLKA01000041.1 coordinate 19,694, forward strand.
AACGGAGCTGCCGGATTTCGAACCTGACCAACCGGCCGCTCTGGTATTCGGTACCGAAAAACTTGGGCTTACTTCGTTCGCTATTGAGCAGGCTGACCAGTGGCTTCACATTCCAATGCACGGGTTCAGTGAGAGTTTAAATTTATCCGTTAGTGTAGCCCTCTGTCTCTACCATCTTCGGAGGACTATGGAAACCAGAAAAATCGATTGGCAGCTTTCGGATGAGGAAAAGGAGGAGCTTTATCTGTTGTGGCTTCGAAGATCCGTTCACAGGCTCCCTGCTCTTGACCGAAGATTCAGGGAGCTGTTGGAGCATTCCCGTCTGCCAACTTATGACTCCCGTCTGCCATCCCAAGACTGATACGACCGCGCTGCTCGTCAACGCTTAGAATCCGCACCCTGACAATATCTCCGACCGAGATCACTTCATGCGGATTCGTTACACGTTTATTACTGCTCATTTTTGATATATGCAGCAAGCCGTCCTGTTTGACACCTATGTCAATAAAGGCCCCGAAATCAACTACATTTCGCACCGTTCCTTCCAACTCCTGACTTTCCCTGAGGTCGCTCATGGATAGAATTTCCTGCCGGAGCAACGGTTTGGGAAGTGATTCTCTTGGATCACGACCCGGTTTCTGAAGATTTTCGATGATAAGTTCCAGGGTTGGCACACCAATACCCAATTTTTCGGCTGTACTAACCAGGTCCAGATTCCGGAATTTCAGTGGTAACAGGGTGGCCGATTCACTGATTTTATGCGAATCCACACCGATAGATTCACAGAGCTTTTGTGCCGCATCATAGCTTTCCGGGTGGATCGCAGTGTTGTCTAGAGGCTGTTGTGAGTCCGGAATGCGAAGAAATCCCGCAGCCTGCTGAAATCTGAAGTCACCCAGACCAGACACCTTCTTAAGTTCCTGCCGGTTCCTGAACGGTCCGCTTTGATTCCGGCAGGCAATGATTTTCTCAGCAACATTACGACTGAGTCCGGATACATAGGTCAACAGCGGGGAACTTGCCGAGTTGAGATTCACACCGACATTATTAACACAGCTTTCAACAACATCATCCAGCTTTCGGGATAGATTTGCCTGGTTGACATCATGCTGATAGAGTCCGACCCCGATTGATTTGGGATCAATTTTAACCAGTTCAGCCAGTGGATCCTGAACCCGGCGCGCAATGGATATATTGCCCCTCATGGCAGCATCCAGATCAGGGAACTCCTGTCGTGCCAGGGGAGAGGCAGAGTATACAGAGGCACCGGCTTCATTGACAATCAGGTAGTGCAAATCGGCTCCATTCGCTGTACTCTGACGCGCACCAATCAGCTCGGCTACAACCAGCTCGGTCTCGCGGCTGCCGGTTCCATTGCCAATTGCAATAAGAGTCACTCCATGGTTATCTATCAATTTATTCAGTACATCCATGGATTCTCTGATTTTCTTTTGCGGAGGCGTGGGAAAAATGGTGGTGCCTTCCAGATATTTTCCGGTTCCGTCAACTACTGCAACTTTACAGCCCGTACGATACCCTGGGTCAATTCCCATTACGGTCCGGGAAGCAAGCGGTGGTTGTAGCAGAAGATTTCTGAGATTTTCAGCAAACGTCTGGATGGCATGCTCATCCGCTGTTTCAGTAAGTTCCTTTCGGGCTTCGCGCTCCAATGCGGGAAAAAGCAGGCGCTTGTAGCTGTCCCGGATAGCCATGACCAGATGCGTTGTAAAGACCGAACTGCTATTCGTGATGAGATAACGCTCCATTCTTTCAAGTGCTTTATCTTCCAGGATTTCCAGGTGCACCGAAAGGATGCCTTCCCTTTCGCCCCGGTTGATCGCAAGAACCTGATGTGGTTTGACATAGCTCAGCCTGCCGTTGAATTCATAGTACTCCCGATAGGTTTCCTTCTCATCCGGTTTGCCCGATTTCACAACCTTCAAAATGCCATGCCTCTGGATCTGCGTTCGAATTCCATTACGCACGTCCACTTCTTCATTGATCCATTCTGCACAGATATCACGTGCACCCTGCAGAGCTTCTTCTGCACTTTTTACTCCTTTTTCCTGATCTATGAAGTCAATGGCTGCGGCTTCGGGGCTTCCGTCAACTGACTCCTCCTGCCAGATCATTTCAGCCAGGGGTTCGAGCCCCTTTTCTCTGGCGACACTGGCACGCGTTTTGCGTTTGGGCTTGAAGGGGAGGTAGAGATCTTCAAGAAGCTTCAACGACTTGCAAGCAAGAATCTCCTTCTCAAGTTCGTCTGTCAGTTTATCCTGCTCGCGGATGGAACCAAGAATGGTGGCCTTCCGATCATTGAGAAGGGTTGCATATTCGAGTTTGTCACGAATGTCCCTGAGTTTTTCCTCATCAAGTCCACCGGTCCGCTCCTGCCGATAGCGTGCAATAAACGGGATTGTGGCACCTTCAGCAAGAAGAGCGGCAACAGCAGAGACCTGTTTCGGAGAAAGAGAAAGCTCGATGGAGATATCAGAAATTATTCCGTCGGATGACATCTTTTTTGCTATTTTAGAGTTTTCCGGCACTGCAGCAGTTTGCACTGCACCGGCAAACCAAACTGAATTCACAGGCGTTACAATTACTGCGTTACATTTACGGTATTACAGATACGGTGTTACGGTTGCGGTGTCGCACCCGGTTCTGTTCAGTATGGAAGTGCCAAATATATCAGCTCGAAATTTTATTTACAATGGATTACAACAGAAAAGAAGAATTACTGCAGTTTGCGATCTACCTGGCGAGAACTGCGGGAAAAAAAACACTAGCTCATTTTAGAAAAGATATTGACGTTGACCGGAAGGGGGACGATTCCCCGGTGACCGCTGCCGATCGGGAAGCCGAAAAATGGATGAGAGAGCGCATCATCGAAAAGTATCCGGAACACGGTATTGTGGGCGAGGAATATGGCACAGAAGGTGGGCAGAAGTCCATCAAGTGGATTCTGGATCCGATTGACGGTACGCTGTCGTTTATTCACGGCATTCCACTGTACACCACGCTCATTGGCATCACAATTGATGATGAGCCGGAGATGGGAGTGATCTATGCTCCGGCAACCGATGAGCTTTGTGAGGCCGGCATCGGGCTTGGTGCCCGCTATAACGGACAGGATTGCCATATGTCCGGAACGGCATTGCTCAGAAAGGCAACACTTCTCAGCACAGATATGACTACAATCATAAGCCAGGGACTGGAAAAACCATTTCGGACCCTGCTTGACGAGTGCCGGATTCACCGGACCTGGGGAGATGCGTACGGACATATGATGGTGGCAACCGGCCGGGCTGATATCATGTTTGATCCGCTTCTGAATATCTGGGATGCCGCTCCTCTGCTTCCTATCATGCAGGAAGCTGGTGGTGTTTTCCTCGATTTTTCTGGTCATGCCGTTATTGACAGCGGTCACGGTTTCTCATCCAACGAAAAACTTGCAGAAATTGTATTGTCTGTTTTGGAATCCGGGGGCTGATCTTTGTTCAAATACTTTATAAACCACGAATAATATTCTTAACAGCATGATATATAATTTATTAATAGCTGTCATTTCAAATATTTCTATAATATTGTCCGGCTTATGGATGCCGCTTTATGGCTTGCCTCAGGATAAAGGTGATTATCCCGTCAGGCCATTGGCTGAAGTTCATTACACTAGCCTGGAAGTGCAGCTTGAGGCTGGTTTTACGGACAGGACCATACGTGGATCAGCCCATTACAATTTTCGCCCGAAGCACGCGCATGTGGAGAGCATGTCATGGCTGGCACCCGGAATGGATATACTGGAGCTTCGGATTAATGGACAGGAAACGGCTTACAGGGTGGAAAACGATTCCCTTTTCATCCCATTTGAAGTCCACCCGGATCCGGGGCAATCATATTCGATAACCATTTCATATGAGACCAGGCCGACTTTCGGAGTTCATTTCAGACATACAGGCACCATATTTTCATCCACGCTTCCCGGAAGTGTTGCTCACTGGCTGCCCGGTCCCATTCACCCCGGAGTATCATTACCGGTGACCATACGTATGGATATACCTGAGGGACAAACCGCTGCTGCAACCGGTTCGCTTGACAGGCGGGAAGATACCGATAACGGCAATCGCTACACCTACGCAACAGGTAGTATGGTGCCGATCTCAGAGCTCTTTTTTGCCGTTGGCAACTTTTCCGTAGAAGAATCTTTTTCCGGAACAAAAAATCTGAGAGTTTATCATGAGAACGGAGCTCTCGAGGATGAGCTGGCACGGGAAATCCTCTCGTACATGGTCCTCCGCACACGTGATTACGAGCGGTACTTTCGAAGCGAACTGCCGGTCCCGGCTTTTCATGCCGTTATTCTTGCAGATGATATGTGGGAAACCCGGCCATATGCAGCAGGCGGGGCGGTATTTTCCAGCAGCGAAGAAAATATCAAAGCCTGGCTGTCTCGTTCTCTGGCAGCTCAGTGGTTTGGTATTTCACTGCGTCCTGAGCGCTGGATTGATTCACGGCATATCACGTTGCTTCAGGCATTGGTGGCCGAAGAGAATGATGATCCGGAATGGGACCCGTCTCCTGATCCACTGGAAGAAGCCTTCAGAGTGCCCGAATCCTTATACAGTCAGCAAGGCATGGATCAGTGGCAGTGGTCACGGCATTTTCTGCGAGAAAAAGCATCACCTGTGATGCTGAATGCATTGCAGTCTTTGATGAGTGAATTTGCAGGTATGAATGGCGTTCATGACGCCGATGATTTTACCGGCAGACTTTACAACAAAACCGGCAGGTGGATGGAGCCTCCGAATGTCACAAAACCTGAACCGGAACCGGGATACAGATACAGGGTCATCGTTGCCGAACCAAGAGGATCGGATCGGCTGTCATTCATATTCATACCGCTTGAGGATCAGGCAGATAAGACGTTCAATGCAAATGTTTACCGGATTCGGGACGGCGAGATTCATGAAAAGGCGGTGACTTTTCATGGTGCCGGAGACACTTTGGAAGTTGCTTTTGGTGGACATTCCAGCAATGTCTGGATAGAAGCTGCAGATGATTCCGGTGTTCAGTTTGAATCTGATAAACCGTTTTCTTTCTGGCTTTACCAGATGCGCAGGGATGAGCGGCCAGAAAAAAGGAGGGAAGCGGCTCTGGCTTTGAAAGATCATGCCTCGGATCCGGATTTACAGCTAGCAGTGCAGGATATGCTGAGTCAGGAGCAAAATACCGAAGTACTGACGGCGATGTACCGGCTTATGGCGGAATTGACATCTGGAGCCAGTGGTACGGAAAGACGTTTTTTTGAAGGCATTGCATCCCGGCATCCGGAAATTCGCTTGGTATCCATGCAGGCTTTGAAGTCCTATCGCGGTAATACACAGGTTGAGAACCAGGTACTCTCCGTAATTCAGGAATCCGATGATATTCCACTTGTAAATGAAGCTATCCGCACCTACAGGCACTTGATTGAAGAGGATGCGTTCCGCGATTTTGCTATTCAATTTCTCAGAGAAGACCGGCAGGAGCAGCTCTTCACAAAAATGCTGCTGGAAGAATTGTTCAACGTTCGGGTGGTTGAACAATCTGTAAGTACTGCCGCTGAATACCTCAACCAGGGCTATTCTTTTGATATCCGCTGGCTGGCCTTCCGCCAGCTTGGCAGACATGCTCAAGGGGGGGAGTGGCAAGTTGATTTTGTGAAGAATTTTTCCGGTGATCCGGATCCCAGAATTCGTTTTATCACCCTTTTTTCTGTCTCCCAGCTTGATTTACAGGATCAGGGACCTTTTTTAGAGTCACGTATGTTGGTTGAGTACGATATTCGTATATTAAAACAGGCAAGCAAACTGGCTTCAACAGAATAGCACCATATACCACTTTTTTTATGAATTACATCATTAAACTTCCTCCGAAATCCAAGCGAGATGACATCATTGATGCATGGGTCAACGATGTGCTGCATGATCATGACTACAGCAGGCTCCGCGCCACACTGAATCAGCTAATTGAAAGTGGTTTCAACAGAGATGGTGTTATGTTCATGTATCTGCACCGTGCGACTCATGAGATTGCGTGCAAGAAAATCGCACAGCATTCGCAGTATGATCTGGCAGAAATTGCCTTCAGCAATCCCATCAGCCTTAACTAATTTTCACGAATCCACTTCCAAAGCTCCCTGAAGCTGGCTTTTTTCCCGTACATGAGTATTCCGGTTCGGTAAATTCTGGAGCTCAGCCAGATAAGGATAATGAACGTGAGGATCATCAGAAGTATGGTTCCCCCAAGCTGCCAGAGCGGAATCGGCAGCACCGCCATTCTCACAGGCATCAATATGGGTGCGAAAAAAGGCACCATGGACAAGACAACCGATAATGTTGAAGCCGGATCATCGGAGACGGGAAAAAGAAACATAAGAGGGATGATAATCAGCATGATGATCGGCATCTGAAGCTGTTGACTGTCCGATTCCTGATCGACTGCCGAGCCCACTGCTGCAAACAGTGAGCTGTAGATTAGAAACCCGAGCAGAAAAAAGAGAACAAAACCAACCCATATGATCGGATTGATGTAAGGAATGCTGAAAGCAGCAGCTTCAGCAGCAGCCTCTGTCGATTGCACTGAGCCGGAATCACCACCCATGAACAGTGTGACAATAGGACCTGCAACCACCATCAGGGCGGCTCCGGCACCGGCCCATATGGCAAATTGCGTGAGACCGAGAAGGGCAACACCGGTCACCTTTCCCATCAAAAGCTCAAATGGCCGGACAGAGGAGGCGATCACTTCAACAATCCGGCTTGTTTTTTCTTCCATCACACTTCTCATAATCACCGCTCCGTATGCGAACATGGCCCCGTATATGATGAAGCCCATGATAAAGCCCAGGAACATGTAGAAACCACTGTCGGCCTCTTCTTCACCCTCTGCGGTAATCGTTAGATTCTCTGTCTGTACCCGTTCGGCCAGTATGGCTCGTACTTCAGCAGGGGTGTCGATCCGGTCAAGCCGGATGTCGCGCACTATTTGTTGTACATCCGACCGGATACGTGAAGTAACGGTCATGCCGGCTGTACCTCCGTGGTAGAATGAAACTTTCCCCTTACCGTCCAGTATCTCATGTGGTATGAGCAGGTAGCCTTCAATGTCACCGGTGATCAGAGAAGCCCGCAGCTCGTCAGGCGGATTGGTGGTAATCCGGTAGTAAACAGAATCTATGCCAACCAGTTCCTGTCCAATCTCGCCGGTCTCGTCATAAACAAGAAATTGCCGCTGCCGGTCAGCTGACATTGTTTGAATCAGCGTCGGGAGTATAAGCAGAAGTATCATCACTACCGGGGCCAGAATGGTGGTCACAATAAAGATTTTGCTTCTAAGCCGGGTCAGATATTCCCTTTGGATGATGAGCAGAAGTTTCTCTTTTTGAATCATTGTATGATTTTATTTGGATACCGAATCAATAAATATTTCCTGAATGCTGGGCTGCACCAGTTCGAAGGTATGTATTCTTACGTGATTCTGTGCATCACGGAGAATTTGCTGATCATCAGCACCATCCAGCAGCCGGAGTTCCGCATAATTTGTAGAGCGGTTGTTGATGCGGATATTTTTCAGGTCATTCAGAAAACGACTGTCTCCGCTGAAGCGCAGACGGATGCTGTTCTGGCCATAAGACGAACGGATTTCAGCGAGGTTTCCATTCAGAATGAGCTGACCATTGTTGAAAAGTGCAATTTCGTCACAGAGTTGCTCAACCTGCTCCATTCTGTGAGTGGCAAAAAAAATAGTTTTTCCGGCGTCTCTGAGTTCCAGAATGACTTCCTTTAACATTTCGCTGTTTATGGGGTCCAGTCCGCTGAATGGCTCATCAAATATGAGACAGTCTGGGTCATGAGCAATGGTAGCCACAAACTGGATCTTCTGTTGCATGCCCTTTGACAGTTCGCCGACCTCCTGACCTATCCAATCGTAAGCACCAAACCGCTCCAGCCAGTAACGGATGCGCTCCCGCGCCGTCTGGCGTGATAATCCTCTCAGGCGGCAAAGGTACACAAGCTGTTCGCCGACTTTCATCTTTTTGTAGAGACCGCGTTCTTCCGGTAGATAACCGATCCTTTTCTGGGTTTCAGGGCCGACAGGCTGCCCAAACATGGATATCGATCCCGAATCCGGTTTAAGTATATAGGTGAGCATGCGTATGCTGGTTGTCTTGCCGGCGCCATTGGGTCCAAGAAGACCGAAGATACGGCCGCTCCTGACACTGAAACTGACATTATCCACAGCCCGGGTACCACCGAATTGCTTGGTTACTTCACGAAATTCAACGATGGAATCGTTCATGTGTCATTTATTGTTGATGAATAAAGCATCTTTAACGAAAGGAAATCCCGAAAATAAAGTTTGTAAGATAGTCTTTGAATTTCTTATATACATGTTGAAAGTGTAATCATTCGATGTGGCATTGCATCGGGAACAGAACATTATAAATTCAACATTATAATTTCTTAGTAATCGGTTGATTTCCCAGGATTACAGTAAAGGTTTTTTCATACGCACATAACAGAAGAAAAGTTTCGCATGCAGGTAATTCACATAAGTTTTGAGTGTTATCCGGTTGCAAAAGCCGGCGGACTGGCCGATGTTGTCGGTGCACTTCCAAAATATTTACAGCAATTCGATGTCGACTCATGGGTTGTCATGCCTCACTTTGATATCGAATGGGTACGAAATCACGAGTTTGAGACCGTCCACCAAGGCATTGCCCGTCTTGGTGAAGAGAGGTTTGATTACCGGATTATGCACGAAGCCGGTGGTGTGCTCGGATTTCCACTCTATCTTGTGGACATTCCCGGAAGACTCGATCGTACGGGCATATACATTGATTCCCAAAGCGATTTTCCTTATTGGGATGATTTTGAACGGTTTGCATCCTTTCAAATCGCAGTTTTGGACTGGCTGAAATCCTTCAGCAAAAAACCGGACATCATCCATTGCCATGACCATCATACGGCACTGGTTCCATTTCTGATGACCAGCACACCGGTATATCACGAATTCAGCTCCATTCCAACGGTGCTTACCATTCACAACGGACATTACCAGGGCTGGTACGATCCGGGAAAACGGTTTCTCCTGCCGAAAATTGATCCGGAACGGGAGGGATTTCTCTACTGGAACGGTCAGATCAATGCATTATCAGCAGGTATTCGCACTGCCTGGAAAATCACAACAGTATCGGAGTCTTATCTTCACGAACTGCAGCACACATGCAAGGGACTTGAGTCGCTTCTTTCTTATGAAAGCAGCAAGTCACTGGGCATAATCAACGGTATCGATACGGATGTCTGGGATCCTTCCACCGATCCGCTCATCGCAACCAACTACAACTCGAAAACATTTCCGGAAGGCAAGCTGAAGAACAAGAAGTGGCTTTGTGACCAGTTTGGTTTTGATCCCAACCTGCCTCTTTTTTCCTTTATAGGAAGACTTGTTGATGAAAAAGGGGCTGACATCCTCCCGGATCTCATAACCCGTTATCTGGAAACCGGGTTCAAGGGCAGCTTTCTCGTACTGGGCACAGGCGAGCAGTGGCTGCATCACAGATTTCAGGAGATAAAGGGACAGTACGTTGATTTTTTTGATGCATCCTTAACCTACAATGAAAAACTGGCACATCGGATGTATGCAGGCAGTGATTTTCTGATTATGCCTTCCCGCGTGGAGCCATGTGGATTAAACCAGATGTATGCCATGCGATATGCCACGCTCCCCATTGTCAGAAGTGTCGGCGGCTTGAAAGATACGGTGATCGACTACTCCGAGCCCGATGGCTACGGCATCCTGTTCGACCATTTCAGTCTGGATGATGCCTATTATGCAGTACAGAGAGCTTCGACAGTCTATTCTGATGCGCATCTGATGAAAAAGCTGCAGAATAGAGCTGTTTCAAGAGACTTTTCCTGGCATAATTCGGCGAAAAAGTACCACAATATGTACAAATCATTAATCATGGAGAAGTAACTATGATGGAATCAACCATAGCCGTTATACTAGGTGGCGGAGCTGGCAGCCGCCTTTATCCGCTCACAAAAAGCAGATCAAAACCGGCTGTTCCGATTGGGGGGAAATACCGTCTGGTGGACATCCCCATTTCCAACTGCCTTCATTCTGACATTCGCCAGATCTATGTGCTAACCCAGTTCAATTCGGCTTCCCTGAACCAGCATATCAAGAATACATATCTCTTCGATGCATTTTCAAGAGGGTTTGTTGATATCCTTGCGGCAGAGCAGACACCCAGTTCACATCAGTGGTTTCAGGGAACGGCAGACGCTGTACGCCAGACATTCCGTTACCTGCAAAATCACCGGGCGGACAGAATCCTGATCCTCTCGGGTGATCAGCTTTATCAGATGAATTATCGTCAAATGATGGACGATCACGAAGCAATGAATGCCGGGCTTACGATCGGAACCATCCCGGTAACAGCCCAGGATGCAACTGGTTTTGGCATCATGAAAACAGATGACAAGGGAATGATCACCAGTTTTATTGAAAAACCCACCATGGAGCAGCTTGACGGATGGGAGTCGGAGGTGCCCGATGAACTCAAAGCCCAGGGAAAGGTCTATCTGGCATCCATGGGGATTTATGTTTTTAACATAGATACGCTCTGGAATCTCATCAATGACAATCCCGAAGCTGTTGATTTTGGAAAGGAGATCATCCCGAAAGCAATATCATCAAAAATGAATGTTGCCAGCTATAAATACACCGGATACTGGACAGATATTGGAACCATACGCTCTTTCTACGATGCCAATCTCGAGCTGGCGGACCCGCTTCCACAGTTTGATCTGTATGCCCAGGGCAAGCGGATATTTACACGGCCTCGTCTGTTGCCACCGACGAAATTGTTCGGAACCAGTGTCGACCGTGCCCTTATAGCAGAGGGATGTGTAATTGAAGCCGATTCCATTTTTCATTCCGTTATCGGAATCCGGTCACGCATTGGTGCAAATACCACGATTTCCGAATCAATTGTGATGGGAAATGATTTCTATTCCACGCTCGAAGAGCTGGAAGAAGTCAATCCGGAGATGCCTCACCGGGGAATTGGAGCCGGTTGCCACATCGAACGGGCCATCGTTGATAAAAATGCCCGGATTGGTAATAATGTAAAAATTACAGGCGGTTCCCATCTGGAAAACACGAGCAATGAAAACTACTCCATAATCGATGGTATTGTGGTGGTTGAAAAGAACGGTGTAATCAAAGATGGTACGGTGATATAGCAGTAATGAAAAATAATATGATCAAATTGTATGGCCTGTTTCTGCTGTATCTGATGTTCTGCATGTCTGCGTGCGGGCAGACTGAAGAAACAGGACCCGCGCAGCAACTGGCTGTCGGAGATACGATCAGCCTTGCCGTCATGGCAACAACCGATGTTCATGGTCGTGTACGAGCATGGGATTATTATCGTGACCAGGAAGAGCCCCGGTATGCTCTTTCCAAAATTGCCACACTTGTTGATTCGGTCCGGTCCCGGTATCAGTACAATCTGCTTCTGGATGCAGGTGATTGGCTTCAGGGTAATCCTTTTGCCGAATATTTTGCTCTGCATGATCCCCGGGAGCGACATTATCCATTTCTCGAGGTGGTCGACGCAATGGGTTATGATGCCATTGTTCTGGGTAATCATGAATTCAACTTTGGACTGGAATACCTGAACAGGCAGATTAAGATGACCAGGACTCCTGTAATCGGTGCCAATATCTATCACCATGGTACAATTGAGCCGGCTTATCCGCCTTATGTACTCAGGGATGTTGCCGGAGTCAGAATTGCTGTGGTGGGACTCACCACACCCGGCTCGGCGGTTTGGGACCGCTCCCGCGTGGAGGGGATTCTTGATTTCGGCGATGGGCTGGAAGCAGCTCACCGTCACGTGCGGGAAGTCACCGAAGAACAGGGTGCTGATCTGGTTATCATACTGGCCCATACCGGACTGGATGGAAGTTCCAGCTATCAGGCAGAAGGCCTTGGTGAGGAAAATTTTGGCAGAGCCGTGGGTGAGAAGGTGCCGGATGTTGATTTGCTGGTACTCGGGCACACACATCGTGCTATTGATGATGTCGTTCTCAGAGGAGCTGATGGTCAGTCTGTCGGGGTGATCCAGCCCGGTCGCTGGGCGTCACATCTCGGTATTGCCAGCCTGAGTGTGACCCGAAATGCCGATGGAAATGTTGTTGTCACCGGCATGAAAACCAGAAATCACTCTGTCTCAGGAGCCAAAGAACACCCTGATATAGTAGAGATGACCCGGGAGGCTCATCAGGATGTTGTTGAATTTGTAACAGAACCAATGGCATACACCGAAGATGCTTGGTCGGCTAGTGAGTCACGCAGAAAGGACACCCCCATCATCGATCTCATCCAAACAGTGCAAAAAGAAGCGACGGGGGCGCAGCTTTCCGCTGCAGCTGCATTCAATACATCCGTGGAATTCGGTCCCGGTCCAATTACCCGTGGTGATATAGCCTTGCTTTATCCATATTTCAACACGCTGCACAAGCTTGAGATCAGCGGTGAGCAACTTCGGGAATTCCTTGAGCATACATCACGGTATTACCTTACAGTTACCGATGAGCACGACCGCCCGGTAACCAACAGAGAGTGGCCCGGATTCAACTTTGATATGATCGCAGGTGTCGATTATGTTCTGGATCTGAGGAATCAACCGGGGGAGCGGGTTACAAAACTCACCTACGAGGGTGAGCCTGTTGCCGCCGATGATCGGTTCACAATCGCCATAAACTCCTACCGGGCAGAAGGCGGTGGTGGTTTTGACATGCTGAATGAGGCTCCCGTTCTCAACAGAATAGACCGGTCTGTCGGAGACATGATTCTTGAATACCTGCAAAACAGGCCGCAGATTCAGCATAATGACGTTTTCGATGAAAACTGGCATCTGGTATATTGAGCAGTTCCATGAATATTTTACTGGTAGAACCTTTTCTTGGTGGGTCACACAGGGCGTTTATTGACGGTTTAAGCAAACATTCGAGACACCAGATCTTCAGGGCAACCATGAAAGGAAGCCATTGGAAGTGGAGAATGAGTGGAGGCGCCGTTACTCTTGCTGAAAAGACCGGAGAAATTGCTGAGGATATAGACCTTGTATTTGCCAGCAGCATGACCAATCTCCCGGCCTTTATTGCACTCACGAATCCAAGATTTGCCTCTGTTCCGATCATCCTCTACATGCATGAAAACCAGCTCACCCAGCCTGTGCCCCAATCAGAGGAAAGGGATATCACCTACTGTTATATCAATTATTTAAGTGTTCTGGCTGCGGATTTTGTATTCTTTAATTCTGATTTTCATAAACGATCTTTTCTTGAGGCGCTGCCCGGACTGCTGGCGCAGTTTCCTGACTATCAGCAATCCGAATCGATTGGAAAAATTGCCGCAAAATCAGATCTGCTCTATCCCGGACTTGATCTCAAGGTGTTTGATGAAGCTGTACGGCGGCGTAGACTTCGGGGGCCGAATGAGCGGCCTGTCATACTTTGGAACCAGCGCTGGTCATTCGATAAGGACCCGGAGAAGTTTTTCCGGGTCATTGACAAACTGGATGATGCCGAGTGTTCCTTTGATCTGATTCTGGCCGGCGATCACCAGCATGATCAGGCATCGCGTTTTGAACAGGCCTGGAAAAGATATGGTAGCCGGATCCTTCATTATGGCTTTGTCGAGAATATTCAGCAATACTCAAATCTCCTTCAGAAAGGTGATTTTGTGATATCAACTTCCCAGCACGAATTTTTTTGTACGGCTGTGATGGAAGCTGTTTACTGCGGGTGCCATCCCATGATGCCGCGTAATTTGACCTATCCGGAACTCATCCCCAAAACACTTCAGGAACCGCTGCTTCACGGGCCGGTTTTTTATGATGATGAGACCGATCTGTTTCGCAAAATGAAGAAGCTGCTTGATGCGACCTATAAAAAGCTGCCGCTGCCAACGCTCCAGACGATTAATCGTGATCTTGATTGGAGCAGGATCATCACGAAATACGACGATATCTTCGACAACATTAAAAAGGACTATCTTCGTCGCCGGGCGGAGGGGTGAAGCCGGTTTTTTTTGCACGTTTTGCCCCGGATGATCCACCCTCATTGCTGCCATCTGCCAATTTACCTGATGCATCCGGCGCGTCTGTGGCAAGGTATGATGGCTCAGCGTAGGCACGTGACAAATTTTCGAACCTGGCGTACTGCTTGATGAATTGCAGACTTACAGTTCCAACAGGACCATTTCGCTGCTTGCCAACAATCAACTCGGCAACACCTTCGGTGGAATTGCCCTCATCATCGGTCGTGATCTTGTAGTATTCGGGGCGATACAGAAAACAGACAACATCTGCATCCTGTTCGATGGAGCCGGATTCACGAAGGTCACTGAGCTGCGGACGCTTGTCGCCGCCTCTCTGCTCAACAGCTCTGCTAAGCTGGGAGAGGCCGATCACCGGAACATTGATTTCCTTGGCTAGTGCCTTGAGCCCCCTGGATATGCCGGCGATTTCCTGCTCCCTGTTCTGACGATCATTCTGCATGCCGGTCATAAGTTGCAGATAGTCGACGATGATTAATCCGATATCATGTTCGCTTTTGAGTCTGCGGCACTTTGAGCGTAATTCCATGATACTGATGGATGGGGTGTCATCGATAAATATGGGTGCGGTGTGAAGGCGTCCGGCGGCCTCAAGCAACTTTTTGAATTCATTGTCATCGAGTTTGCCGGTCCGCGCCTTCTGAGCATCCACGCGCCCCTCCATGGTCAACAGACGCTGCACCAGTGCCTGGTCAGACATTTCCAGACTGAATACAGCGACGGATACCCTTTTATCCGGATCGGCATGAAGTGCCGCGTTGCGGGCTACGGTCAGGGTGAATGCCGTTTTCCCCATGGATGGCCGGGCGGCAATAATGATGAGGTCGCTTTTCTGCCAGCCAGCTGTGATATTATCCACATCCAGACCGGTCGGCACTCCGGTGATCCCATGTTTTTTTCCGCGGATTTCCTCCAGGTAGGAGATTGTGTTTTTCAGTATATCGACCAGCGATCGGTTTCCGCCACGGGCTTTGGCATTGGTAATGTCGTAAATTCGCTGTTCCGCGCCGTCCAGAACTTCAAAGGAGTCACTTGTGGTATCATATGCATCCTGGATAATTTCGGAGCAACCAAGAATGAGATGCCTCTTTAGGGCTTTTTCTGCAACAATCTGGCAATGATACTCGATATTGGCAGCTGAACTTACCGCACGGGTCAGATCGGAGAGGTAGCCGATACCACCAATAGTTTCTAGCAGTTCGCGGTCCCGAAGTTCATTCTCAACGGTCAACAGGTCCAGAGGGTTGTCACGCTCATACAGTTTGCAGATGACTTCGAAGATATGCCTGTGCGCGGGCTTGTAGAAATCATCGGACTCCAGCATTTCAATAGCAACGGATGCCGCCTGCTCTTCAATAAGCATGCTCCCGAGGATAGCCTCCTCGATTTCAGTGGCCTGGGGGGGAATGCGTCCCTGTGATTCGAGCAGCGTATACGCATCAGCTTTGCTGGTTTTTTCTTTCGGTCTATTTGCCATAATCAATTGACAATCAACAATATGTTATCAGGTTACAGGGACGTTTACATCAGGATCCGCCTTCCTGCCAATTTGTTCATGTGCATTGCGCGGCAGCCCTATTTCAAGTGGATTATCCGCTGCGCCAATCACGCCGGAGGCGGACACGAAAGGTATTAAAATTTACAGAAGAGTGCTTCTCTCCGAAGAAAAAAAATACTCAGCCGGATGTGCCTGTCAATTCATCATATCGCTTTCGAAGCATCCGGACATCATCCCATGTATCCCGTTTCCAGGCCGGATTGCGGAGCAGTGCGGCGGGGTGGAAGGTGACCATCAATTCGATGCCATTATGAAATGGATGGAAGCGGCTGCGAAGATGTTTCATCGGCTCGTTTGTATTGAGCAACGTCTGCGCAGAAACCCGTCCCAGGCACAGAATGAGTTTCGGACGAATGAGTTCGATTTGCCGGTAAAGATAAGGGAGGCTTCGGTCCCGCTCCTCAGGTTTGGGATCCCTGTTGTTGGGCGGCCTGTGTTTCAATATGTTGGCTATATAGACTTCATGACGTTGAAACGATATGGCGGCCAGAATTTTATTCAACAGTTGACCTGCTCTTCCAACAAAGGGTTCTCCCTGCTTGTCTTCCTGAAGGCCGGGTGCCTCACCGATAAGCATGAGGTCGGCATCTGGATTGCCTGTTCCAAAGACCAGGTTGGTGTCTGCCAGGTCGGTGCGAAGTACGTCTGCCTTGAGGCAAATGGCGAGAAGCTCATCCAGGTTTTTTGCGTTGGCTGGTGATTCTGTTTCACTTTCGGTTACCGGAATGGCGGCATCAGGATCATGCCGGAGGTCTTCGAAACCGCCCTTGTTTTTCTGTGATATATCAGGAAGCTGAAACCGGCCATAGGTTTCTTCTTCTGATTTCAAAAAATCCTGAACTGTGCGCATCAAACTCCTGGGTTCTGATTGATCTGCCATACCTTTTTCTATTTTTCTGAACGATGTTTTTAATTATTGCCGTATTGGTCCGGCACATCATAATCCAATCTTGATAATCCGATCCCGGCTGTTTCGCCCGCTGATACAGAAGGAACCGATGGAATCGATGTATCAATTTGAAATTCTTCAGGCTCGTGTTTCCCGCAAACCGCTTCGTTCGGTTCCCTTTGGACAAGGCGGCAACGAATTACATTATTAACAAGAGACGGTTCAGACGGAACAGAGACACGGATGTAGTTGTCCGTCCAGCCGAACATCCTACCGTCCCGGATCTCCTGCTCAAGCAGCACCGGTCTGATCGAGCCCAGAAATCGGGTGTCAAAATCGAAGCGTTTTTGTTCTGATATTCGGCGCAGTTTATGCGTCCGACGTTTTCTTACCTGTTTTGAGATGTCATTTCCAATTTCAATAGCTGAGGTATTGGGGCGCTCAGAGTATGTAAATACGTGCAGGTATCCGATGGGAAGGGAGTGAATGAAATCAAGGGTTGTTTGAAAATGTGTATCCGTTTCTCCCGGGTGACCCGTAATGACATCGACACCGATACATGCATGCGGCATGCGTTTCAGGATATAGTCGACACGTTTCCTGTAAAGATCCGTACGGTATCGGCGTTTCATCAGCTGCAGTACTTCATCCGATCCGCTTTGAAGCGGGATGTGAAAATGCGGCTGTACGGTGCGTGATTCTGCTACAAAATCTATGATCTCTCCGGATAGAAGATTGGGCTCAATGGAAGAGATTCGTACACGGTCCAGTCCGGGCAGCCGATCCAGATGATTGAGCAAGTCATAGAACGTTTCGTCAGTCCGATTTCCAAAATCCCCGACATTAACCCCTGTCAGGACTATTTCACGATATCCATCGGCAATGACCTGCTGTGCATTCTCAAGCACCATTGCGATGGAAGGACTCCTGCTTTTGCCACGGGCAAGAGGAATTGTGCAAAAGCTGCACTTATAGTCGCATCCATCCTGGACTTTCAGAAAAGCACGGGTCCGGTCATTTGAAGAAAATGCGTGATGAAAATCGATTGCCTCATTGACATCGGTACGGTGCACGATGGTTTGATCGCACTTTTCAAAATTGCCGGCCAGTCTCAGTATGTCAAATTTGTCCCGCGTCCCCACCACCAGGTCCACTCCATCAATGGCTGCAATTTCTTCGGGTTCCAACTGCGCGTAACAGCCGGTTACAACGATATAGGCATTCGGATTCTGACGCATTGCGCGTCGCACCACCTTGCGGCAGTCCCGGTTGGCATCCCGGGTAACGGAACACGTGTTGATGACATATATATCGGATTTCTGCTCAAATGGCAGAATATCAAAATCCTGTCCGTCAAAATTCCGCTTCAAAGTGGACGTCTCAGCGAAATTGAGTTTACAACCGAGTGTGTAGAAAGCCACACTTTTAGATTCAGATGATATTACATTCTTGCTGCCCATAAAGCGGATAGTACAATTGTACAGATCGATTTATACGGATCTTTTTTTGATGGATGCTGATTACATCAGACACCGTGATGTTCCGGTTCATACCATCCTGACACCATCGCAGCCTGACTTCGTTCAATCAACGGACCTGCAGCGCAGGATATTCTGTCAGGAAATATAATACAATATGATGGCAATCACGGCAAAGTTCAGGATTGCAAGAGGAAGCATCCTTGTCCAGCCCAGCCGCATCAGCTGATTGAATTTGAATCGTGGGAGTGTCCAGCGGACCCAGATGAAAACAAAGGCAAAGAAGACCGTTTTGATTAGAAACACATGAATATCCAGAATAGACTTCCAGAGCGGACTCATTTCAGGCAGCCAATAGCCGGCGAATGGAAGGTGGTAACCACCGAAGAAAAAGACGGTAATGAGCATGCTTCCAACCACAACGTGCATATATTCCGCAAGAAAGAAGGTTCCGAATTTCATGGAGCTGTATTCGGTGTGGAAACCGCCCACAAGTTCCTGCTCGGCTTCAACAAGATCAAAAGGAGCACGATTGGCTTCGGCAAAAGCAGCAATGGTAAAAATCACAAATCCGATCGGATTCCGGAATACATTCCACCACAGTTCCTGTGACTGGACGATTTCCAGGACACTAAGTGAGCTTGCGAACAGGATTACCGATGCCAGAGCGACTCCCATGGGCAGTTCATAGCTGATCATCTGTGCAGCTGCACGCAACCCGCCCAAAAGTGAATATTTGCTGTTGGACGCCCATCCTGCAAGCGTCACACCATATACAGACAAGGATGCAACAGCAAGTAGAAATAGCACCCCGACATTCAGATTTGTAATATAGACGAACTCACTGAAAGGGATCACAGCTACCGTTATAATTGCCGTGCTGACCGGGATCATCGGAGCAAGTATATACAGAAAGCGATTGGCTTTTTCCGGAATAATATCCTCTTTCAGGAACAGCTTGATTACATCCGAAAAAGGCTGGAACAGACCTAGCGGACCAACCCGGTTTGGTCCATAACGGTTCTGGATAAAGGCTGAAACCCGTCTTTCAGCATAAACGGCAACCGCCGCTGAAGGGAGCAGGAAGAGCAGGACAACAGCCAGCATGACCAAGGTAGAAAATAGTAATGGATCCATTTATACCGTATTAACTTCAGAATCTTGTTCCAGTTTCAGTTGAATGCCGTTTTCTTCATCCATCTGTTCGTATGTCACACCCCGGAAAACCGGGAATTTTCCGGCAATCTCCTCTAGTATCTGCCGTGAGGATTCCCAGGCCAGTGATTCAGTACCGGAATTAAGCCGGACAAGGAATTCCCATGCGGGGAGGCAGTCGATCCGGTTGGCATCGGTGACCCAATTGTCGAACTTGGTGCCATAGTGATCAAGGCGCCCCATGGACATTTCAAGATTGAGCCGGCGATTTGTATAAAGTGTTTCCTTGGCAGGAACGGTTCGCTGTATCCGTCCATCCACATTGACATAAGAAGCGGCATGTTCGGCTGCCGAGGTTATTGGAATAACCAGGTTTGCAACTCGCGATGTCGCATTGTGATTGGTTCCCCAGTACACTGTATAAGCTGTCCCGAAGTGCTCTGAGGTCAGATCTGTGCGATCCAGAATGTCATCATTGAGGATGACTACAAGTTTCGTTTTAGCCGTTTCAATGATTCCAGCAAGCTTTTTTCCTTCAATTTCATTGTACCCGAGTGCCTTAACGCCGTTTGTATTGGGAGCCTGGTCATCGCTTAGAAGCAGGTTGTCACCCGCACCGGGAATAATATGAGACACAAAATGAAATGCATCGGCACCCAATGATTCAAAATAAGTTTTGAAGGCATAATTATCTTCCACTGAAGCATGCGGGCTTCCAATTACCAGAATTTCGGAGGCCTGTACCTTTTCGAACTCTTCAAGCAGGGTAAGTTCAGCGTTATTCCATGTAGTCCGGACCTGCTCCGTATCATCGGGGCGCATCCAGGGTTTGGAAATCCTGTTTTCGTTAAATTTCTTATAAGCCAGGCGGCCTGAATCGGGTATCCAATGGTTATTAACCTCTTCATTGAACCTTGGAGTAATACGCATCACCAGGTTGTCGCGGGTCCACAGCCAGGTGCTGCAACCTTTGCCATTGGATACATCGATACCAGGGGTCTGATTCATTTCCCACACCCGGGCTTTGAACCGGAAATCAGCAGAAGTCAGGGCTCCAACAGGACAGATATCGACAGTATTCATAGAATACGGATCATCAAAAACCTGGCCTTTGGCAGTCATTGGATAATTTTTATCGCCCCGCGAAATGATGGTGAGCTGATGCGTTTTTGAGATCTCGTCGGTAAAACGGACACATCGGGTGCAGTTGATGCAGCGTTCGGCGTCAAGAATTACCCTGGGTCCAAGCTGGATCGCTTTGGGTTTATGAACTTTTTTGTGTTCAAACCGGCTTCCTTCGGGACCGTATTTATAGGTCAGGATCTGCAATGGGCACTCACCGGCCTGGTCACAGATGGGACAGTCCAAAGGATGATTGATGAGAATAAACTCCAGATTGTCGGCTTGCGCCTGTTTTACCAGTTCGTCGGTGTGATGTGTATGAACAACCATGCCGTCAGCCAGATCCAGACTGCAAGCAGTCATCAGTTTCGGAAAAAAACGGATGACCCTGTTACCATCTTCATCGATCTCGAAAATGCCTTTATCTCTGTCATAAATCGGCATTCCGGCCTTAACCATGCATTGCCGGCAGTTGGCAGGGACCGACAGGGAGGGGTGGTAGCAGAAGAAGGGCAGATCAAGCCCGTTGTCGAGCATGAACTGAAGTACTTTCCCCGGCTTATCGTATTCGTATCGCTTGTTATCAATAAAAATTTCAGGCATAGCTGATATTATGGAGTTTCATCAGGCGACGGCATAAACCGTTTTTCTGCATTTTTTTTCGAATTCATCACGGAAACGATCAATTGAGTAGCGAACAGGCCACGCAGCGGCATCGGCCAGGGCGCATATGGTGCGACCTTCCATGCGGTGACAGATTGCCAGCAGGAGGTCCAGATCCCGCAATTCACCATTGCCATCCTTGATTTTTCGCAGCGTCTTTTCAAGCCATCCGGTACCATCACGGCACGGTGTGCATTGTCCGCATGATTCATGACTATAGAAATGTGATATCCTCCAGATCAGATCGACCATGTCGGTGTCTTCATCCAAAACGACCATGCCGGCGGTACCCATCATCGACCCGGCTTCCCGGAGCGAGTCAGAATCCATGCTGACCCCCTCAAGCATGTCGGCCCGAAGTGGTGGTGTAGAAGAACCTCCCGGAATCAGGGCTTTAAGCTTTTTCCCACCTCGCACACCGCCTGCAACATCATTGATGAGGGTCATAATATCCATACCGGCGGGATATTCGTATACTCCGGGCCGGTTTACATGCCCGGAAATACCGTATAGAACAGGACCCGGATGGGTATCCGGACCGATTTCCAGGTACCAGTCCGCCCCGTTGTTCATCACCAGCGGAACATTGGCCAGGGTTTCAATATTATTGATTGTGGTTGGCCGTCCCCATAAACCGCGCTGCGCCGGGAAAGGTGGTTTAACCCTTGGATATCCACGTTTCCCTTCCAGCGACTCCATGAGAGAGGACTCTTCACCGCAGATGTAGGCACCGGCTCCCATGTGGGTGTACATCTCCACACTGAAATCGGTCCCAAGCACCTTTTTGCCGAGATATCCGTTTTCATAAGCCTGATCAATTGCTTTCTGCAGTTTTTTCAGGAAAGGACGATATTCGCCGCGGATATAGACATAAATAACGTTGATTTGCATAGCGTATGCAGCTATGATCGATCCCTCAATAAACAAATGCGGATTAAATTCGAAAATTTTTCTGTCCTTGAAGGTGCCGGGCTCCGACTCGTCACCGTTGCATGCCAGGTAGCGTGGTTTTCCATCCGGCTCAGGCATAAACGACCATTTCAGTCCGGCATTAAAACCCGCCCCGCCCCGGCCGCGAATATTTGCCGCTTTAACTTCTCCAATCACGTTATTTGGACTCCAAGTTTCCTGATCTTTCAGGATTTTCCGGAGTGCCTGATAGCCATTGTTCTTTTCATAAACAGTTATCTCATGAAGGTCCTTAATGGCCGGCAGAAGGAGAGGGTTATATGATTTCCAGTCGTTGGTCATCGTATTATTCAGATCCGTTTTCGTGTTGAGGCATTCGGTTGGATTCAAATTCGGGCTTTTTACCTGCCTTAAGGGCTTCGATCAGTTTGTCAATCTTTTTGTGCGTCAGATGGTTGACGAATTTGTCGTTGGTTACCTGAAGCATGGGCGCATACCCACAGGCGCCGAGGCATTCGACGGATTGGATGGAAAATTCACCATCCGGTGTGGTTTCTCCCGCCTTGATCTCCAGCTTTTCCTCCAGATACTGAAGGATATCATATCCCCCGCATACCTGGCAGCTGAGACAGGTGCAAACATCCAGCACATGCCTGCCCATCGGTTTCTCATAGAACTGGGTATAAAATGTCACGACTCCGTAAATATGGGCTTCGGGGATATTAAGTGTGTCGGCTACCAGTTTCTGGACAGATGGATCGGTATGTCCGAATTTGTCCTGCGCATACCATAGCACGGGAAGCACAGCAGCCTGTTTCTCCGGATACTTTGCGGTGAGTCTTTCGATCTCGGCGAGATCGGTGGCATCAAATGTATTCGTGTCTGACATAATTACTTGTCTGAGTCTCCCATTACCGGGTCCATTCCGCCGATGAGAACAACAGTATCAGCGACCATTTCACCGTCAAGTATGGTTTCCAATCCCTGCAGATTGCTGAAGGATGGGGAATTGATTTTCAATCGCCAGGGATGCCCCGTGCCGTCGCTTTGTATGTAAAATCCGAGTTCGCCCTTCGGGGCTTCAATAGCGTGATAACTTTCGGCACCCGCTGGAGGACACACGCCGGTGTCTGTCATCATGAAATCGTGGATAAGGCCTTCCATCGAATAATAGACCTCGTCTTTGGAGGGATAGCTTTTCTTGGCGTCATCCACTCTGATAGGGCCTTTTTCAGGCATTTTGTCAAAGCACTGTTCAATTATCCTGACAGATTCAGCCATTTCCTCCATCCTGCAGTAATACCGGGCCAGGTTGTCCCCCTCTGTACGAGTTGGCACCACAAAATCCATGTCGGCGTAGTGTAGGTAGGGTTCGAACGTGCGTATGTCATAGGCAATACCCGTAGCCCTGAGCGAGGGTCCTGCCAGACCGATGGCAATGGCCTCTTCATGATCGATTGCACCGACACCGCTGTTTCGGTCAACAAAAATTCTGTTTCTGTCAAGAGTTTTGTGCCATCCTTTCAGTTCATCCGGAAATTCCCTTATAAATTTCCGGATTTTTTCCACGGCTGCCGGAGTGAAGTCGTTATTGACTCCTCCAATGCGTGAGTGGGATACCGTAAATCGGTGACCGGTTACTTCATCAAAAATATCATATATTTTTTCTCTTTCACGGAAAGTCCAGAGAAAATAGGAGAGGGCACCGGCGTCCATGATCATCGTGCCAAGCCACAACAGGTGGGAAGAGATGCGCGCCAGTTCACAGCATATCATTCGGATATAGCTGGCACGCTCGGGAATTTCAATGCCGGCAATCCGTTCGACGGCCATGCAAAGGGCAACATTGTTGCTGTAGGGCGAGATGTAGTCCATGCGGTCGGTATAGGGCATGAACTCCTGGTATGTCTTGTTCTCCGCCATTTTTTCTATGCCCCGGTGCAAATAACCGGTATCAAGACGGCATTTTGTGATGACTTCCCCGTCGAGTTCCATCAACACCCGAAGCACACCGTGTGTGGCAGGGTGCTGCGGACCCATGTTGAGAGTCATTCTGGTGGTCAGAGGATCGCTTTTGTCGACTTCGACTGTGGCGTGCTTGTCCTCAAGACTTTTGTAGAGTGCCTCCTGGTGCTCCCTGAAGTAGGTCGGTTTCTTCCTGGATATTTTTTTTTCAAGTTCCATAATGAGTTAATGCCGTCAGTCGTGATCAGGGGTTGTGTTGGGCATTTCGAGGGAACCGGGCACACCCAGCAGGGGAAACTCCTTTCTTAGCGGATAGTATTTGAAATCCTCGGGCAGGAAGATGCGCCGCAGGTCGGGATGCCCTTCAAACCGAATGCCAAACATGTCATATACTTCGCGTTCATTCCAGTTGGCACTCTTCCAGATATCAGATACCGTAGGAAGGAGGGGCTGCTCTTCATCCACAAGAACTTTTACAAATAAACGCCACCTGTCCCGCAATGAAACAAGATGATAGATCACTTCAAAGCGGTCTTCCGAGGTGAACCGGTCCGCTCCGATAATTTCATTGAGATATGCAAAATGAAGTGTGTTTTTTAGAAAACGGCAGGTATCGTGGATCCTTTTCCGTGGAATCAGCAGCAGGGGATAGGTCTGCTTCATGTTCAGTTCAAGCAAATCATCGCCCAGATATTCACGGATATCCTGCAGGATGTTGTCTCTGATTTCTGTATTCATAAGGTGAATTAGCTGTCAAGCTTGAGCGATTGCTGCTCTTTGATTTTATCCTGGATTTTGAGGATGGCGTTGATCACTGATTCGGGTCTCGGAGGACAGCCGGAGATGTAGTAGTCGACAGGCAGAAAATTGTCCACACCCTGTACTACGCCATAGCAGCGGTGCATGCCGCCTGTGGATGCACACGCACCCATGGCAATGCACCATTTCGGATCAGGCATCTGGTCCCAGATGCGGCGTATGGCGTGTGACATCTTGTACGTACACCAACCTGCAACGATCATTACGTCGCTTTGCCTGGGTGAGAACCGGAATACCTCAGACCCGAAACGCGCAGCATCGTATTTGGGTCCTGCGAATGCCATCATTTCAATGGCGCAGCACGCAAGTCCCATGGGCATCGGCCAGACGGAGTTGGAACGGCCCCATTTTGTCAACGCATCTACTGTTGTGGTGAAGTAGCCTTCACCCATTACACGATCAAGACTCATAATTCAGGATGTTTTATAACTCGGCCCCTCACTTTTCTTGCCGGAAACAGGATCGCCAGCCCAGTCAAAGCTGCCTTTTTTGAGGGTATAGACCAAACCAAGAAAAAGTATAAAAATAAATAGCATCATGGCCCACAGCGTTCCCTCTCCGAACTCCTTATACCGCACTGCCCAGGGGTAGATGAAGATCACCTCAAGATCAAAAACAATAAACTCCATGGCGATGATATAGAAGCTGACGGAATAGCGGTCACGGGCCTGACCTATGGGATCCATGCCACTCTCATATGCTCCCAGCTTGTTGGATGCGGGCCGGCTCGGCCCAAGAAGCCATGACAACACAATGAATGCCAAAGCCATAAGTATTGCCAGCGCAATGAGCAGTAAGACAGGTATGTATTGTTCTAACATTTTCCCTTAGCTGATAAATATGAGGCGGAATTTCGGCACTAAAATTACTTCCGTTATGCACTAATGTCAATCAAAACAGACAATCCGATATGGTGATTCCAAAAATAGTGTATTTCTCACTTAATTATTACAATCTAGCTTAAACAAAGCGGCGGTTGAAGGGTTTTGACTGTTTAACAGTGAAAAAAAAATAGTTACCTTGTCATAGTACATATCAACAGAATTTTTCAATCGTTATCCATGTTGAAAAATCTGAAAACGGACTTCTTGCAGTAAATTCAAATTAAGAACCTTAAATATTCCGAGCGGTTTTGAATAAAATTCAGATGGACATTCTGGGACTCTCAACCAGCCCCAGCAGCGGCGGAGCTTACGCTCTGATACTCAACGAGACTGATGGTAAGCGCAGACTTCCCATTATCATAGGCACTTTTGAGGCGCAGGCTATTGCTTTGGAACTGGAGAACATCAAGCCTCCCAGGCCTATGACCCACGACCTGATGCGAAATATCATTCAAAGCTTCAATACATTTGTCAAAGAAATATTTATAAATGAGCTGAAAGAGGGCACGTTTTATGCCCAGATTTTATATGACAACAACGGGGAGACACTGACCCAGGACTCCAGGCCGAGTGATGCAATTGCCCTGGCAATACGATTCAATGCGCCAATTTTCGTCTCGGATCATATTGTTGATGAAGCAGGCATTGAAACGGATCCCCACCTGGAAGAAGCCGAGGAGGGCCCTGCCATGTCCGAACCCAGCGGTCCTGCTGCGACACCGGAGGAGCCGCCGTCAACATCAAGCAAGGAAAGCCGGATCAGAATGCTTGAAAAAAGTCTGACTACGGCCATCGCAGAAGAAGATTACGAAAAAGCCGCTAAAATACGTGATGAGCTGAATCGCCTTAAGGGCTGAAGCCACAAAGCAAAATACCTTGGATATTGAACAACTGGATTTCCGGAACCTGCCCTATTCCGGGCTTTTCTGCGATTACATCGACCGGACCGATGGCATTGTTCCGTTTTATTCCCGGAAACACACCTATGATGATCTCAAGGATGCTGTATCATCCTACCGGTTCAAAGGTGACCGCAAAAAGATGGCCGATCTGATTGCCGGCTTTAACTCCGGGATCTCGGATCATATTTCTGAAGGAGAACTTGCCGGCATCCTTGCGGATGAGAACACGGTGGCCGTTACAACAGGTCAGCAGCTCAGTCTTTTTGGGGGTCCGCTGTACACGGTCTATAAAACCATGACGGTTATCCATCTGGCAAACAGGCTCACCCGTGATACCGGGAGAAACGTTGTTCCTGTGTTCTGGCTGGCTGATGAAGATCACGATTTTGAAGAGATATCGGCAGCTGTAATGCCGGAACGACAGGATGTTAAGAAAATCACACTTTCCTGCGACGCGTGCGCCTATCATGCAGCTGGAAGCATCCGGGTTGATGAGGGATTCGAACAATTTCGCCGCAAGGTATATGAATCACTACAGCCGACAGACTTTCACGAACAACTTGTTTCCCTGCTTGATGAAGCTTATGCAAGCGGTCGTACTTACCGGGATGCCTTTGGAACCCTGCTGTCCCGGCTTTTTTCCCGGCACGGGTTGATTCTGGCTGGCAGCAACTTCCGGCAGGCCAAGGAGTATTCAAGCAATTGCATCAGAAAAGCGATCCATCATGCAGATGAAATTCAAACAATTCTGACAGAACAAAGCCAGCGTCTTGGCGGCAGCTATCATCAACAGGTACAGGTTACTGACAGCCTGCTTTTCTGGCATGATGATGAACACGGACGGGTCAGACTGAAACACGAAGACGGTGTCTGGCAAAGGAAACCAGGAATCTCCTTCACCCGGGACGAGCTGCTTGAGCTGCTGGAGAAAGAGCCCGAAAGATTTTCACCTAATGTATTTCTGCGACCAATTTTACAGGATACGATTCTTCCCAATGCCGCATATGTTGGTGGTCCGGCAGAAATCGCCTACTACGGTCAGATGAAACCGGTATATGATTTATTTGATATGGGCATGCCTTTCATTGCCGGACGAATGTCGGCAACCCTGGTGGAACCGGCCGTTCAACGGTTTCTGGGTGAACTGCCGTTTGGATTTACGGATTTTCTGAAACGTTTCGAGGATCTTGAGCAGCATTATCTCAGAACGCATGGAAATTCTGATCTTGACAAACATTTTGAGACCTGGAAGGAGCAAGTGGATGCGCTGACGTCAAAAATGGTAGTTGAAGCAGGTATCGCTGACCCTGGGCTCCGTAAACATGCAAAAGCCATCACAAAGGAGTACAACAAATCTATCGACAAGCTCAAAAAGAAGATGGTTAATGTTATACGGCAGAAAGAGGAGGTGCAGACAAACAGGATCAGGAAAGTAAAAAGCGCATTGTTTCCCAATGAAAAACTGCAGGAGCGTGAGATCTCCTTTATTTATTATCTGAACAAGTTCGGGATGGATCTTTTCGACCGGTTACTCAAGCAACTCAGTGAACAGGATGAAGAATTCCCGTTGTTTACTAAGCACCACATTATAAAACTATAGTTTAATACCTATTGAACGGATATCTTTACGACATGGATCGCAAAGCGTTACGTAAAGAGATGATAAAAAAGCGCAGCTTGATCGACGCTTCAGAGCTTCGCCATCTCAGTGATTGTATCGCCAGGATCACGCTGTCGGCATCATGGTATCAGGCGTCCCGATGCATCCACTGCTTTTTCGGGGTTGCGGAAAAGGGAGAAATATCCACTCTGAAAATTTTAAATCATGTCATTAACTCGGGAAAAATTCTGGTCATGCCCAGGGTTGCGGGCCATGACGGCCATATGGAACATATCAGGGTCCGGAATCTGGATTCCCTTGCTAAAGGAGCCTGGGGTATCCAGGAACCAGCTGAGGGAGAACATTTTAATATTGATGATATTGATCTGATCTTTGTACCCGGACTAGCAGCAGATCGCAATGGCAACAGGTTGGGCTATGGAAAGGGATATTACGACCGCTTTTTGAGTACGGCTGCCGGTGCCAGAAAAGTCATGCTGGTGCCTGATGATTTTATGCTGGGTCATATTCCTGCAAAAAAGCACGATGTCCCTGTGGATGCGCTTGTCACGGAAACCGGTGAAATCGTCTGCCGCTAGTCCAGGTGATTCAACACTGCGGCTGACGGGGAAAATTCCGGAAACAAAAGCCCGGTGCATTCGTATGCCTGAAAGAAGGTCAGAAATCCACTGAAAATATCGATCAATTATTATTATCATGAAATCAACACATTCCGGGGGTCATTTGAGGAATCATCTCGATGAATCCTTTCAAATGACAGATGATGAGTTTGAACATATGCGGTCCGAGTATGAATATATAAATGAGGACAGTAATGGAGCAAACAAGGGGAAATTTGCTCGCGGTGCAGGCATCATCATACTTCTGCTCGCGATATTTTTTGTAATACAGCAGTACTTCTTTTCGATCGGTCCTGATCTTACATCGATCCTGCGTGTAATTCCACTGACAGGGGCCGTTCTGGTCTTTGTGATCGGGCTTGGACTGCTCACCCGGCTGAGGTCACCCAGGCAGGTCAGTTCTTTCAAAAATAAATCTCAAACATCCGATGCAGGACTGAATTCGGCATTCTCCGATTCTGCCGAAGAACGAAAAGCGAAAGCTGAACATGGTGCCGGTGACGATTTCCGGTCCGGAGACAAGCAGGATTCAGGAGATGAGAAGGATTCAGGAGATGAGAAGGACCGTTATGATAACTGGCGCAGCAGCAGCGAGCGTTACGGGTTTGAAGTACACAGGAAATGGTATCGCTCACGAGAAGAAAAAATGATATTCGGTGTTTGCGGCGGCATTGCTGAGCGATTTGACATGGATCCGACCATTGTCAGGGCGCTGTTTGCATTGGCATTTTTAAGTTACGGCTTCAGTTTTGTAATTTACGTGGTATTGGCAATTATTTTGCCCAAAAAACCTCAACACAGCCTGCTGTAACCTGTATCAAGTCCCACGCAACGTGCTTATTTCTTTTGAAGGTATTGATGGATGCGGCAAGTCCACGCAAATTGAAAAAGTCAAATCCTATTTGACAGAAAAGGGGTATGAAGTGCACGTTTTCCGCGAACCGGGCGGCACGCCACTTTCCGAACAAATCCGTGAAATCCTTCTTAACAGCAGGGACGAAATCCATCCGCTTGCCGAGTCTCTGCTTTTTTCCGCAGCCCGCGCCCAGCTTGTTGCCACCCGCATCCGTCCGCTCCTTGCCGAGGGAGCCATAGTCATTCTGGACCGATTCTACGACTCAACCACAGCATATCAGGGATATGGAAGACAGGCTGTCCCGGTTCCTGATATTGAACAGTTGAACGCACTGGCAACACAAAATCTAGAACCGGATATTACATTTTACCTGAAACTTGATCCTCATCAGGCATCCGAGCGACGTAGAAAAAATCGGGAGGAAGACCGTATGGAACGTGCCGGTAAAGCGTTTTTCAAGCGCGTCAGCGAGGGCTTTGATCAATTGGCATCGCGCGAAGAACGAATGGTTGCCCTTGACTCGTCGAAATCTCCTGATACGACTTTTCGCTCGATAGTTGGTCATCTTGAGAAAAAGCTTCCCCGATTGTGATCTCCGGATTCATCCAGTAGATAAGAGCGGGCAGAAAGATGAGGTCAGCTGCCAGTGCTGTCAGAATGGTGAGGCAGGTAAGCAATCCCATCAGCATATTTGACTCAAAAGAACTGGTTCCCAGTACGCCAAATCCAACAATAAGAATCAGGCTGGTCAGCACGATTGCTCTGCCTGTGTGAATCGTAGTGTTTTTCACGGCCTGATGCAGCGAGGCACCACGGAGTGTTTCCATGCGAAACCTGGCCAGATAGTGAATGCTGTCGTCCACAGCAATGCCAAAAGCTATCGTAAAGATCACTGCTGTGGAAGGCCGGATGTCAATACCGGCAAACCCCATGAACCCGGCGGTGATCAAAAGCGGAATTAGATTAGGAAGCAGGGAAATCAGAACAAGTTTTGCATTTCGGAAAAGCAACGCCATGATGATCGAAATAAACAGAAAGGCGAGGCCGATGCTCCAGGTAAGTGCTTTGACGATATTGCCGGTGAGGTCGGCCGACAGGATAGTGGACCCGGTCAGCATCACTGATTCATCCGGAAACTGCTCCTGAAGATACGCTTCCAGGTCTGAACGCATTCGGTTGATTCTGTACGAACCTGCATCGTACGCCTGTGCAATGATTCTTGTCTGTCGGTTCTCAAAATCGTTGAGTGCTGAAACGGTGGTTCCCCCGGTCATTTCCAGCAACAGATCATACTGAGCAATGAGTGGACGGGAATCCGGCAGGCTGCCTGCCGGAGTATCCCGCATCACATGGTCGATTCGGGACATCAGCGTTGCAAAGGAGACGCTTTGCTCAATTTCATCGTAGGTGCTCAGGTGATCTTCAAGTGCCTTAATACGTATCAGCAGATCGGGATCATAAATACCGTCTTCCCGGCCGGTATCCACAATAACTTCAAGTGGGAACTGCGGTGCCAGGTGCTCATCAAGAAACCGGCTTTGACTAATGAGTTCTGAGCGTTCACCTATATCATCAAAGACCTTGCTGTTTGTCCGGAGTTGTGTGATGCCCAGTGAGAAAAAAATAGTAACAGCCAGTGTGACCATGACTACTTTTTTGCTGTGCAATCGGGCGGTTCGATGCGTGGAAGAGAGTAAGGCACCAATTTTTCGAAAAAACACACGGCTTTTGTCCTCTACAGGTGTCTGGTTTCGAATCAGCTTCAGAATCGACGGAAGTACAAACATGGTGACCACAAAAGCAATTATAACGCCTATAGCCGTATAAATTCCGAAGCGACGCATCGGCATGACATTACTGGTCATCAGCGTCAAAAATCCGATTGCTGTTGTCACGCTGGTCAGTAATGTTGCCGAACCAAGGATGAGTATTGTCTCTCTTAGCGAGCGGTCTTTGTTTTTTTTCTCAAGCCTGAGGTCCTGATACTTTGACAGCATGTGTACCGAATCGGCTACACCGACGCACAGCAATATGGGTGCAATAGTACTGCTCAGAATTTCAAAAAATCCACCGGTCATCACCAGAACAGCCACGACAAAAAGTATGGTCAGCCAGACGATGGTTATGGGCAGCACCACTCCAATCACCGTTCGAAAAAGCAGCCAGAGTATCAAAATGATCAGCAAAGAGGCCAGGGACACATAAAAAAGTATTTCCCGGTTGAGCGTTTCAACATATTGCGTACGGAAGTAGGGGAGTCCGGTTATATTGAGTTCGTACTCTGATCGATAGGGCTCCAGCAGCAGCTCCATCTGTAAAATGATCTCTCTCCGATTGGAAAAAGTATTTTTTTCATCATCAATGCGCAGATACAGGGCAGTAGCCGTCCCGTCTGAGCCAAGAAACCGTCCTTTAATAAATGGGTCATCAAGCATTCGCGTTTTGACTTTCTCCAGATTCTTATCCGCATTCGATTCGGATTCAAAAACCGCAGATTCTGCTAAATAGGGTCTCGAATTAAGTGCACCGTTTTCTCTGATGAATTCGCGGAGCGACCAAAGGCTTTGAAGCTCCTCGAGATAGGGAAGCCCCTTCAGCTCCTCAGCCATTTGGTGCAGTCGTCCGAGATGCTGCCTGGTAAAAAGCGAATCATGGCGAAAGGCAATGATGATCATGGTATCATCCCGCCCGAATTCGCGGCTGATTCGCTGAAATTCGACAATCGTTTCAGCATCCTCCGGATAGAATCCTTCCAGATCGAAGTCAGCTTCGATTTTCCAGGCGGGAATTAGCGCCAGTAACGCCAGGACTGCAATGACAGCCAGGTATGTCCATGGTCGTGCCAGCAGGAAGTCAATTACCGGATTTAAATTGATTCGCTGAATAAACTTCATTTCGGGGAGATGATAAATTGATCGGGTTAGAAGCCGGATCAGAAAAAGTACCTAATTCCTGCATAGACCAGATTATTGTTACGGTACGAACCGAAACCAGGGTGCCCATAGTTCATTTCAGGAACAGGTCCGCCAAAAAAGTGTGTTCCTGCAGACAGAGTGACATTATCCACGATATCGTAACTGTGTTCTGTCCAGATCCAGAAATCCTGTCCGTTGATCTGATACAGGATCGTAAGGTCACTTTTCAGCCGCTCGCGGAAAAACTGCCTGCGTGCGTAAACGGATACGCTTTGGAACCATTCATCCTGAATGACATCGGGATGCGGATCATCAATAATCTGGCTGTACCACTGAACAGTGAGCAGTGTTCTGCCTTTGCTGTAGCGCGTTTCCATCAGAATGTCCCATGCGGGGTGGCGTGAGGTAAAGCCACGCTCTTCATCGGCAATGATTCGGTATACCAGGGGCAGGTTGAAATGGTCCGGTCCGGCCGGATCAAAGAAAAGCAAGGTCTCGGGGATTCGGTCAAAGGTTTTTTTCCCGAATCGTGCAACTTCCAGGAGCGCGGTTAGTGATGATGTGGCAAGCCAGGAGATGCCGCCCGTTAAAATCCATGTTGGTGTGAATGTTTCCTCAAGGATGATTGAGGGATCGGAAGACAGCGTGCCGTGCGCTGCCAGCCGGATATCTTTTTTGAATGCCGGCATGGAGGGGGTCCAGTATAAAATACCCGCTTGAAATTCAACAGAGCGCCATCGGTTGCTGTCCCAAAGAAGTGCCCCCTGAGATTGTTTGGTGAGGAGGCTGCGGGACTTGTCAGATTCAATCTGAACCGGCAAACCTGCAGGTACAGGGATATGCATGAACCACCTGCTGTCGGGTTGTGGTATCAAGGATCGGGTGGTCACAGGAGAAAAAATCAAACGGATCCTTGAATTGTTGGTGTAATAGGAGTATTGAAGGGCTATGGTTCCCCTTTCCAAGGTGGAAACGGGCTCGAGCAGAAAGTTTCTGAAATCAAGGGGAAGGATCCTGTCAACCGGTGCGTTTGCAGCAGAAAAACCGAATTGCAGAATCTGGCTGCCGATTCGCAGGTCACTGTCTGAGAAGAAGAGTTCAATCCAAAATTCGGGCAAAGTCCATTCAATAGAGTCGGCCGAGGCTTGAAAACGATTGCGGATATCGGTTCGTGCAAACAGACGGCCGCTATTGGAACGGTGGTCAAGATTAAGAGTGAGTCTTTGCACGCCGGGCAGCAGTTCCAGCGGATAGGTGAGGGTGGTGCCGGATATATGCTGAAAATCACCCGTCAGTGAAGGACGGGCGTCCGTTGCCCCCGCCGAAAAAAAAAGCAGAAATAACGTGATAAAAGCAATTCGCCGGTGAGGCCGGAGATGTGACATTCCGGGTTGCAAAGCGACTAAATTATATTTTTTCAATTGCTGATGATAATAAAAATGCTTATTTTTGTTTTATTGTGCGGCAAATGAAAATATTGCCTGCAATGCTATGGTGATACCAGACACTAATCACACGAACCATTCAACTTTACGAAGTATAAAAGTACATTATGGCGCATCAAAGAATCGAAGTTGACCTGCCTTTAGCGAAAGTTTATGAGTTGATGAGTACTCCCACGGATTTCCCCAAGTATCTCTCCGCGCTCAGGGACGTTAGTAAAATCAATTCCCAAACTTTTGAATATGTAACTGAAATTGGTGGAGAAGAATTCCGGTGGACCACCAACATCATTGATGATCTGCGTAACACCCGTTTTGCCTGGATCACTATTAATGGCAATCTAAATCAGACCGGAACCATTCGCTTTACACCATTAAACAACGGATCCCGTACCAGGGTAGACTTTAGTCTGGATTACAGGACGTTCTTTGGTGAACCCTCAAGTGAAATGGCAAAATTCATTGAAGAATTGCCCAAGCAGCTCCTGAGCGACCTTGAGAAATTCAAAAACCTTGCAGAAAGCGGCAACTTCAAGGATGAAGAGGAAAAAGAGGTAGTTGCTTCCGAGAAAAAGGAAGAAGTAACGGCCTGATTATTCCAGCAGATAAACTAAAAAGGGGGTTTAACCCCCTTTTTTTTTACCCTGCAGTTACGTGTATCAGACACCGCTCCAATGTTCTTATCCGAGTTTCTTGACTCCGAACACAAGGAACAACCCTTTGCCGCAGTGCTTGGACACCCTGTTGCACATAGCCGGTCTCCGGGAATTCATAATGCTGCGCTTGCCTATCACAAAATGGATGTGCAGTATCACGCATTGGATTGTCCCCCGGCCGAGTTGAATCTGACAACGGAACTTTTTGCGCTTCGTGGTTTCCGCGGTGCGAATGTGACCATTCCACTTAAGGAAAAGATCCTATCCTTTCTTGATGAGGTCGATGAGACGGCACAACAGATCGGTGCTGTGAACACGGTTGTTCCCGATAAGCAGAAGGGATGTTTAACCGGGTTCAATACGGATGCTTACGGGTTTGTTCAGCCATTGAAAGACATAGGGGAGATTCGCACGGCAACTATTTTGGGTACCGGCGGTGCATCGCGGGCAGTAAGCTATGCCTTACTTAAACTCGGAATAAAAACCAGGTATATTGTAAGTCGTTCTTCTAATAAACTTGATATAAATAACAATGATTCGGAGGGACTTCATTGGATCACATACGACAATCTGAAAACTGCCATAAGAAAATCTGATTTGATTGTGAACACAACCCCGGTGGGCATGCACCCTGACACAGGTCATTCTCCGGTGCCGGACGATCTGATGCCACTGTTTGCAGGTAAAGTTTGTTATGATATCATTTACAATCCGCTCGAAACGGCGTTGCTTCAAAAAGCACGGCATCATGGAGCCCAAACGATAGGCGGCCTCGATATGTTCATCCATCAGGCGGCTCTGTCTTTCGAGCTGTGGTTCGTCAAACCAATGCCATTGCAACTGATTCGGGATGTGCTGCTTGAAATGATATCAAAAAGTAACAGATAACATATATGCCCAGAATTTGGTCGGACAAACCGGAGATCCATGCTGCTTTCATTACACGGGAAATAGAGCCAAAAGGCTTGCATTTCACTTCGGTCACCAATCTGCCGGATGAGTCCGCTGAATACAAGGCTCTGGAAAGCAACCGCAGGATTGTCGCTGAATACCTGAGCCATCCGAACATTGGCCTCTGCATGGGAAAGCAGATTCATGGCAAACGTGTTGCATATGTAAGAAAGGCAGGGCTATCAGAGGCAACGGATGGCCTGGTTACCGACCAGCCCGGCCTTGCCGTTGGTGTTCTTGTGGCAGATTGTGCCGCCGTTCTGTTTGCCGATCCGGTCAACAAGATTGTTGGAGCAGTTCACTCGGGTTGGCGTGGAGCTGTTAGCGGCATTTTGCAAGAAGCGGTCAGGCAAATGGAAAAGATTGGCGCAGAACCCGATCTGATGCAAGTTTACATCAGTCCATGTATCTCTCAGTCATCATTTGAAGTTGGAGAGGAGGTTGCCTCACAATTTTCTGAACGCCACGTGGACCGGTCCCGGAAGAAACCTCATGTGGATTTGCGAGGATTCATTCTGCAGGAGCTCATAAAAGCCGGTATTTCTAATGAGGTGATCATTCGCGATGAAAAATGCACGATGACTCATCCAGAGACCCTTCACTCACACAGAAGGGACGGGGCAAAAAGCGGCCGGATGATGGGTATTATTTATTTATCAGATTAACTTTTTGTCCGGGAACTATTTTTGCCCATTTTAATGATTCCGTTATGTCCAGTGCAATGCATTCACTATAATTACATATCGCCAACGTAACAGTACCACCAGAATTTGAACAGACAAAGCCTGCTTATTTTAGGATCTACGGGATCCATCGGAACCCAGACACTGGACATCGTACGCATGCATCCGGACAAACTTGATGTGTTCGGGATCACGGCCCATACAAATTGGAAGACACTCGCAGAACAGATCAATGAATTTCGTCCGTCATTTGCACTGCTTGTGGATGATTCTTCCTTTAACAATTTGAGGGAATCCGTCACTCATGATCATACGACCCTGCTCTGCGGACAAAAAGAGTTGGAGGAGCTGGTTAAATCAGATGATGCCGATACAGTCATCAACAGCCTGGTAGGCTTTTCCGGGTTTCGGCCCACCATTACAGCCCTCTCGGCGGGAAAAAAAGTTGCACTTGCCAACAAGGAGTCACTGGTTGTCGGAGGTGCACTGCTGGCTAAATATCTCAATGGCAACTATGACAGGTTGATTCCTGTTGATTCCGAGCACAGCGCCATACTTCAATGCCTGGTTGGTGAAGATATACGTACCATTGAAAAGCTTATCATAACAGCCAGCGGGGGGCCTTTCAGAACATGGTCAAAACATCAGATAAAAAAGGCTACCGTCAGGGATGCGCTCAGACATCCGAACTGGGATATGGGATCCAAGATCACGATCGACTCGGCCACGATGATGAACAAGGGCCTTGAAGTGATTGAAGCGCATTGGCTTTTCGGGCTGCCACTGGACCACATTGAAGCAGTCGTTCATCCACAGAGCATTGTTCATTCCATGGTACTATTCAACGACGGATCCATGAAGGCGCAGATGGGATTACCCGATATGCGCCTTCCGATACAATACGCTCTAACATTTCCCGATCGATGGCCACTTGCATCACAGCACATTGACTGGACAGTTAAACAGCAGCTTACCTTCGAACCTGTTGATCCGAATCGATTTCCCTGTTACGAGCTGGCTTTGCAGGCCATCGATACCGGAGATTATGCACCGGCTGTACTCAATGCCTCCAATGAAGTTGCTGTTGAACGATTTCTGAAAGAAGAAATTTCGTATATTGAAATTTCCGAAATCGTTGAAAAAAGTTTATCTCATATCACAAACTCAGATACGTTATCAGTAGAGTCGCTGGAAGCGGTTGACCGTGAGGCGAGAGCCTATGCCCGGATTATCTGATCAAATACCAAATGTTTCATGGAAGTGATTTTCAGCATACTACAGACCATAATTATATTTGTTGCTGCCATTTTTGTTCTCGTTCTGGTTCATGAACTTGGACATTTCCTTGCTGCCAAGCTCTTTGGCATGCGGGTTGAGCGTTTTTCCATCGGGTTTCCTCCAAGACTCTTCGGAGTGAAGAAAGGCGATACCGATTACTGCGTTTCCGCATTGCCACTGGGTGGATACGTCAAGATATCCGGCATGGTGGATGAAAGCATGGACGACAGTTTCACGGCTTCCGAGCCCAAGAATTACGAGTACCGCAGCAAACCGGTCTGGCAGCGGATGATCGTAATTTCCGCAGGTGTGATCTTCAATATGATTCTTGCTTACATTATATTTGCCGTGATCACTTTTTCTCATGGGGTAAATCAAATCCCGGCCGAGAATATACAGGGGATGTATATTCCTGAAAACTCTACCGCAGAAAGGGTCGGGTTTGAGACCGGCGACCGTATTGTAGCTGTAAATGACAAGGAGATTGAATTCATCCGCAGAGGTCAGTTTTTTTCCATATCTGAAATTACGAGCAAACCGCTGACCTTCACAGTGGAACGTAATGGGGAGATGGTTACCCTTTATCCTCCTGATGATTTCCTAGATCACCTGGCCAGAAATCCTGAGTTTATTGAACTCCAGAATGCCCTTCCGAGCAAGGTGGGTGCTGTATCCGATGGTTCTCCGGCAGACAAGGCCGGTTTGATGCCTGAAGATGAAATTATCGCCATTGACGGACAGGAGGTCGGTTACTGGATTCAGATGGTGGACAAGATTCAATCCGGCGGTGATGAGATGACCTTTACCATTCGACGAAATTCCGAGGTTCTCGACGTTGCCATTGCACCGGATCCCGAACAAAGGATCATAGGCATTGCCATTGTCGATCCCCATGAATATTTCGGATTTGAGACGATTAGTTTCGGTTTCTTTTCATCCATACGCGAAGGAATATCACAGGCACATGATACGCTGCTTGGCATAATCAACGGATTCCGGCAGCTGCTTACAGGGGCCATTTCCATACGGGAAAACCTGGGGGGACCTGTCGCCATTGCCTCTGTGACCGCTGATGTCACCGAACGGGGAGGTGCTCTCGGATTCTGGAATTTCACGGCCTTCCTGAGCATCACACTCGCGCTGATGAACATCCTGCCAATTCCCATGCTTGACGGCGGACACCTGATGTTTCTTATTTACGAAGCGATAACCCGAAGAGAGCCCTCCGTAAAGGTCCGAATGGCACTTCAGCAGATTGGATTTATTCTCCTGATCGGCCTCATGATCTTTGTGACCTTCAATGACATACTCCGGCACGTAGTTAACTGAGCTATGAGATTTGCAAAAGATGGAGTTCCTGTTATTGTAGCCGCGCTCTTTCTGGCTCTGGTCCTGACGGCGATCGGCTGGCTTCTGAACAGCAGTTTTTCTCTTCTGCTGTACATACTTGCCCTTTTTATCGCGGGTTTTACGATGTTTTTCTTTCGTGATCCGGATCGCAAAGTTCCTGCCGGAGACTATATCCTTGCACCGGCTGATGGAAAAGTGATTTCCATTGCTATGGTCCGTGAAGAGACTTACCTTCAATCCAGCGCCAGACAGATCACCATATTTCTTTCACTTGGCGATGTTCACGTAAACCGTGTTCCGGTATCAGGTACCGTGGAGCATGTAGCATATTTTCCCGGAAAATATCTTGTCGCCTGGCACCCGAAAGCATCCGAACTGAATGAGAGGGCAGAGTTCGGGATAAGGCATCCTTCCGGACTTAAGGTTTTTTACCGGCAGATCACGGGGTTTGTGGCGCGCCGCATTGTTTTTCATACAAAGGTAGGGGATAAAGCAGTCGCCGGAGACCGTTTTGGCCTTATGAAATTCGGCTCACGAATGGACATCCTTGTTCCGGAAGATATGGAAATACTGGTCAGTAAGGGCGACAAGACCGTCGGTGGTGTAACAGTTCTTGCCCATCCGGAGCTCAGGCAAAGCGAAAAGCCATGAATGCTGAAAAACGTATACTTCGGAGACAGCTGCGTAATGACCACCTCAGAAGAAAGTTCAGGAAACCCATTCCCAGAACGATCGTCCCGAGTTTCTTCACACTCATGAACCTTTTCTGCGGTTTTGTTGCCATCGTCCAGATTTATGAGGGAAAGCTTGAGTTCGGAGCGTGGCTGATTGTCATTGCCGCTTTTTTTGATATGATGGACGGGTTTATGGCCCGCCTGACCAATGCCACTACAGAATTCGGAATCGAACTCGACTCCCTCAGCGATATTGTTTCTTTTGGTGTTGCTCCTGCATTTTTGTTTTACAGCTATTCGCTTAATGAAATGATGATAATTGGAATTATCATTTCCGCTTTTCCTGCATTGTGTGGAGCAGTCCGACTCGCCAGATTCAATGTCGATGCCCGGGTTGAAGATCCGGATAATTTCAAGGGGCTTCCGATTCCAGCCCAGGCCATGATGCTGGTTGCCTTGTTTTTGATATTCTTTCCGAATCCCGAACTCTTTGACGGTTTCAAGCACGGGTTCAACAGCATGCTGGTGCCTGTTATCCTGCTGCTCTCGCTTTTGATGGTCAGTACGGTGCCCTTTGACAAAATACCCAGGTTTAACAGGAATTATCTTCGCAGCAATCGCAGCAGGGTGTATTTGTTTCTTTTCTATTTTATTGCGGTAGTATCATTGCAGGAATACGGCTTGATACTCGTTTTCAGCATCTTCATTGGCAAGGGTGTGCTTCTTTCCGTTATTCGTTTCTGGAAGGAAATTCACGAAGATCCCCAATAATTCAATAAATTATTTCAATGAATTATGCCGAGTGAATCTGACCAATGTATCTTCTGACTCAGAAATTGTATTGCAGGCTTACAGCGTGTGCCACACCGAATCCATCTGAAAAGGGAAGAAAGGCATAATTAAAGTAGAAATCACTGAACAGCAGCCCTGCCCCGAAACTGAAGCGCCGTTGCGTTTCTCCGCTGCGCAGTCCGGCACGCAGATCGATGATATCCGATATGTTGAGTTCTAAACCGGCATTGAAGTAACCATCACCCTGAGAAACTATGGAGCCTTCTTCGGTGCCCGATATCTCATTTAAGGGAATATTGTAATCAACAATTACAGAAAACAATAGCGGTATTTCATCTTCGATTGCCGATGTGGAAAACTGAAGCAGCTGGATGTCTGTGCCAAAACTTAGCATCGTCGGCAGTCTGGTTGCTGTTTCAGCCAGTTCTTCCATGGATCCGAGGTTTTTCAGTGCAGCACCCAAACGCACACGCTCTTCAAGCAGGTGCAATGCCAAACCGGCATTCATACCTAAACCTGAGGCATGATCCCGAAAAAACTGTTCATAGAGATACATACCGGTGACACCAATCGACAGCGGTCCCATTGCCCGGGAGTAGGATCCTGCAAGTGAGAAATACCTGACGGCAAAGAAACCGTCCGGATTGGTTGTGGGATTAGTACGAAGTGGAATATTATCACTTAGCGAGGAGAGCAGGGCAATTCCAAATGCCTGGCGGCCTTTATTGTAAACCATCCCTGCAAAGCTGTTCTGAGTATCGGTGGCCGGCCAGATCATATAGGAAAGTGTGGCACTGTTCCTGTTTTCCATGGAAAGGAGTGCCGGGTTGAGATAGATGGCAGAGGCTCCGGTCAGAGAGGCTGTATGCGCATCAGACAGCCCCATATTATGAGCAGATGGCCCCAGGAGCAGGAAATGCATACCCGTTGACTGGCTGCCACTGGCCACAACCAGGCGGTTCAGTGGGAATATGACCAGCATCAACATCAGAGTGGCAAAGGCTCTATATCTATTCATATTCGATATATACGCTAAAAATGTAAATTATAATGACAATCTGAGCGTGAGCACATGCATACCGGCAATGCCAAGCGGCTCACGGACAAAAGCATAATCGACGGACGGACTCATGACGTCATAGGGCAGATGTACAGAAAATCCGGTGCTCAGCTTGTGTGTTTCCTTTATATAATCGAGATCCATGACTTCCCATCCACCCCGCAGGGTAATTCGTTCATGCGCTTTCCAGACAGCTCCAATGCGAAACAGCTGGCTGCTGGATGTCACATTTTCGGAACGGGTGGTATTTTGTGGCGGCACAGCGCCCGGAAAATGCTCTCGGCGTTGATATTCGGAATCAAGTCTGAGTATTTCGAATTCGGAGCTGAGCAGCAGGCCCAACCCGCTGAATCTGTAAGAACTGCTGAAACGAAACCTGACAGGCAGGCCATCGTTACGGTTGCGACCGCCCAAGGTACCGTATTCAGGATTGGTATTCCAGGAATATTCGGATATCAGATCTTGTATGGTGAAGCCAATTCGCCAGTTGGTGATCGGCTCGGTGATTATCCCAACATCAAAGCCGGCACCGGTCGCATTATCAATGCTTTCAAAAAATTTGGCATAATGCAGCTTGGCGGCCACTCCGAGGCGAACGCCCGGGCTGATGCTGATTCCAAAGGCGGCAAACAATTGGAATTCATGAGTTGAGAGCATTTCGGTGTGATAGCCGCTGGATGTGCGTCCGTCAATATCATATACATTGGCATTGAGCAAACCGATATTGAGACCGGCATTGGGTGGAAGCGGAAAAGTTGCATTGAATGAGTGCAGACTGCGATCGAAAGACATCAGGGCAGTGCCGATATCAATCTGATTTCCATTTGCATAGGATGCCAGGGCGGGGTTGTAGTGCGCAAAAACACCCTCCTGAGATACGGTTCCCATGGCATTTCCCATGGCCATGCCACGCGCACCAAACCCCATGCGCGTATAGGAGCCGCTAAAGCCGCCGCTTTGTGCCAATACCTCCTGCAGGGGCAACAATAGCAGCAGCAACAGAATTAATGAATTGCAATTGCAACCTGCAATGCGCCGGCTGCCGGTTATACTACCGTTGCTGCTATCGATTGAACTGATATTTGGCATTTGTGACATGTGGATCTAAAGGAAATTACATTATGCAATGAGATGCTTATTCAAGCAGCAGGATCTTACCGACGGATCTGCGGCTACCGGTATCCACCTCATAAAATACGGTGCCATTGGCCACTTTGCGACCCTGCTGATCGGTTCCGTCCCAGACAGCTTCGTAGGTGCCGGGCGAAAGTTCGCGCTTGTCATCCAGTATCCGGATAAGATTCATCCCGAAGTCGTAAAGGCGTACCGTGGCTGTTCCGGAGTTCCTGTTATTAAATTTGATACGCACCAAATCATGCTGTCGCGGGGAATATGGATTCGGATAGGCATAGACATGTACATCCGGGGCATCATCCTGATACTGGTTCTTACCGTCAAGAGGAAAGTCGACACGGACGATCTCCCATGTCTCCCCGTTATCCACGGTTGAAGCCAGTCCGTCACTTGTACCGATCCAAACCCTGCCATTGGTATTAGTGACCGCATAGTAGGTAGCGCGGGGTTTCATGGAGGTGTTGGAGCTGCGGATCTGGCGAATCTGTCTCCAGGATCCTCCATTATCGGCACTGATAAACACACCGTTGTTTCCTGCGGCAAATATTGTCTGACCGTTGAAGCCGATATCATAGATTCGCTCACCGGGAAGATATTGTTCGAACGATTCACCCGAATCCCGTGTAACCACGATGCCTTCGACATCCTGGCCGGTGATGGCGGTCCAGTTCGTCATCCAGACAGCCCTGTCGAAAGGATTTTCTCGAATGGATGTGATCCAGTTGCCAAGCAGGCCATCCGGATTCTGCGACTGCCTGAGGTGGCGCCAACGGATGCTGTCGGCTGGTGCGGTAAGCGCATTGTCCGAGATATTGAGGCCGCCGGCTGTACCGGCATAGACGTTTCCATCGCTTCCTATAAGCACTGAAAAACCGAGAAAATTGAGGAAATTGTTGTTCTGCCCGTCACCTCTCGGATCGATACTGAAATCGTAGGTTTCCTCCGGGCGAAGCTCGTCAAGATTAAACGGGGGAAGTACGATACGCTCCCAATTCTGGCCGAAATCGGTACTTCGACGGATGCCGGAGGCCCAACCAGCAAAAAAGATGACGTCGTTTTTAAAGTCCACCATATAAGGCGGTGACTGCTGGGGGACAATCACTGGGATGATGTCCAGATCCTGGCCACCATAGCGTATAGTATTGGCATCAGGTGGGTCAAGTGTACGGGAGGTGTCAATCAGAACCCAGTTTTCCCCGCCGTCAGAAGTGATGTAAAACCCCATTTGTGCCTGCACCGGGTCTTCACCCGAGGTGTCGCTGTAGCCGATTCCAGCAACTACGGTATCACGGGCAAGAGCGATGGAAAAAAGCCTGCCGCGTCCGTCAGTCACAGAATCAA
Organism: Balneolales bacterium; assembly: GCA_007134845.1. Lineage (GTDB taxonomy): Bacteria > Bacteroidota > Rhodothermia > Balneolales > Natronogracilivirgulaceae > SKNL01. The sequence continues at coordinate 63,586 of SLKA01000041.1, forward strand.
CTCCTTCAGGCAGCCGCCACTCTAGTTCGTTGGCGATATTGAAATTCATTCTGGGTCCGATCCAGAGTGTGTCACCGAGAGCGCCCATGTTGGAAATGGAATTCTGTGAAATCGATTTATAAGGCGAGGGAATTTGTCCGGGGAGGATTTGCCCGTGAGCCTGCTGCAGTTGCATACACAGGGGGATTATAATGGACAAAATCAGGTAAGAGAATCTCATCTGGTGGCAATCGTTAGTGTGGACTGAAGAGTGTCGCTGATGGTGCCGGCAACATCCACGGCATGTACTTCAATCCTGAAACTGGCAGGAGGGGTGCCGGAATCTATGCTGAAGGGCTGAACATAGAGGCTATCCCCGGCTTCGGTTTCAAAATCAATACATTCCGGGTCAGAAAAAACATCCTGCATGATATATGTCTCCAGTCGATTATTGTTACTGTCAAACAACTCAAGTCGCACCTGATTAATATTATCTATTGAAACCGTGTGGCTCACTTTGGCACCAATCAAAAAGCAGTTATCGCGTTCACCAGGTGCTGGAATAAAAACGGTATCGGGGCGAATAATTTCAAGAACTTCTGGTAGCCCCGTATCGACACCTCGCACAATAATGGTTGATTCCACACGATCTCCGGCTTGCCCATCCGGCCCGATCGGATAGATGTAGATAACCAGGTTTTCAAAGCGATTGGTATTGATGGTGATGCCAAGTGATCCCGAATAGCGCTCAGGCTGACCCGGATCCGCTCGCAGTGTGTCGCTCTGAAGAACGATCCGGTTACGTATGGAAGCAATCTCGGCTACCAGACGGTATTCATCCGGAATACTGCCAACAGCCATCAGGTTGAAAGTGACCAGGGTGTCCTTTAAGCCATCCTCATCAGAAAAACGGAGGGATGAGGGGTTTACGGAAAACCCGGATATCACGGGCTGCTCCCTGAAGACGCTGGTTGGTCCGTCTGCATCATCACATGCAGGCACAAGAAAAGCCACCACCAGTGGAAGAAATAAAAGGTACCAATACGAATGTCTCAAAACAGGGAAATGAGGGAAATGAGGGAAATGAAGCGTAATCTGAAAAATAACGTAATCAGGGAAGTAGAATTATGCCATGCGATCTGTTTTTGACATTCTGTTTTGAAAATATGAACTGGGTTCAATATTACCTTTTGCAGGAAAGAATGTCAACATGACAATGTTTTGTTGCATCGTGTATAATTCTTGTGTAATTTTGCATTTATGTATAAAAGGAACGCACAAAGCAATATCTGGTGGTGGCCTGTCTGCTGAAAGCGGATTGGTGCCGGTGTGTGCTGTACCTGTAATAGAAATTACGACCCGCTTTCAGTGCAATCTGGATGCGGGTTTTTTTTTGGACTTAGGAGTTACTGAGGAATTACGGAATCATGAACCATGACATGCTCTAATGAAGCCTGATATATATAAAGATTTGACTAAGCGGTACACGGCCATTCCTGTTTACCGGGTGATGATGGCTGACACCGTCACACCTGTTTCCCTGTTCCTGAAAATTCGCACTCAGGGAAATATTCCGTTTCTGCTGGAGTCGGTTGAAGGAGGGGAACATCTGGCGCGCTATTCATTTCTGGGTCGAAATCCATATCAGGTGCTCCGTTTTGCTGATGACAAGGTCACTTTGACCCACTTGAAGAATTCCGGGTCAGCCAGCGGGGATGAGAGAACGGAAGTGCTGAAGGAAAGTTATTTTGATGCCCTGCGGAGGCTTTGTCACACCCGGAGTGAACCGGTTATTCCCGATCTGCCCCGTCTCACGGGTGGCGCCGTCGGCTTTTCGGCCTATGATACCATACGTCAGGTGGAGCATCTGCCGGATGTACCCCAAGACGACCTGAATCTTCCTGAAGCTGTCTGGGCATTTTACGACGAAATTTTTGCCTTCGACCACGTTAAGCACCGTGTGATTTTGATTAAAACGGTATTCACTGAACCCGGAGCTGATCATGACCGGCAATATGATGAAGCCTGTGACTGCCTGGATCGCATGGCGCACATCATGAACCAGCCCGTAGCCGAGAGGGCCGGATACCGAAGAACCAGTGAAAATCCGGAGAGCAATATAACCCGGGATAATTTCCGTCTGAATGTTGAAAAAGCAAAAAAATACATCCATGCGGGGGATATATTCCAGGTAGTGCTTTCCCAGCGTTTCCGGAGCAGTTTTGAAGGTGATCGTTTCATTCTTTACCGTGCACTGAGAATAGTTAATCCTTCTCCCTATCTGTTCTATCTGGACTTTGGAACGTTTGCCCTCATCGGTTCATCTCCGGAAGTACTGGTACAGGTGCAGGATGATATCGTGCGGGTGCTGCCCATAGCCGGAACCCGTCCGCGCGGTTCTGATGCAGAAGAGGATCTGAAATTCGAAAAAGATCTCATATCTGACGACAAGGAATTGGCCGAACACATCATGCTGGTCGATCTGGGTCGGAATGATTTGTCTCGGGTATGCCGTCCGGATACCGTAAAACTGACACGGGACCGGGTGATAGAACGATATTCTCATGTTATGCATATCGTTTCTGATGTCAGCGGCAAACTTGCAGAAGGCATGACGGCGGTTGATGCTCTTGAAAACTGTTTTCCTGCCGGAACCGTCTCCGGTGCACCCAAAGTCAGGGCCATGGAGATTATCGATGAAATGGAGCCTACAAAACGCGGTCCTTATGCCGGAGCCGTTGGATACTTCGATTTTTCAGGCAATATGGATACTTGTATTGCAATTCGCACGATGATTGTGACGGAAAAGGACATATACATACAGGCGGGAGCCGGAATTGTTGCCGACAGTGACCCGGACCGTGAGTATGATGAAACCGTCAACAAAGCCAAAGCTCTTGTCGAGGCGCTCAGCATCGCCTTGAAGCTTGAATAGCTTGCTTCCACCATTGCATTCGGCAGAAAACGCAGAAAACAGAATTACAGCCGGTATGGGATTATCGCAAAAACATAAAATGAAGACAAAGCATATTAACTGAAAACAGAATGAACAAGCAGAAGAAAACCATTTTATCAGGAATTCAGCCTTCCGGAAGGCTGCATCTGGGAAACTATTTCGGAGCCATCCGGCAGCACCTTGATTTTCAGCACAGGGGAGATGCCTTTTATTTTATTGCCAACTATCACTCACTCACCTCCGTTCAGGAAGGTGCCTTGCTGCGTCAATATACGTTTGACGTTGCATTGGACTACCTGGCACTGGGAATGAAACCGGAAAAATGTGCATTTTTTGCTCAAAGTGATGTGCCCCAGGTTCTTGAACTTTCATGGATACTGGGCACGCTTACTCCGGTGAGTATGATGGAAAAAGGTGTTTCGTATAAGGACAAAGTGGCACAGGGGCTGCAGCCGAACATTGGATTGTTCACCTATCCGGTTCTGCAGGCGGCTGACATTCTGATCTATCACTCGGATGTGGTGCCGGTCGGTGCCGATCAGAAGCAGAATATTGAAATGTCACGGGATCTGGCAGCCCGTTTCAACCGGATTTACGACGGAGACTATCTCAGAATACCCGAGCCGTTCATCGTTGAATCAGTTGCAACCGTTCCGGGAGTTGACGGCAGAAAAATGAGCAAGTCTTATGATAATACCATCGATATTTTTGATCAGGGAAAGACTTTAAAAAAGAAAGTGATGTCTTTAGTAACAGATTCCACACCGCTGGAAGAACCGAAGGATCCTGATAAATGCAACGTCTACGCGTTGATTCGACTCTTTGCGACTGAAGAAAAGAACAAAGATATCCGGGATAAATACATTTCCGGTGGATTCGGTTATGGACACGCAAAAAAGGAACTTCTGGCACTGATTGAAGATTACTTCAGTGAGGCCAGAGATCGAAGGGAAAATCTGGCTAAACGACCCGATACCGTTTGGGACATGCTTCGCGAAGGCGGGTTAAAAGCCCGTGAACGCGCTGAAATGGTGATGCAACCTGTACGGGAAGTCACAGGAATTGTCCGACATTTTACGACAAAATGAGACGGATATTTCCAAATCACAAGTAATAACTGCCTATTTCTGTCATCCATGGTTCTGATCATTGACAATTACGATTCTTTCACCTATAACCTGGTTCATCTTGTGGCCCGGCACACAAGTTCGTTCAAGGTTGTCCGCAATGACAGAATAACTGTCAGCCAGATACGCAAACTCGGGCCGGACAAGATCCTGATCTCCCCGGGTCCCGGCAGACCTGAAAATGCCGGGATTACAGAAGAAGTGATCCGTGATCTGGGTTCGCATGTACCCATACTCGGAGTATGTCTCGGGCATCAGGCCATTGGCCATGTGCACGGAGCCCGGGTGGTATCTGCGCCGTCATTGATGCATGGAAAGACATCGCATATCCTGCACAATAATTCAGCGCTCTATGAAAATGTATCACAGACCTTTGTCGCAACACGCTATCACTCGCTCGTACTGGAGGAAAAGAGTATAAGCGATGATTTTGAGATCACCTCACGGACAGATGACGGGGTGGTGATGGGCATCCGTCATAAAAAGTTTCCACTGGAGGGAATACAGTTTCATCCCGAGAGCATCTTGACTGTAGAGGGACCGAAATTGATAGAAAACTGGATGAAAAGCGATTGTGAATCAGGGTTGAATAAAACCAATAACTGACAAATGGAAGATTTTACTTACATTCTGCAAAAGATTACTGAAAAAAAGGAGCTTCTGACGGAAGAAGCCGGTTTCGCTTTGCGGCAAATCGTAACCGGGAAGGTCAACCCGTCCAGAACAGCCGCTTTTCTCTATGGTATGAGCTGCAAGGGGGAAACGGTAGAAGAACTAACCGCCTTTGTTCATGTCATGCGTGATGCAGCAGTAAATGTTAATGTTGATACGGAATCAGCCATTGATCTGTGCGGTACCGGCGGCGACAAATCAGGCACGTTCAACATCTCCACCGCTGCCATGTTTGTCACGGCGGGGGCCGACGTGCCTGTGCTGAAACACGGAAATGCCGGGGTTTCCAGCAAAAGCGGCAGCTACGATGTGCTCAAATGCCTTGGTGTGCATCCCGATTTGCCAAAAGAAAAAGTCGAAAACTGTTTCCGTGAAACGGGAATGGCTTTCATGTTTGCACCTTTGTTCCATCCGGCCATGGCACACGTGATGCCGGTAAGAAAAGAGCTTGGCATGCGCACCTTTTTTAACATCATGGGACCCATGCTGAATCCGGCTGGTGTAAGGCGCCAGGTGATTGGTGCCTTTAGCCGGGAAACCGCACATAACATCGTCCGTATTCTTTTGAATCTGGGAACAGAGTTCGCCTATGCTGTTCATGCAGATGATGGCCTTGATGAACTGTCCACTACCGCTCCGACCCATGTTTATCAGCTTATAGACAGGAATGTCACTAACAGCAGGATTGTGCATTCAGGTGTTTTCGGCCTGTCTCAGACGACGCTACAGGATCTCCGTGGCGGTTCACCTGAAATCAATGCAGAAATAATTCGAGCTGTTTTGGATGACAAGGCTACCAGGGCCCAAAGAGAGGTTGTTTTGTTGAATGCAGCTTTTGCCATACATACTTCCGGAATTTACGATGACATCCAGGAAGCCTATTATGCCGCTGAGGAAAGCCTGGAATCAGGCAACGCTCGTGATGCCTTAAATAAATTCGCAATATGCACTTCAGATTTACATAATTCATCAATATGATTATCGAAAAGTGTAGCATCAACCATATCGTGATCCGGAGTTATTGATCGCGTAACAATGAAAAGGATATAAAACATGGCGCCAATTTCCATACTTGATACTATCGTGAGCAGAAAAAAGGAGGAACTCACTGCACGTAAAAAGGCAGTGCAGGAGCATGATTTCCTTTCATTCAAAGAGTATGAGCGTCCCAGAAGAGATTTTGGTGTGGCATTGCGCAAATCCGGCAGTGTTTCCGTGATCGCGGAAATTAAAAAGGCTTCGCCTTCAAAGGGTGTAATCAGAAGTGATTTCAATCCCGCCCTGATTGCAAAAAACTATCAGGACAATGGCGCGTCTGCATTATCCGTGCTGACCGATGAGCCTTTTTTCCAGGGATCCCTGATCTACCTGCAGGAAGTGTCTGCCATTACACACCTTCCCCTGCTCAGAAAAGATTTTATCATTGATCCCTATCAGATTACGGAAGCCCGCGGCTGGGGTGCCGATGCCGTCCTTCTAATCGTTAAAATACTGGATAAATCCCAGCTTTTTGAACTTCATACTGCTGCCAGGGAGATCGATTTACAGGTCCTGGTCGAGTGTTATGACCAGGAGGACTGGGATCGGCTGGACTTCGACACGTTTTCCATTGTCGGTGTCAACAACAGAAACCTTGACACATTCAAAGTGGATATCCACCGGGGCGTTTCTTTGCTGAGAAACGCTCCGGATGGTGTTATTCGAGTCTCGGAAAGCGGACTTGGCCATCCTGATGACCTCCTTTTTCTGAAGGATAACGGCATTCACAGTGCACTGATTGGCGAACATTTTATGCGGGCTGAGAATCCGGGCGATGAACTCGCCCGCTTTACGAAAATCTTCTCCGGCCCCGAAGACAACGGACAATAACACTCAGGCACAAATAAATACACATACAATATATTGTTAATTGTAAATACTGATTAGATAATACGTGATTAAAACATCAACGGATACATATCAACTGCCAAAGCTAAAAATCTGTGGTATCACAACACTTGAGGATGCCAGATATGCCGCAGGTGCACTGGCAGATTATCTGGGCTTTATCTTCTATCAAAACAGCCCGCGTTATATCACTCCAAGAGATGCAGCCGAAATTATAAGATGGATTGAAGGTCCGCTAAAAACCGGAGTTTTTGTAAATCAGCCGGCTGCGCACGTGAATCAGATTATTGAGCAGACCGGCATTGACCTTGTTCAGCTGCATGGTAATGAAACCCCGGAATATGCAACAGAAATTAACGTTCCGGTTATAAAAGCTTTTCATATTCGTGAAAATGTCGACATACCTGGTATCAGAAATGAAATAAATCGCTGGGAAAAGCATGCTGATTTTTTTCTGTTTGATACTAAAACTGACAAAATGCACGGCGGAACCGGATTGACATGGGATTGGAATCTGATTACCCGGTTATCACCCCGGAAACCTTTTTTCCTCGCCGGTGGGATTAACGCTGGTAATGTAGCCGATGCTGTTGCCACAGGTCGACCTTTTGCTGTCGATCTTTCCAGCAGTATTGAACAATCTCCCGGTATAAAAGACTTTGATAAAATGCAGCACTTCTTCGATAGCTGGAACGTACTCAGAGACAATTTAGAAGGATAAACATTAGCATACTGAATTTAATAATTCCAAAATACATCAAATGAAAACAGCAAAAAGCCCGGAAGTAGCATCAGCAGAAACACCGGACAAACGAGGTTTTTACGGGAAGTTTGGCGGGAGATATGTTCCTGAAATTCTCCTGCCTGCGCTCGATGATCTTAACGCGGCATTTGCCGATGTGCGCAATGACGCGTCATTTCAGCAACAGTACCAGACCCTGCTGAAGGAATATGTTGGGAGGGAAACACCTCTGACGTATGCAGGCCGGCTAACCGGGCATTTTGGCAAAGCACGTATCTATCTGAAGAGAGAAGATCTATGTCATACAGGTGCACACAAAATCAACAATGCGATCGGGCAGGTTCTGCTGGCACGGAAAATGGGGAAAACCAGAATCATTGCTGAAACAGGAGCAGGTCAGCACGGCGTGGCTACGGCAACGGTATGTGCACATTTCGGGATGTCTTGCATTATCTACATGGGATCCGAGGATATTTCGCGCCAGAAGCTGAATGTGGACCGGATGCGGCTTCTTGGAGCTGAAGTCAGGCCGGTGGAATCAGGTGCCAAAACACTAAGCAATGCAATAAACGAGGCAATTCGCGACTGGGTCAGCAATGTTGATGATACATTTTACATTATTGGTTCGGCTGTCGGACCGCATCCCTATCCGCTCATGGTGCGTGAGTTTCAATCGGTTATCGGTACAGAGACCATCGACCAGTCACTTGAGCAGGAGGGACGGCTGCCTGATTATGTTCTTGCCTGTGTTGGCGGGGGGTCCAATGCCATCGGCATGTTCTATCCGATGCTGGACTACCAGGATATCAGACTCTATGGCATTGAAGCAGCCGGAGAGGGGGTGCAGACATCACGACATGCGGCAACACTCACCGGCGGACACCCGGGCATCCTGCACGGCTCCCTGAGCTACCTGCTTCAGACAGAACATGGGCAAATTGCTGAAGCCCACTCTGTAAGTGCAGGTCTTGACTATCCCGGAGTTGGCCCGGAACACTCGTTTCTACGCGACACCGGCCGGGTAACCTACACTTCCGTTACGGATGATCAGGCAATAGAGGGAGTCCGGCTGCTGTCATCAAAAGAAGGGATCATACCTGCACTTGAAACTGCGCATGCGATTGCGTATCTGCATGAGCTAATGCCCCGAACCAGATCAGATGAATTTGTGGTGATCAATTGCTCGGGGCGCGGCGACAAAGACATGGAAACCATTGCAAAATTTATAAAACAGCCATAATCGTTTGGCGGACATGCAAACGCATGATTGCCTTGTTATGAACTATCCATCTGACCTTGACGATCTATTCCAATAAACACATGAGTAACACTGGCAGACTTGAAAATCTTTTTAGCGGCAGAAAACAAGGGCAGAAAATTATGAGCCTGTTCATCACTGCCGGCTATCCTGATCCCGGATCAACCGTAGAACTGGTAGAAGAGCTTGAAGCTTCCGGGGCTGACATCATTGAGCTTGGCATGCCATTCAGCGACCCGCTTGCCGATGGTCCCACCATTCAGTATGCCAGTAAAGTGGCACTGGACCAAGGAGTAAACATAGATTCCATCTTTGAAATGGTACGAGCGATACGTAACCGTTCCGAAATTCCCATTGTTTTGATGGGATATATTAATCCTGTCTTGCAATATGGATTACAAGCTTTTTTTCTCAAAGCATCCAGTGTTGGGGTGGATGGCATCATACTTCCGGATGTTCCGCCGGGAGAATTTCCGGAGGTTGAGGCACTTTGTTCTGATTATGACATAGCACCGGTATTCCTGGTTGCCCCTAATACCTCCGAAGAACGGATGCGCATTGTTGACCAGGCCAGCAGGGGTTTTGTGTACTGCGTATCAGTAACCGGTGTTACCGGAGCCCGTGAAGGCTCTGAGGTAAGTCTCTCTGTCGGGAAATTTATTGACAAGGTTCGAAAAAACGTGACGCAGAATCCGATACTTATTGGATTCGGAATCCGTAATCATCAGGATGCCATGGCAATTTCCGGAAAAGTGGATGGATTCATAGTGGGCAGTGCCCTGATCGACCATATTCGCATGGTTTACAGCCGGCCAGACTGGATCAGGAGGACCGGGACTTTCGTAAGACATCTTAAATATGGTGTAAAAACCGGTTCTGACAAATCCGAATAATAACACGTCGTATTCCTTCATATCATAAATAAAGCAGGATGATCGTTAACACCCAAACCGCCAACCAACCATATTTCAAAAACCAACCATGTTTCAGATGACCCGCAAAAACTATTTACCATTTCTTTTTTTAGTCATATCCGGTTTATTTATTTGGACGGCATGCGACGAAGATTATCGCAGGTCAGCGCAGGGTGGATTTTCAGAAGTGCTGGTGGTTATGGACTCAACGCAGTGGAGCAGTCCGACCGCTGATGCCATTCGTGCCACATTCGGCAGGGAGATGATGACACTGCCCAGGCCGGAGGCAAAGTACGATCTCAGGTTCATGGACCTCCGGACAAACAGGGATCTGGAATATGCTAAAAACTTCAAAAATACCATATTTGCCGCACCTATTGACGAGGATAGCAATGTCGGTTCCTTTTTGCGCGCTGTGCTGAGTGAGGATATCAAACAGCGGATCGCTGAGGGGCGCAATTTTGCCTTTCCTCTTCAAAACCGCTGGTACCGGGACCAATGGACACTGTTTCTGTCTGCTCCCGACCATCAAGCACTTGCCAGAAAGATCATGGATTCGGAACGGTCACTGGTAGCCAGTCTTGACCAGGTGGAGCGGGGCAGATGGCAGCGTCAGGTATATCGCAGAGGGGAACAGGCCCATCTTGCCGACACCCTTATGGAAAATCATGGCTTCCGTATTCGTGTGCAGCACGATTACAGAATAGGTGTCGATACAACCGGCTTTATCTCCCTTCGAAGATATCTTCACGACAACGACCGATGGATATGGTTTGCGTATATGGATGGCCATGACGGACTCGACGATATTGATCCGGATTGGATCAATGCCGTGCGTGACAGCCTGAACCGTCAGTTTATCAGAGGAACAAGAGAAGAATCCTATGTAACCACAGAATACCGCTCACCACGTGTTGTGGAAACCGTTCAGACACGCATTGATGGTCGGCCCGCTTTGGAAACAAGGGGAACCTGGAGAATGACCAATGATATTATGGGCGGTCCGTTTCTTCACTATACGGTGTATGATGAGCATCAGAACAGATTATACATGATGGAGTTTGCGCAATTTGCTCCCCGCTACAGCAAACGACGATTCATGAATCAGTTTGAAGCTATCGCCCATACCTTTGAAACCGATACCACAAAGACACCCGAGCCTGTGGCACTCAGGCAGAATCTCAGGTAGAATAACAACTGGCAGATGTGCAGTCTTACCCGGTCGATAAATTTCTTCACACAAAATTCACGCCTCTTTGGTGATGAATCTGAAGATAAGTTGCAATAAAACGAGATCAGAAATTCAGTCCGTTTGATCTATTCAGACCAATAATAAGGGATTCAGTCCATAACGGGACTCAGTCCATTGACATGGGGTTGCTGTCAGCTATTCGACGGTACTCGATGTATTCATCTGGAGTCAGGTCAGCGAACATGTAATTCAGCGGATCCACGGATTCGCCATTATTTCGGACCTCATAGTGGAGATGGGGGCCACTGGTAACGCCGGAATTGCCGCTGTAAGCAACGACTTGCCCCCGTTCTACACTCACACCCGGCCGAATGTCTTCGGCAAGCCCTGAAAGGTGAGCATATCGGGTTTCATATCCATGACCATGGTCAATAACAAGCATAAGTCCGTAAGTACCCCGGCGTCTGGCTGATTTAACCACGCCATCACCTGTTGCATAGACATTGCTTCCGATTCGCGCGCGAAAATCAACACCTTCATGCATTCTCTTGTAACCAAGCACCGGATGGCGGCGCATCCCGTGTCCGCTCAGAATGATTCCAGAAACCGGACGAATGGCTGGAATATTCTGCATCAACTCCTTGTTTTCATTGTAGTGGGCCTTGATCTCTTCAAAGCTGAGTTTCTGTATGTTGATCCGGCGTTCAATACTTTCGAGATTACTTGCTGTCCAACGCAGCAAATCCGATGAATGTTCACTGTAGGCATCGAATTCTGAGTAACGGTCGGCACCACCAATGCCAGCCTGACGCTCATCATCTGAAAGTGGGTCAATACCGAGCATTGTTCTGTACAGCTCGTTGTCCATATTGGCAATGGCTGCTATTTGCTGATCCATGTATATAATACTGCTTCGGGTGTCATTCAGCTGTTCATAGAGGGCTTTATTTTCGGCCTTTAGAGCTATTTCGGCAGGGGATCCCACTGAAAAGGATAGCAAGGACAGGGAAACCGTACTAAGTACCGCACCGATCAGGATCCACAAACTGAGAGTGTACACACCACGCTCAACAGGTCCGTACTGTACAGGAATAAATTGACACTCCTGTTCGTCGTAGAAGAAGTAATTTTTCAAAACCGGGGTTGCCTTTACAGTTACAATGAATGGGGCAAATGCAGGACAATAATGACAATACTTTATTTGACAAAGATAAAAGAAATAGACAAGAATCCAAAAAACAAAGGAAATGCTGCTTTTATATTATTCCAGATCTCCTTCAAAATATTCAACGGCACGCTGAATGATGGAGCTGTCGGACTTCTTTTCCGCTATGCGATCCTGTATCTTTTTTTGAAAAGCCTGGGCGGCATCGTAACCGTAATGTGAAAGCAAGTGATTCATTGCAATGACTTCTGCGATCACAGTTATATTTTTACCCGGGGTAATGGGAAGATTGATGGTGGGAATATCCACTCCGAGCACGGATGTATTTTGCCTGTTCAGTCCGGTTCTGTCCACATGCTGTGAATCGTCCCACAGGCTGAGTTCCAGAATGACCTCAAGGCGTTTCTGGTAGCGTATGGCGCGAATGCCAAACATGGCCATCACATCGACGATACCAAGGCCACGGATTTCCATGAAATGCTTGTTGATTTCTGTGGGTGATGCTATCAGCACATTGCTTTTCTTTGTAAGAATGACGACGTCGTCAGATACCACCCGGTGCCCACGCTCCACAAGATCCAGGGCTATTTCACTTTTTCCGATCCCGGATTTTCCGGAAATCATAATGCCAACTCCGTATACATCGACCATGGATCCGTGAACCAGAGTTTGAATGGCAAACTGGTCCTCCAGGAAATCACGCACCAGAAACATGAATTTTGTGGTCTCTATGGGAGTCTGAAAGACAGGGATCCGTGCTTTTTCAGCCATCTGCAGATAGGAGTCCGGAAGTACATTGTTTTCGGTCAGAAAGATAACCGGAATCGGAAATTTGGTGATTTCCAAAAAGGCCTTGCCGCCGGCCTCTTCACCAATATGATCAATGTATTTGCTTTCGCTGTTTCCAAGTACCTGAATTCTGTGATGTGAAAACAGATCCACATATCCGGCCAATGCGAGACCAGGGCGGTGCAGATCGGTATCTGTGACCACTTTTTTGCTGCAGGATGATTCCGAGGCGCAAGCTTTGATATCCAGCCTGAGATGACTTCGTAGCTGTTCAATCAGAAAAGAGACGGTGATATGCTCTTTTCTGGGAACAGACTTGATATTTTTAAACGACATTCGTGTGGCATTGGTGACATTCCGGAATAAGACCGGAATACGACATCAGTTGCGGGAGAAACGTTTATCTTTATATTTAATAAGTTGACGGCGCATGTTATCCACAGCAGAACGAACAGCCTGTTCATATGCCGGACCCGACTCTGTAGCTTTGAGCAATTCCTGTTTCACCTTTACCGTAAGTTCCGCTTTGGCAGGTTGATCGTTGTCGGGAGAGGGCTCCAGAACAACGTCACATGAAAATATTCCATCAAAATAACGCTTGAGTTTTTTGACTTCCTCTGAGGTAAAGTTCTGGAGATTTTGACTTGCATCAAATTTTCTGGCTGTGAAATTGATATTCATTGTCTGAGATGGATTAGGGTTCATGTTGATCAGAAATTAGTTACAATATCAGTACAAATAAAAATGGGATATCACTTCTTTTCACCTGACTCGGCTCTCGGATGGGCTGTCCGGTAAACATTTCGCAGATGTTCGATACTGGTTCCGGTGTAAATCTGGGTTGCAGCCAGGTCAGCATGTCCAAGCAGCTCCTTGATCACTCTGATTCCAGCCCCACGGTCCAGCAGGTGGGTGGCGAAACTGTGCCGCAATACATGAGGGCTTTTCTGGCTGACTTCGCTAACACGGGAGAGATAATGTGCCACTATACGTTGGATAAGCCTTGGATAGACGCGCTTTCCAGAATCTGTCAGAAACAAAGCCAGATGGTCATCGGCTCCGGTTTTCTTTCCTACCAGCAGGGGCCTTTCATCGATATATTGCTTCATTGCCTGTTTTGCGAGGTCACCGAATGGAATGATGCGTTCTTTTGAGCCTTTGCCAAGGACTTTCACTCTCTTGCGCCCCAGGTCAAGATCAGTGATGTTGAGCTGTATGAGTTCAGATAGCCGCATTCCTGTGCTGTATAACAACTCCATGACGGCCAAATCTCTTTTTCCTGATGGACTGTCTGTTTCAATGGTTTCCATCATAAGGCTCAGCTCATCTGGACGGACTGTTTTTGGGAGGCGGTGTTCCTTTTTCGGATTCATCAGCAGATGTGCCGGATTGTGATGAATGATCCCCCTTTTATATGCAAACTTGAGAAATGAGCGGATTGACGCCGTTTTTCTGGAAAGGGTGGATTTAGCGAATTTGGACTTATAAAGCGAGCCCAGCCACAAGCGGATTATGAGTCTGTCTATTCTGGTATAATCAATGCTGCGTGCATCTGTATCCCATTCACGGCAGCAAAATAGCAAAAACTGACTGATGTCCCTTTGATAAGCTTCCACGGTTTTTGGAGAAGCATTACGCTCAATTTCAAGATATCTGGTAAAGCGGTTAAGCAGGAGAAAGTCACTCATATTCCGTCATACTGTATTCATCCTTCAGATAAGATAATCAATGTGCTCTCATATAAAAGCAGAAATTGTCAAAAGTTGAAAAAAAATGTGTAAGGTTCTGCCGTCAGCCTGCTCTTTAAAATAGCTGATTATTCACTTGATGCCTGCAAGGTGCTTCAATTATGTAATTTGACAACAAAATAACATGGCAATGACTGATAAGCGAACAATGGAAATAAGCTACCGGCAAATGGATATCGCAGTCGGAGTTCTGATAAAAAACATCCTTGAAATTAAGAATGTGAATGAGTGGGCAGCCTTCATGGGGTATTCCCGTTCACATTTCTGTCGTAATTTCACCAGGAAGTTCCAGGAAAACCCCAAAATTGTACTTCGGAGAGCACGTTTGCGCAAAGTTTGCAGGGTGATTCAGTCGGATTGGTCGGCAACGGCGTACAAGGTGGCTCTTGATTCAGGATTTCAAAACGACAAAGCTCTTCACAAATTCCTTCAGCGAAACTTTAACAAGGGATTTATGTCGCTTAAGAATGAATTGAAGAGGGATGCCTTCCGTGCCAGAAAAATTATATCGCATGCTGCGGAATCTGATTATGAATATATTGTCGGTGAGAATAAAAATGGGTTACACCTGTCGTCCTTTCCAGGTAGTCCCGGTTTTTAGCATGCGATCGCGGATAACGACGATGGCAAGCATTTGAAACCAAAAGATTCCGGGAAGATAGAGAAGAGCAGTGCTTACCGGCCATTTCAGGAACCGTGACACCCACACTCGCTGCAGGAATGGGATAGCGATGAGTGCTGCTGAGAGTGATATGGCAGCAGATTGAAACGGGTCAGGAAAGAGTCCTCCTGCTGCTGATAAAAGAACAAAAGGCGGCATTATGTAGACAATCAAATGGATCAGCCACGCCAACAGGAAGGGCATCAGCCTGTAGCCGAAACCGGCGAAGAAATTTTTCCGGAACCCGTTGAAAATTTCATGATGTGACTGATACATCCGGCACCAGAGACGGTCTGTTCCATGAAACATTCTCATTGTGTTACCTGAACGCACTACTTGCCTTGCTATCATTACATCTTCAACGACCTGATCCCTGACGAATGCATGCCCCCCTGAACTTTTGTATGCGTCACGGGTGAAAATCATACACTGCCCACACGCTGTTGCAAACATGGGTTTTATTGAATTTCTGAGCCTTTCTGTTGGTATCCAGCGAGGAGCACGATAGCTGTAAAGGGTTGGAAGGTATGTTGCAATTGTAGCATAGACGTTTGATACGACAGCTTTTTCCATAGAGGTATGCATAACCTGATGAGGCCAGACCGTTGCAAAATCGAGTTCATAATACCGCATAGCATTCATTATTTCGGAAATGCCTGTAGATGCGATCCAGGTATCAGCATCCAGAAAAATCAGCACATCACCTGCAGCATGACCTGCGAGCTGATGGCATGCCCAGTTTTTTCCGAGCCACCCATCGGGTTTTTCCAATCCGGCGTGCACAACGACCGGGAACCGGGATGCTGATGCAAAGTCATTGGCGATCTCCTGTGTACGATCTTCGGAGTGGTCATCGAGGACATGGATTTCCAGCCGGGAGTAGTTCTGCTTTTCAATACTTGCCAGAAGTCTGGACAGCTTCTGCTCCTCATTTCGGGCCGGTATCAGGATTGACACCAACGGAAAGCGGTAATCGGAATCTATGTTTCCATTTTTCACATTAGAGACAAGTTTATTTATGCCTTCAGTATCATCAGTTGTATCAGGCATGAGTCTGGCAAGTGATGCCAAGCCTTTAAAATGCTTTCTGTTGTGAAGTATGATGAGTGTTGTCGCAAACAAGAAAGCGAATCCGAAGCCAAACAGCAGCACAATGACGGCCATCAGAATTAATTGATCGTTTCATTGCCCTTGAGGAACAGTGATCGGTCAGAGCCAAGATATTCACTGTCGAAAATCATGCCAGCAACCCAGTCCTTGACATCCGGGACATCGGTAAACTCAATATCCATGCGCAGCATGGCATATTCAATGAGCCGTTCCATTCGTTTTGCATCGAGAATACCCAGATAATAGAGCTCCAGCATGTAACCATAAGCTTCAGAAGAGATGCGGGACCGCTCATTGGGGTGAAGGACCCTTGGAGACGGAATATTTACCGGTTCCGGCTTTTCACTGGCCAGCATACCGGATTCATGCTTCTGAATGAGCCAGGAATAGGCCGCACTGATTTCGGAATTATTGTATCCCCGCAGCTTGTCCAGCTTTATGTCTTTTAACCGGGTTCCGATATGAACCCGTTTGACCAGATAAATAATAAGATCAACGACGTTGTTTTGCATTCAAGAACCCTGGAAAAGCGTAATGTATTTGTTTTCAAGTGCCTGCATATGAATTCGCTGGCTGTCCGACCGATCATCATAACCGATCAGATGCAACAGCCCGTGAATTACCACACGCAAAACTTCAGAATCGTATGTCGTTCCATAATCGTCGGATTGACGCCTGATTTGAGGCGCACAGCAGTAAAGAGTGCCTTCGACAGGGGAGTTGTCATCATTATGAATATGATAAGGAAATGTAATGATATCTGTGAGATAATCGTGTCCAAGATATTCTCGATTCATTTCGAGAATTTTCGAATCGCCTACAAAAACCACTTCCACTTGCGAAAAATTCCTGTGCTCGTGTTTCTGTATCATTTCAACAATACGCTTTAACATTTCGCCTGTGAACGGTACGTCATCACCACACTCATTAAAAATCTGAAATGACCCGGAATCCATTGAAATGTTACAGAATAATAGTACGTCCGGCGGCACCGGTTAATCATCATCAAAGTTAAAGCCTTCAAAGTCAATGGACTCTGTAAGGGACAAAGCTACACTGCACATCATGACTTCCGGTGGCAGTTTTGTAAAGTCACCACTGAGTAAAGATTCATTAACATTTGCGTACAAACTGCATCCGGCTTCTTTTTCAACAATTAATCCGGATATTTTGGAACCTTCTTTTCCAAAAAACGTGATTTGATGCAGCAGTTCGCTGGCAACAAAAGCGGTGCAGTTGTGCAGCTGGAGAAATGTATCCTGTGTATAGACTGAAATCAGGTTTGTCTGCCCGCCATCAATCTGCATACCCATATGTATTTCCAGGGCTACTTTGCGGCCTGATTCCCTGTCGATAATTTCAAAACGATAGACATTTCCACTCTTTTTGGGGTCAACACCCAGAATACTGCCAATTGTGGAAATGTTTTCCTCGGTAAATTTGTGAATCATTTGAGCATTAGTTTATGCAGTGCGGTGTCATTACTGCGACGGTATGCAGATGAAATATAACGTATGTACAGGAATATTGGAACAACGATTACTCACCGAATATTCTTCTGACCCTTTGTCTGTTTTCCTGGCGGTCGCGTGGGAAAGGCAGTCGCTGATCCGATACCTCTGCGATGAAATCTGCCACGGAAAGTGCTTCATTATCCATGTCATTCATGAAGAATATGCGCTGAATGATCATGTATCTGCTGCTTTCATACGACAGTTCGCGCACCAGCTGCTGCCGTTCACGATTCAGGGTTGTGATGCGATTTTGCAATTCCCTGCGCCGGCTGGTATTCATACGTCGTCCCCCTTCGTCTATCCGCTGTTCCAGGCGGCTTATTTCACTTTCTATCTCATCCAGATCACGAAGATAAGTGCGAAATGATATGTCCAGATCTCTTCTCGCCAGGCCCGCAAGTTCAATGGCGCGGTCGGAGACACCGGCCTGGGCATAGCGGTAGGCATAGTTGAGTATTGAAGTGGGATCACCTTCAATGGATGTGAAAGGAATATTTTCCTCACCCCATTCAAGCCAGTAAGCGGCACTGTCCGGCTGTCCGCCCTGCATGAAAGTTGCAGCCTGACGATTGATGATGGTTCGGTAGTTATCCATCATGCGCCGGATGTTTTCATCAAAGTACGCTTTATCGTTGTTGATCTCCCTAAGCCGGAATGACTTCAGACGTTCTCCATGAATTCTGGTGTCTATTTCATTGCCCGTTTTAAACGGCATAACACGAAAGGCCTTGCCCTCCAGGCGGAAGTACTCCTGAAGGTTCATCTGGGCGTCCCTGGCAACCGTCGTTGAAAAATAGACTGGGCGCACCCAGCGGTTTGTTCTCAGGATTTCCAGGACCATATCATCTTGTATGCGTGTGTAAAACATTTCGTTACCGTCACGATCCCTGCCCAGGAAGATTCCCTCAAGGTGCCAGGTTACCTCGTCATCAAACATATCTATGGGAACACTAAAGTCCATTTCCTCTGGAATTTCTCTGGGCGCCCATGCAAAATCTGAAGTGCCGGCATACACATCCCGGAGAAAGTCACGATCTACAGGTATGGAAACATCTCCGGGCCGATGAAAATCTGATGCCCGCCGGAAATTGAATTTTTCATTGAGCCGGTCAACTTCTGCATCTGTCAAATCAATCGGAACGGGTGGTGCTTCATGACTCCACAGGTTTTTCATCTGCTTGATGTACCACTCCGTATTGAGCAGGCTGAGATTAACTACCCGGACATCTGTTCGAAGTCCTTCGACCTCCTGAAGGTACCAGAGCGGGAAAGTGTCATTGTCGCCGTTTGTGAAAAGAATAGCATATGGAGCGGTGCTGTTGAGCAGGTTGTATGCATAGTCGGGCGCTACATAACGAAGGCTTCGGTCATTGTTACTGTAGGTCTGACTCCCAACCAGTACAGGAACAGCAAGTGTTGTTACAGCAAGAATACCGTAGGCTACATATCGATTTGATTTGAGATACTGCTTGACAAGTTCCATGAGACCGGCCGCACCGATACCGATCCATATTGAAAATGCAAAAAACGACCCGGTATAGGAGTAATCCCTCTCTCTGGGCTGAAATGGGGTCTGGTTCAAATAGGCAACAATCGCAAGTCCGGTTGCAGTAAATAGCACCAGCACCCCCAGAGCTCGCTTCCAATCCTTTCGGAAATGGAAAAACATGCCTACCAATCCAAGAGCGAATGGGAAGAAGAAAAACCGGTTGTGGGCGGGGTTGTGGCTGAAATTGCTGTCACCGAAGCCCGAGATCCACCGGGCATCCTGGATGTCACTGTCGCGGCCAATGAAATTCCATGCAAAATACCTCAGGTACATATGGCTAACCTGATAGCTCACAAAGAAATGAAGGTCGCTACGGTATTGAGCGTACTTCTGCTGGTGGCGCTGCTCAGGAGAGTATCTTCTCGGGAAAAATTTGGGGTTTTCACGATCTATGCCGCCAATTTCATTGCTGTAGCTATCTCCCCGAAGAAGTGGCTGCTGTCCGTACTGTTCCCGCTTCAGGTAGCTGATAAAAGAGTCAACATTGTCAGGTGAATTCTGGTCGATGGCAGGGTTGACCTGGGATCGGATATAGATCATTGAATAGCTTGAATAACCGATCAGAATGAGCATATATCCCAGAAGCACAATATTGGCCGTACGGTAGTTTTTCTTGTGGGTATAATAGATTCCGTAGGCGATGAGTCCACCGAAAATCAGCAGGAATGCAAGCGGGCCGAGCATTCCACCTGTGATGGCAGAAAAATTACCCGCAAACGCGGGAAGCTCGATAATTGTAATTGGATAAATCAGAAAGAAAATACCGACGGTTATTGCAGAGGCAATGACAAATGATCGGATACTGAACTCGAATTTCCGGAAATAAATTATCAATCCGACGAAAAATACGGCAAGCAGACTGAGCAAATGCACTCCGAATGCCAGTCCGAACAGAAAAGTGATGAGAAGCAGCCATCGCTCGTTGCGTAAATTATCGTGATTTTCCGACCATTTTAGTACAAGCCAGACCACCAGGGCCGTAAAAGTCAGCGAGAGGGCATAGGTCTCCGCTTCAATGGAGGTAAACCAGTGGCTGTCGGTGACCGAAAATGTAAGAGCTCCTATGAAACCGCCGCCATACAGGCCAATCCGGTCGATCACTGGATACTGATCCACATCAGTGCCACGAAATTCACGGATAAAACGGACAATGATGAGATACAGCAACGCTATCGTTGTTGCCGATGCCAATGCACTCATCAGGTTGATCATGTATGCAGCGGACATGGGACCGGCAAACATGGAGAAAACACGGCCGAGCAGGAGATAGAAGGGAGTGCCCGGGGGATGTGGGATCTGCAATCCGTAGGCACATGCTATACGCTCGCTGCAGTCCCAAAAACTGGCAGTTGGAGGGAGTGTCAACAAGTAAAGGATCAGCGCTGTAAGAAAAGAAAATGCAGCAAAAGCCTTGTTAAGCGATTTATGGTCCGTCGGCATCTTGTGGTATATTTGTAAAGAAGAGGAAAATTGCCAAATTTGCAGAATCTGTCACATCAATCAATAATAGGAAGAGCTGATCCATTAATCAAAGCACATTTTACCGTTTCTTATGGTTTTGTCAGCGTTTCAATCAATAATCAGACCTGTCCGGAACATCGTCTTTATGAGAAATATAAAAAGTACCCATACTGGATGTGCACAAGTTTTACATCCACAATGCCGCACCGGATTAATATCAATAAGTAAAAACGAACTTTTTGCCTGTGTTATTTTGAGCATTCTTCTGGTTTCCTCCTGTGCCACGATACTGCCGCCCGAACCGGAAGAACCTGCAATGATAACAGAGGACTGGTATATCCCTGAAGGTCCCGTACAGGTGCTGCGTGAGTTGACCTGGGATCTTCATCATCAGAAACTGCGCGTACGATTCAATTTTGATGAGGAGAAAGTCATCGGAGCTACCGAGATGCTGTTTACAAGCGAAGTAAGTCAGTCGGAATTGGTTTTCGATGCCAAAACCATGGAGTTTGATTCCATTCATGATGTCCGGTCTGACAGGGTGTTTGAATATGTTAAGGACTCTGCGGTTGTGACGGTGTTGCTTGATCGCGAGTACGCGGCAGGAGACACGCTCGTTCTTGGTGTCTCATTCGTCTCTAATCCACCGCAAAGGGGACTTTATTTTATAAACCCAAGGGGAGAGGACCCTGTGAAACCGACCCAGATATGGACTTTGGGTCAGCCCGAAGACAACAGCTTCTGGTTTCCGACCATTGACCATCCGGCCGAACGTGCAACACAAGAGACCTGGATTTCTGTACCGGATAATTTCCAGACCCTGTCCAATGGCCTGCTTCTTGACAGCCGCGTGCTACCCGGTGATTCTCTGCGTACGGATTACTGGAGGCTGCATCAACCACACACTCCGTACCTTTTTGCACTGGCTGTAGGTGAATATCAAATCATTGAGGAAAAAAGAGGGGATATTCTCTATCGCTATTATGTCGAACCAAATTATGTGGATTATGTAAATGATATTTACAAGAATACATCTGATATGATCCGGTACTCGGAAGATATTACAGGTGTTGCCTATCCCTGGGATCCGGTGTATGCACAGGCTCCTGTACATGATTTCATTGCCCGCGGTATGGAAAATACCACGGCTACGCTGCTTTACGATGCCGTACAGTTTGACAAAAGGACCGCGCAGGATCTGTCAAACCAGGATCTGATCATGCACGAAATCATCCATCAGTGGTTTGGCAACCTTGTAACATGCAAGGATTGGGCCAATTTGCCTTTGAATGAAGGATTTGCAAACTATTTCGAATCAGCATACCGCCTGCACAACGATGGTTTTGACGATTATCTGTGGAAAAATCATAATGATCGTCTTAGCTATTTTGATGAGGCCGATTATTACCGTCGTCCCGTAATCTTTTATCAATACGAAATACCCGAGGACATGTATGATCGGCATACCTATCAAAAAGCTGGACAGGTGCTTCGCATGCTGCATGATTATCTGGGTGATGATGCGTGGTGGCGGGGCGTTCGCTTATGGCTCGATCGTCATGCTTTTGATGCCGTAGATGTCTTTGACTTTCAAAGTGTATTTGAAGATGCAAGCGGATTGGACCTGTATTATTTTATTGACCAGTGGTTTATGAAACCGGGGCATCCCTATCTGGAAGTATCACATGAGATATACGGTAACAGGGCGGTGTTGAATGTAAATCAGGTGCAGGATACAAGCAGGCAGCCGTTGTTCGATCTCTATCCTGAAGTTTTGATTGAATTCGAGGGGGGAGGCAGGCGCGAGCGTGTCCACATTGATAAGTATGAAAACGAGTTCGTTTTTGAAGCAAAATGGGATATTATTGATATTATTATAGATCCGGAACGTGTTCAGCTGGCCCAGTACTTCCGGGATATCTCCTTGTCCACACTCCTGAAACGATTAAAAAGCGAGCACCTGCTTGTGCGTGCAGAAGCACTGTCCATGGCCGGTGATTTTGTCGAATATCGTACTATTCGAGATCAGGTGGCAGACTTAGCCCGGAATGATCCATTTTGGGGAATTCGCATGACTGCTTATGCATTTCTGTCGGATTATGCTGAATTGCTGGACCAGGAAAAAACACTTGACCTGGCATTATCAGCTACTTACCAGAATGAAAGAAAGTATCAGGTACGACATGAAGCGTTTGGAATTATTAGAAATATGGAATTTCAGGATACAGAATACGCGGATAGAGTCAGGGACCACCTGGCAGAAATGATGGCTGATACCAGCTATTTTGTGTCAGCTGAGGCGATTCTTACAGCAGGCGAACGTTTCCCGAACGAAATTGCAGAGCTGGTGAAGCCTTATATTGATTCCGATTCTTATCAGGATGTGATTAAGAATGCCATAACCGCAGCATTGATCGGGTCAGCGGGAACAGAAACGGGTGTTATATCGACTGATAACAACAGATTTCAAACACTCATGGCACTTGCTGTTGAACCGGGAGAAAAGAGATACAGCTATGATGCGCTGAATTATATCCTTGAAAATATTCGAGCCTTTGACGAATCCGAATATGAAAAGATGATATCACTGTTTGGGAAACGACTTTACGATCCTTACCAGCAATATCGCATGCTGGCATATGATGCCATGGGCAAGCTTGGAGCCACTGGATATCTGGATGATCTGAAGAAGATTCTGGAGAGCGAAAGACTGGACACGGATGAGCGCAGAACCGTGAAAGATACTATCAGGATTCTGGAGTATAATAGACTGATTCAGGAACAATAGACTGGTTCGTATGGAATGATGCAATATTGGCGAATATATCTAGTTGTCGCATAATTAATATTATGTATAGTCATGTATCATTTAAGAATGCCCGGTAAATTTCTAAATCGATCCTTGATTCAAGTGCACACTATCCACTCTCCTGCTATGTCATACTGGATATCAAAACTTTCCGGAGTTAAACAAACCAGGTTTCTTTTCTTTTTTGTGCATCAATAATCTCATCCTCAAGCTCAAAAACATGGTTATAACCAACAGTGATAATGAGGATGCCACAGGAAACAAGCAACACCCAGGCATATACAGGCAATGTAAATGCAGATCCGGGCAGCCAGTAAAGAATAAATGTAACAAGGAAAAAGATCACCCCGACGAGCATATAGCCGTATGAACTATTGTGATGGGTTTTGTAGCTATAAATGATCAAACTTATAAGCAGTGAGCTACCCTGATAAAGTGCAACAGCCCATATTTTTACAACTGCGGTATCAATAATCAGAGGATAAAGAAAGATCAGGATCAAGGGGGCAAATGTAAATAATCTGGGAAACCGGGAAAATACAGGCTTGGAGTTGCGGACAAGTGATGCAGCAGCTGAAAGCAGAAATGAGACGGAGAAAACTGTTGCCCATTCGTCTATAAAATCCGGATCCAGCACAGGAAAAAATGTAGAAAGAAGATCTGATATACCAATGATTGCTAAAAAAGCCGCAGATGTTCCCATGCAGAAATGCAGTATCTCCCGACTGATGGAATATAATCTGTAGAAATTAATCGTGGCGTAAAAAGCGACAATAAATAGAATTATTTCTGAGAAATCAGTCATTTTGCAGTTTTGGTTAATAGTGTTTGGACAAAAGTGCGATGCAATTAGAGTTTGCGTGCCGCTGAACGTTCCGGATCAATGGTAAGAACTCTTTCAGCTACCTTCTTTAACTGTTTCCTGTCGTACATCACCATATCACGAAGCAACTTTTCCAGGGTCACCTCCCCTTCTTTTAAATACATTATTCGGTCAAATTCTTTCGGTTGCAGGGATTTCAGCAAACCCTGCACTTCACTGCGAGTTTCAATGATGTGATCCAGCAATTCCAATGCGCTTCTTCCCTCATGGTATTCGATGGAATAATGGGAATCAAAATGACTGGAAGGTGTCATATCTAAATCATCATTACAGTTTACAGCATTATGAATAAGAGGTTTGAAATAGTTATCACAGGCATACCCAATTTTTGCCACAACATCAAGAACCGATTCCTGCTCCAGAGGTCTGTCATCATATGGAATGACGTCGATAATGGTTTTAAGCAGCTTCATCTCCTCCTGAAGCCAGCCCGCGTCTTCAATCAGATCCTGAATATGGATTTTATTTGGCTGCATCAGAACAAGTTAAAACCTTGCTTTGGTTATTAAAGAAGCTATTTCAGGCTGATTATGCCCGATCAAGACTGTCCTGCTTTCCTTCTTTTCGCTGTTCTTCGATCATTTCAACGAGCGATAAGCTTGTTTCCCATCGTTTGTCGCGATTGCGGACGGAGTGGATATTATTCTCCTCATCAAAATTCCAGAATTGGCCAAACTGCCGGTTTTTATACTCTCTGAGGTACTCAAGGCGTTCCTTCAGCTCCTGTTTTGAGACGAGGAGTTTCGATTTGTCATAAACCGCTTCCTCTCTTGTTGAGAATACAAGATCGTAATCCTTGCTCATCACAATGGCTTCTTCCGGGCAAACTTCTTCACAGTATCCGCAGTATATGCAACGAAGCATATTAATTTCAAAAAATGTCGGGTAGCGTTCCTTGGGATCATCGCTTGTCTCGGAGGCCTGCATGCTGATGGCTAGCGGAGGACAAGCCCGGGCGCACAGTCCGCATGCCACGCATCGCTCCTGGCCTTCATCTTCCACCAGAACGGGTCGTCCACGGAAAATGGCAGGCGGGTTAAAACGCTCCTCGGGATATTTCATGGTGAACTTTGGCTGGAACATTTGCTTGAAGGTATACCACATGCCACGGAATATTTCCGGCAAATAAATTCTCTCCAGAAAATTCAGCGATCGTTCCCGGGCTGCATCACCGGAAAGGGCATTTCTTCTTGGTATTTCGAGATTTTCAGACATATAAGTTACTGATCGCAATAAAGTGTTGTGATACTTGCATTGCACTTGAGCATTGACCGTGACGGGATATCATCAAAAATAACGTATGTGTTTGTTCTATCAAAAAAAATGAGGTGGGAATGCCACTTATTTTTCCTTGAACACCATGGTAACAGGAACACCTTTAAAACCATAAGACTCCCTGATCTGGTTCTCTATATATCGTCTGTAGTTTGCAGGAAGTTCCCTGGGCATATTCATGAAAAGTGAAAATACGGGTGGTTTTTGCTTGACCTGGGTGATGTATTTGATGGTGAGCTGGTGCCCCCTTGCAAATGGAAGCGGGCGTCTGGTTGTGATCTCCTTTAAAAACCGGTTGAGTTCCGACGTGGAGATTTTAATGTTGCGTTGTTCCAGAACTTCGATCGCTTCATCAATTACCCGGTGAATTCGCTGACCTGTTACCGCTGATATGGTTATCACAGGCACATATTTTAAATTGGGTACTTTCCGGTAGATCGTCTCCATGAACTCTTTTGCTGTGTTGGTCTCCTTTTCGATCAGATCCCATTTGTTCAGAGCAATGATCATGCCTTTGTTGAATTGTTCAGCCTGACGCAGAAGTCTGGCGTCCTGTACCTCGAATCCCTGCTCCGCATCCACCAGCAGAATAGCGACATCACACTCCCGGATACTTTTTTCTGTCCGAATCAGGCTGTAGAATTCGATATTGTCATGAACCCGGGAACGTTTCCGCAATCCTGCGGTATCGACAAGTGTATACGTATTTCCCTTGTACTCAAGGAGACTGTTAACGGAATCACGGGTAGTGCCTGCAATATCCGTCACTATGCAGCGCTCATCGTTCAAAAGCGCATTAATAAAGCTGCTTTTCCCAACATTCGGACGGCCGATCACCGCCAGTTTGGGCCATTTCTGATCGTCCTTTTGTTCCGTTGGATCCGGCATAAGCTCAGCCAGCCTGTCGAGCAGCTCACCTGTTCCGCTTCCCGAAAGCGCCGAGACCGCAAAGAGCTCAGAGAATCCCATTCTGTAAAACTCCGGCGACTGCATGGTTTTTTCCATGTTATCGGATTTGTTGACGGCTAGCAGCACGGGTTTTTCCTGTCTTCTGAGCAAATGGGCAACAGCATCATCTTCGGTGGTTATCCCCTGTAGCACATCAACCACAAAAATGATCACATCAGCTTCCCGGATTGCAAGTTCGACCTGATTCCGGATGCCTGTCACCAGGGCATCAGTCTTCCCGGAAAGATACCCTCCGGTATCAATGACGGTAAAATCACGCCCGTTCCAGTAGCTTTCACCATAGTGCCGGTCCCGGGTTACTCCGGATTCGTCATGCACGATGGCCTGACGTTCACCGAGAAGACGGTTGAACAACGTGGATTTTCCGACATTCGGCCGGCCGACAATGGCAACAACTGGAAGCATAAAATCAGGACTAAATAAGAGATAAGAAGGAAATCAAAGATAAAGTTTTTATCTTTGCAAGATACGCATTGCGCACCCAGTAATAAAAAACGATATGCTGCAAACCATTCACGATCAGTTTGGAACTGTAGGATCCATTTTGGTCACTTTATTGGTGTTTACCTTGGCTATTTTGTGGATAGCTGCTATTGCCGGGATTCAAGAATACCCCTACTCCGACAAGCGAAAGCTTTTTATCACCGTGCTGTTTATCCTTATCCCTCCCTATGCTTTCATCTGGCTTGCGAAAGACATGTACCGTCAGTACAAGATCCTCAAGCTTGACAAGTAGTCTTTCAGCCCGTTTGAATCATGAACCGAGTTGTTTTTGGCCAGGGTCTTCTTCAAGCACCCATGGCTCCAGGACGTTCTCGGACACATTATCCAGAAATCGGGAAGGATTTGAAAAGAACTCACCAAATGAACTCTCCCTGGTAATCGGATACGTCACAAAAAGGTGTTCCCGTGCCCGGGTGCAGGCCACATAGAGCAGTCTGAGCTCTTCATCAATCGCAACGGGATCGTCCACGGAATATCCCGATGGAATGACACCATC
The DNA here is from genome assembly GCA_007134845.1 of Balneolales bacterium. Taxonomy (GTDB): domain Bacteria; phylum Bacteroidota; class Rhodothermia; order Balneolales; family Natronogracilivirgulaceae; genus SKNL01. The sequence continues at coordinate 91,246 of SLKA01000041.1, forward strand.
CAGGCATTGTATGATGAAAACAGTATTCCATTCCAGCCCTTTTGCGGAGTGTATTGTACTCAGTACCAATGGGTTTTCCTCATGCGCATAGACTTCAGTTTCTACTGCAGTTGCATCGAGCGGATCAAGCGTCAATTCTTGCAGAAGCTGATCCAGCGAGACATAGCCGTTGGCCAGTCCGACAAACGCATCCAGGTCTTTAACCCTTTTGGGGTGGTCATCAAACCTTTTTTCGCACAATGGCTTATAGTAATCGGTGACCATTTCGACCGCTTTACCCGGCTGATCCAGAAGACGGGCAATGCCAGCAAGGATTGTGCTGAGGCTGTCAAGCTGTTTTTTGTATGACCGGCTCACAATATCGGATGAACTGAGATCACGGGTTTTATTCAAACGCAGCCAGGTAATCAGTTCCGATGCCGTCTTCGGACCTATGCCATCAAGCAGCAAGAGCACCCTGTTCCAGGCTATATTGTCATCAGGATTTACAATAATTCTAAGATGGGCAAGCACATCGCGTATATGAGCGGCTTCTGCAAATTTTTGTCCACCGAACTTTTGAAAAGGAATATTCTTTTTGTTTAACTGCCATTCCAGATCATAGGAGTCACGGCCGTTTCGAAATAACACCGCCATTTCACTTAACGGAGTGCCCTGCTCCCGCAGCTGCAGTAATAACTGTGTGATAAAACGCGACTGATCCCTTTCGCATGGAGCCCTGACCAAGCCAGGCAAATCCCCTTCGGTCTTTTTTGTAAACAGCTTCTTCTCAAATTTTTCCTTTGCTTTGTTTATCAAAGTATTGGATAGATCCAGGATCGGCTGTGTTGACCGGTAGTTCTCTTCCAGTTTGATTACCCGACAGTTTTCATATTGTTCGGGAAAAGCAAGAATATTGTGGAAATTGGCTCCTCTAAAGGCATAGATGCTTTGGGCATCATCCCCGACAACCATCAGGTTTCTGTGAAACGAACTGAACAGTGAAGCCAGTTCAGCCTGCAGATTATTTGTATCCTGATACTCGTCGACCATCACAAACCGGCTGTTAGCAGCTACTTTCTCCCGGATATCTTCTTCCTGGAGAAGCAGACGGCGGGTATTGATAAGCAAATCGTCAAAATCCATTACACCATTTTTGCTTTTATAATCAAAGTACTTTTTATGCAGCTGTTCGATGGTTTCGTGATGTTGCATGAACTGTGGATACGCTGAGGCAATAACCTCATACAGGCTCAACTGCTTGTTTACAGCGGCTGAAAACATGGCTGCAAGTGTCTGTTTTTGCGGGAATCTTTTGCCTCGAAGTTGTTGAGCCAGGGAAGCACGGATATGGTGAATGGTATCGTGGGCATCGGCCTGGTCAAGCAACGTGAAATTTGGTGGAAAGCCAAGTCTGTCAGCGTACTGATGCAGCAGATGATTACAATAGTGATGAAATGTGCCTCCCCGGACCTGGTTGCACCTGTCATCAAGCACTCCGGTGGCTCTGTCTAGCATATCCCTGGCAGCACGGCGGGTAAATGTCAGCAGCAATATGGATGATGGTGCCGCTCCATCTTCCACCAGGCGAGCCACACGATAGATCAGCGTCCGGGTTTTTCCCGTCCCGGCACCTGCAATGACCAAAGCCGGACCATAATTATGCATAACAGCTTCATACTGCTGTTCGTTAAGCAGATCACGGTAAGCGATCCGGTAGTCCGCATCACCCTTGCGGTTGGTGCCGCGTTGCAGTACAAATTTCTTCATTGCATGTCAATATATGTAAAATATATGTTTTCTGTAACCCTCTCCTTTAATCTAAATGAAATGATTACGCACGTTGACAGGCAATCAAGCTTCTTTTTATCAGGAACATTCATTTTGCATTGCAAAGATTCTTATTTTGACGCATTCCCTCCAATTATTTATTGCACATGATCATTCGTCAGCTCCATATTCTTCTATTTTTACCTATCATTGCCGGCATTCTGGTTCACTGCGAAAAGACAGATGCCGAGCGTGAAGCCAACCGGCTTTTTGTGGAAGCGTATCAGTTAACCGAAGCAGCGCATGAACTTGAAGAAACGGATCCTGAGGGCACATACGAGTATTATCGCCAGGCACTTGAGAAAATTGAAAAAATTATTGACAATTTTCCTGATACACAGATTGCTGTTGACGTAGCACAACACCGTACCCGCATTGGTGATATCACCGTGGGTGATTTGAGAAGAAAAGTGCCTCTTTATGCATCCAGGGCCGAAGCCCTTGACAATTTTCATAAACTGACACTCTATGCCATCAATATGGAGAATGAAGATTTGGATCGGGGCTTGAAGCGGCTGGAATATGCCCGCATCCTTTTTCATAATTCCAAAGAAGAGCACCACGATGATCTTGTTAGAACGGTTATACGGCAGGCTGACCAGCACTGGAACCGTGAAATCATCGACCGGCTTTACCATGATCTTTCCGTCCATTTTTCCTCCATTTCCCGCTGGCAGCAGAGTATTGATATGGCTGACCGAATCCAGGATCCGTCACTCCTCTCCCATTCGTTGCAGCAGCTGGTTTCTTCCGGATACATCACAGACGGTGCCGACGTCCGTGCACTGGAGCATCTTTACGGGTATTTGAATTATATTGATCCTGTCAGTCAGCTAAATCTGATCGAAATGATTTGCCGTAATCTGTTCACCAGCGGCCGGGGGTCTCAGGCGCTTGCCTTGGTACGGGAACGGTTGCCTCCGCCTGATGAAGACCGGGCACTCGAGCATATTGAAGCTCTGACTGATCTATCCAATGTTTTTTCAGAACATGCTGAATTTGAAGTCAGTCAGCAGTTAATTATGCAAATAGGAAATATAGATTCTAATTATTCTGATTTTGCGTTGCGTGATATGGCTTCATATCTGGCGCTTCATGGCAGGATGGGTGAGGCGATGAAGATCGTAGAGAATTTTGAACGTGATTATTTCAAGCACACCACCATGGCTGCCATAGCTGTCCAGAATGCCCGAAGCGACTCGCTTGACCTTGCGGTATCGCTGCTCGAACGGATTCCGGTACATGTCTCCGAAAAAACGGAATCCCTCCTGGAAGTGGCATGGATCATAGCCGATGACGAAAACAGGGCTGATTCTCTTTTGCAACTTGCCCTGACCGGTATCGGGGATATTCCCTCATCGCTGCAGCGCGCTCATGCGAATCTGCGGGTTGCAGATATTCAAATTCGACACAACAAGCGCTCCCTTGCAGCAGAGGCACTTGAAAACGCAGAAGTTCAGGCCCGGGAAATTACCGGTTCTGAAAGTCTCAATTATCTGATCGCTCAGTTGATTGAAAGGTGGATATCATTGGGTCGGCCTGACCGTGCCCTGGATATCGCTGCCTGGTTCCGGATGTCGGATCCCAGCTTTGACGACCTTGTCCCCGGACTTTTTTCCTATGCCATAAACAGAGGCTATCATGATTTTGCACGATCACTTGCCGTGATGACAGATCGCAGAGCTCGTTTTCAATATATTCTCGTTGAGGTTTATCTGGATCTCGGATTGGTTTCCCAGCCTTCTGAGCTTGCATACGAAATCAGAAATTATTACTGGCGATCCCGTGCATTAGCCAAACTCACCACGGGTTTGATAAATAAAGTAAATCTGGCAGCTGCCGAAAAAGCAGCAACAGACATCCTGCTAACCATGCAGAGAATTCGTGACCTTGATGAAAAGAAGCTGGCTTTGTTTCATGTGTCCGCCTTGCTTTCATCGGCCGGAATCACAATGAACGATGAGCGCAGGGCGTTAACCGTAGAGTTGCTCGGCGGCTTTGATCTTTAACTTCATCAGCAATCATTTCACAACCTGACAAACTTCCGATGACGTCAGTTTCTTCATCATCCACCCGCACCTTAATACTATTTCTGGCGGCGATCTTTTTTGTGACGGTATCCTGCACCCGTTCGATTGTGTACATAAACCAGGAACCCGGAACAGGTGATTATCTGACCGGTTATCCTATCGGCAATACGGCTCCGCATCTTGAGAAGATGCACCAATCCGTAAAAAGGATCACCAGCACATCGTATTATGAGACTTTTATTTTTGATCAGCAGAGTTATGTTTTGCCCTCACATATAGATACAGTGTCATCGGTCGAATCCCTGGCCGAACTGGTGATTCACAATCACACCACATCCTCCGGAACAGCGGTAGTAATACACAACAAAGACAATCTTGTAGGAATGGTTACCGCCCGACATGTAATCACATCACCCGATACCTTGTTCGAATACCGGGAGGAAGGCCAGCCCTATCTTCAAAGTGTCACTATAAAGAGCAATCAGGTAAACTGGCTTTTTGACGCACCCTATATTGGAAATTTCGAAGTACTTGCACACGATGCAAGTGCTGACCTGGCTGTTATCGGAACCAGAATTGATCCGGACAAGCTTGATATTTCCATCCGGGAGCAATTCCCTGTATTTCCCCACCCCTTCGGCCGTCCGGAAAAACTCCGGATCGGTACATTTACATACAGTCTCGGGTATCCAAGAGGGTATCCCATGGTCACCACAGCGATTGTCAGTCAGACAAACCGTGATCGCCACCACTCCTTTGTAACGGATGCGCTTTTCAATCCCGGTTTCAGTGGAGGAGTCGTTGTGGCCATTAATGGCGGTATTCCGGCATTTGAGTGGATCGGACTTGCTCGATCCACATCAGCATCACGTGAATGGTTTGTGGTGCCTGACGAAGAGACGGCATCGGAACATATAGCCCGTCGCCCCTTCCATGGTGAGCTTTTTCTCGATCAAAAGGCGTTGATTCATTATGGCATTACACATGTCATTTCCAGCACCCAAATCAAGAAGATGCTTGAAGATAACGCCATTAATCTGCTGGCCAGGGGGTACAATATTCTTCCACTGATTCAGGACGGCAATTAAACAGCAATCCGGACAACCCAATCCATGTGAAGATCCCGGAATGTATGACCTCAGCCAGACAAGTTGGTGCCGGCTGCCGGGAGTGTCAGCGAAACATCGCCTGCAGCTCCTCCACCGTCAGTGACCGGACAGTGCGCTTTCCCAACGGATCATGAAAAGGATTTTCACAAGAAAAGAGCTGATCAACCAAAGCTTCCATCTCTTCTTCCGTTAGTTTTTTTCCTCTGGGAATAGCGGCCCTGTTTGCAATTGCCAGAGCAACACGCTCCTTTTCACTCAGTGAAACCGACTTCGACATTATTTTGTACTGTTCCATGATCGATTCCAGAACATGCTGCTCATTCTCCAGCCGGATATCGGATGGCACTCCCAGAATCATGGCGGAATTTCCACTCAGAAGCTGCACGTTGAAACCCATCCGGGTGATCACCGGGTTGAGCTCTTTCAACAGGCTGAACTCGGTTGCTGAAAAGTTGATCGTTTTTGGAAAAAGCAGCTGCTGAGTGCTTGGCAGACCGCTTTCTGCCTCATTCAGCACCTTTTCATAAATTATGCGCTTGTGGGCGGCATGCTGATCCATGATGAACATGCCATTTCTGGTCTGAGATATAATAAACTGATTGTGAATTTGATTGAAGCTGCTTTCAGATTTCAGATTTTTTGATATACTGTGATCGTCAAGCCGGGATGAAGCGGGAGCATCCTCAGAGGCAAACCGGTCGGTTTCATAGAGCCTGGACGCCGAATCAAATGGAACTATATTACCTGGTTTTTGTAAATTATGATTATAAAATTCACGATCCTTTCCTTCATAAATTGCAGAATGACGGAAACCATCTTTAAATCGTTGCTGATAGGATTTTCTTTCTGATGGGGCATCGATCCCGCCGGGATCCCAAAAAGGCACACGCATATGGTCGTTCAGTGTTTTCTTGACAACAGACCGGGTAAAAGTGGAAATCGTGCGTTCGTCCTCAAATTTGATCTCCTGTTTTGTGGGATGGACGTTGACGTCTACGGCCTCCGGATCAACTTCAAAAAACAAAGCATAAAAGGGATACTCGTTGGGCTGCAGCCAGTCGCGATATATTTCCTGGATGATGTAGTTGAGATGTCGATGAAAAAAGGGACGTTTGTTTATAAACAGAAACTGTTCCCCTCTGGTTTTTTTTGCAAGCTTGGGATCCGAAAGCAATCCCTGCATTCGCACCATACTTGTTGATTCGGCCAAGGGTATCAGACTGGCCTTATAAGATTTTCCGAACAGGTCAGCAATCCGTGACTCGAGGCTTCCGGGATGCAACCGATAGATGATTTCCCCGTCTGCATCCAGATCAAAAGCAATTTCCGGCCAGGCAATGGCAGCCTGATGCAAGACCAGCAGGATGTGGCGGAACTCTGTCGCATCGGTTTTCAGAAAAGCGCGCCTGGCAGGCACGTTATAAAAAAGATTGCGGACACTAACGGTGGTGCCGTTATCCGATGCTGCGGGACGCAGGCCGATTTCATCTCCTCCACGCACCTCGTATTCCACACCCGATTCATCCTCAACCCGCTTGGTTGTAACTGTAACCTGTGCAACCGAGGCGATAGAGGCCATCGCCTCTCCACGAAAACCGAGGGTTCGAATATTTTGCAGATCTTCCACCCTGGACAGTTTCGATGTGGCATGTCGCTGAAAGCAGAGGCTTATATCCTTCTCTGACATCCCGCAGCCGCTATCACGCACCTGGACCAGGGTTCTTCCGGCATTCTGGATCATCAGGCTGATATGATCGGCACCCGCATCAATGGCATTGTCAAGCAGCTCTTTTACAACCGATGCCGGTCTCTGCACCACCTCCCCTGCAGCTATTTTATTAGAGACTTCCTGCGGAAGTATTTTGATTATGGAAGAGTTATCGCCTGATGTTGCCAAAATAGGATATTACTACTGAAAGTAGGAGACTAGTTACGGGTTTTCGCTTTTCGCTTTCAACATTTGACAGGATGGATCTTAGTCCGGATTTGCCGGTTTTCCAATTGCGGTGTCAGGTTATGATCCACAAGATCAGGAACAATAGCAGTGCGTAAAGCAGAATGGATCCTCCGGTTCCGCGTCGTGTCAGTCTGCGGAATTTTATGCTGTCTGGTCGCATTGGTTTCGGCTTGTGGTACCGGTACTGATAATTGAATCGCTTGTGCTGGGGTCTTCTGCCCATCAAAGGTGATAGCATATTCAGGCTCAGGTTCTATGGATCGGGTTACAAATCGGTTGCAGCATATAAACGGCAATATGCGCCAGATTATTCCACTACAAGACAAACCGGCGTTACATCCCGTGCAGTACCAATGTTATCAATATACTAATATTCACTGGCAACTGGTATCATGAACACGTCCGAATTTGTTGCCGCTGCCCGTTGCTCATAAAAGATAGTCCAGTAGTTATCATTAAGTTTTTTATCTTTGTATGCCTTGCAAATATAAACAAGACACGATAACCAGACTGTACCATAAGTGAATCATATTATGAAATTTGAGAAAATTGTAACACCAGCTGACGGAAAACAAATTACTTTAAAGAATGACGGTACTATTGACGTACCCGACAATCCCATTATTCCCTTCATAGAAGGCGACGGGATCGGCGCGGATATCTCTCCGGTAATGAAAAAGGTGGTGGATACCGCCGTCAAAATGGCCTACTCGGGAAATAAGAAAATATCATGGATGGAGATTTATGCGGGAGAAAAGTCTCTGGATTTTTACGGTGACAATACCTGGCTTCCCGACGATACACTTGAGGCCATAAAGGCTTTCCGCGTTGCAATTAAAGGGCCGCTGACCACGCCGGTAGGTGAAGGAATACGCAGCCTTAATGTAGCCCTTCGGCAGCTTCTAGACCTGTACGCCTGCGTGCGTCCCGTTCGCTACTACAAGGGAACACCAAGTCCGGTGAAGCAGCCCGAACTGACCGATATGGTCATCTTCCGTGAAAACACGGAGGATATTTATGCCGGCATAGAATATCAGAACGGAACACCCGAAGCGGATAAGATCAAAAAGTTTCTTATTGAAGAAATGAAGGCTACCAATATCCGGTTCCCTGACAGTTCTTCCATTGGCATCAAGCCTGTCTCGGAAGAAGGCAGCAAGCGCCTGATCCGATCCGCCATTGAATATGCCATCGAGCATGGCCGCAAGAGTGTTACCTTGGTTCACAAAGGCAACATCATGAAATTTACAGAAGGCAGTTTTAAAAACTGGGGATACGAACTCGCCAAAGAGGAGTACGATGCAAAAGAGATCGACGGTGGCCCATGGTGTGAGCTTCCCAACGGGATTGTAATCAAGGATGTGATTGCGGACGCATTCCTTCAGCAGATTCTTACACGTCCAGCTGAATATGAAGTGATAGCTACGCTAAACCTGAATGGCGACTATATATCGGATGCGCTGGCAGCATGTGTGGGCGGTATAGGGATCGCTCCGGGAGCGAATATCAACTACCAGAGTGGATTTGCACTATTCGAAGCTACCCATGGCACTGCGCCAAAATATGCAGGTAAGGATATGGTTAACCCGGGCTCGCTCATTCTATCCGCGGTCATGATGCTGGATCATCTGGGCTGGTCGGATGCTGCACGACTTATAGAAAACGGCTTGGAAAAGGCCATCAGCAGGAAGCAGGTTACCTATGATTTCGAACGGCAGATGGAGGGTGCGACCCTACTCAAAACATCGGAATTCGGTGACAAGATCATTGAATATATGAGCTGATTCCATTTCTCCCATATTTCAGCGGCATTTTCCCGGATACTCCAGTTATTGCTCAATAGCATCACGAATTTCCCGGGACAGTGCCGCTTTTTCATAGGCATGCCTGATATAGCAGCGAACCTGACCGTTCGTCTCAAAATAAAAAGTCTCTACTGTGAATGGAATCGAGGCAAACAGCTCGTCATCTTCCAGTGTGAGCATTTTGATTACATCCTGTTCAGACTGACCATCGGCACGGCTGCCGGCTTCTGAGGACAAGGCATCAGATCCCTTATCTTCCAGGATGGTGTAAATCAAGTTGGTAAATGCCGTTTTCTTATGTTCATTCACAGCGATTTCAGCAATAGATCTGGCATCAGCTGAAACTGATGATACAGCGGTTCCGGTAATGACAACAGAATCACTTGTTACTTGTACAGGGTGGTTTGGATCATGCCATGACGGTATTTCCGCAACTTCAATCACAGGCTCCTCTTCCACTTCCGGAGTTTCGGCAACCATCACCAGCTCCTCTTCTTCATCGGAGAACAGCCCGGAAAGTGGTCCGCATGAAGTAAAAAAAAACAGGCAGAGGATCAAGTTAAGGCTGACGCAGAGGATGTTTTTGGACATAATGGAGAGGTTGCAGTTCATACCAGGTTTCCACTCTGATTATTGAAGTCGTTGATTATTGAAGTCGTTGTATTATAAGTGATTCGGTGCCGGTGTTGCGCTGAACGCGAACAGTGATCTTCTCATGATTCTTTCGTTTATCCCACTCTGCTGCAAATTCACCTATGGATTCAACCGGCTCATTTTCCAGATGAGTGACGATATCCTCTGGCTGTAATCCGGCCTGTTCTGCTGCGCTTCCCGCCTGCACCCGTATCACCACAAGCTCATATCTGGGCAGGTCTTCAAGCACGGCCAATTCCGCAAGGGTGAAGCCGTCATCAAATGATTTCTGAGGAACACCGGTTTCCGAATCATCATCAAATTCCATTCTTTCCGGAGGCTGCGGCACTGTGGCATCGGCCCATTCCCGGATGGCATCATCATCAAGACCAAACAGAGGAAAGCTAAGTGTGATTTCATTCTTGTTGCGCCACACATCCAGCACGACCTCATCGCCGGGACGCATCAGGGCAATGCGTTCCTGAAGCCGGTTGGCGGCGTCGACGGGATATTCGTTAACACTGAGAATGACGTCTCCCCTTTTAAGGCCACCGAGATCACCGCTGCCCTGAGGTACTATATTGCGAACCTCAACACCACTGACGCGACTGAGACCGAAACGACGGGCCTGGTCATAATCAACAGAGGATATCTCCACACCCAGAAAAGCGCGTTGCACCGTTCCATATTCAATCATATCCTGCCCGATTTTCATTGCCATATTGACAGGCACAGCGAAACCGTATCCCTGGTAACTGCCACTTTCTGAAGCAATGGCGGTGTTGATCCCGATCAGTTCCCCCATCGTATTGACCAAAGCACCGCCGCTGTTTCCCCTGTTTATGGCGGCATCGGTTTGAATGAAACTCTCAATGCGCATCCGGTCCATGATGATATCGACATCTCGTCCGATTGCACTTACAATCCCGGCAGTAACGGTTGATCTCAGGCGAAACGGGTTGCCGACCGCCATGACCCAATCGCCAACATTCACATTATCGGAATTTCCAATTACAATTGGCTGGGTGTTGCTGGTTTCAATTTTGATTACGGCAAGATCTGTCGACGGATCACTTCCCACAACCCTGGCCTTGTATTGCTTTCGGTCATGGGTGAGAACCAGAATTTGTTTCCCGGCCCCTTCGATTACATGGTGATTTGTGAGGATATGCCCGTCATTTGAGATAAGCACTCCGGAACCAATGCTTTGAGCACGCCTTCGCGGCAGAAAACGATCCCAGAACTGATTTTCAAAGCGGTGGTCCTCATCATCCGGAACAGCCTGCTGCATCGCGATCTCCGTTTCAATATAGACCACTGCTGGGATGACACGCCGGGCAATATCACTGAAGACATGAGATGGGTTGAATATGCGCATTTCCGAATCCATGTCGCGAGAGACCGATTCAGAAGATTCGGAGCTGCGAGTGATATCGGTATAGCGTACCTGCACACGTTCCGGTGGAATCCAGGAGCCCCGCATGGTCATGAGCAACACACCCAGCAGCATGCCTGTCAGCAGAATCAGAAGCGCAGTAAGAAGTTTTTGATGGAGAGGCATACAGTATCAGAATCAGAGTATTTGTTCAAATATGGCATCGGATCTTCTACCCTTCATGCCATCCAGGTGGAACTGGAAATAGGCATCCAGATGATGGATCAGGTTCCGTATTTCGTCAGCTGGAAAACTGACTGTCAGCAGCCGGGCTTTTTTCCCTTCAGCAATATAACGCAGATAATCCCCCTGGGATTTTGTGAGTCCCAAAGACAATCCGTTATCAGCTTTAAAGGCAATGGTCCCATTTTCCACGTTCAGATAACACTCATATTGCGAATCGTGTTCATTTTCCCTGACCAGGGATTCTTCATGCTGCTCAATTTGCTGCCACGCAATCCCGATTCCCGCCAATTGTGCCAGGCGAAACTGAATGTAGGGAAAAAGATATCTTGGATTGGATTCTGTTGCATGCAGCCAGCCCAGAAACTCATTCAGAAACACAGATATTTCCGGCATGGGTTCGTATTCATGGCACAGCTGGTCGCACAACTCCAACGTTGCCAAACCTATCGCCATTTTTTCCATTTGCTGGTTGATGCGCCACGTCGGCCTGTTCTGTGTGATATCACTCAGATTCTGAACTTCTCTTGTTGACTTATAGTAGTAGGTTACATCCAGTAAGGCGCCCGGATGAAGGAGTCCACCGAATTTATTCTTGTTGCGCCTCGCCCCCCGAGCCATGACTGGTATTTTTCCATGCTTTTCGGAAAGCAGACTTACAATAAGACTGCTTTCACTAAATTGAATTGTCTTCAGGACAATGGCGGAGGTGTCGATGATCATATCACTTGAACTCAGAATCTGATCCAGCCTTTGTTCTCAAGCAGCTGAACCAATGCCGGCAGGTAGGTAAGCGCGGATAACAGAGTCAGACCAATTCCAACCACGGCAAGAATTCCAATGGACGTCAATCCGGGATGATTTGTGAGCAGCAGTCCTGCGAAGCCCATCATGGTCGTGAATGAGCCAATGGTGATGTGCTGGCCGGTGCTTTTCAGCACTGCTGACATGCTTTTTTTGCCCTCTTCCCGATAGCGGCTGGCAAGATGCACGCCATTGTCATTACCTATGCCGAGAATAGCGGGCAGAACAACCAGGTTGTACATATTGAATGACAGGCCCATAAGCATCATTGCTCCAAATGTCCAGCTCAAGCCGATTAGCAGCGGCAGCATGGCGACAATGGACCACCGAAGCGAACGAAAACCGATATTCACAAGTATGAATATCATAATGAATGTTGCAGCGACCATGTAGGGACTTTCAGCCCTCATGAGTTCAAGCATCTCGGCTGCCACAATGGAGGTGCTGGCGGCCTGATAGGTTCGTCCATCATCAATTTGGACCACTCCAATCTCGTTCTTGAAGGCGATGGAATTTCGGCCGTCCGAGAGGCCTACAGCAGGATAAATCATGACAAATCGTCCGATTTCACCATCGCGAGTAAGAAATCTGTTTTTCAAGAACTCGGGCACATCTTCCATCATGAGGGGTTCGGATACATGGGATGCACGCTTCAGGATATCGACATATTCGCCTTCGACATCCTCCATGAAAGGATCTTCAAGGAGTTTTCGTATGTGAGCGATTTTGGCGAGCTTGATCTCCTCCTCCGCTCTGCTTACAGGGAATCGCTCCTGGAGAGCTTCCACGGCAAGTATCGTGGTTTCGGGATTGCTTCTTTTTTTCTCGCGGATTGTCTCAAGAATGAGCCGGACCTCTTCGTCAGTGTCGGCAAGAATGTAAGCGGGATTCCTTCGCCCTCTGGCCTGATCGATATCACCCCGGAGATCCCTGTACTCTTCATATCGTGGAAATTCGGGTTCGAGTTCTCCGAAATTGTACTCGAAGTAGAGCTTGTCTGTGTTGAAAAGAACTACTCCAACGATTATCGTACCGATAATAAAGATGCTGCGGGCATAAGGAAACGGAGTCGTCTTTCCGGATTCCGCATGGTCAGGGTACAGGTTTTTATTTATTAAAATCAGCTGGTACCGCTCAAAAACAACAATGATAGAAGGCAGGATGAACAGCATGGAAAGGTACGCAAGTACGATGCCTGTTCCCGAGATGAAGCCGAACTCCGAAAAACCACGAAAATCTGCTATAACAAGGACAAACAGAGCTACAGCAGTGGTTGTGGCACTGGTCATGATGGCTGCCCCGGTGCTGTCATAGGTATGGAGAAGCGCGTTTCTCACATTATCTCCGGCGGATCGCTTCTCCAGATATCGGGCATAGAAGTGAATTCCGTAGTCAATACCCAATCCGAAAAGGATCACAAAAAGCACCGATGTCATAGTATTCAGTGTACCGAAAACAAAATAGGCGATAGCAAAAGTAAAGCACAGACTCACCAGCAGAGGTATCCCAATCACCAGGATGGGCACGGGAAAGCGAATCAGATGATCCCAAAGTGTGCGGGTACGGTGACGGTGATGTCCGCGCCGGTAATTTACAATCAGCTTGATAAGAAAATAGATACCCACCAGAAGTATAACACCGGTGATTCCCGACCCAAAACTGGTGACGACGTCCCGGACGATAGAGTCCAGCTCCATAAGATGCCGCTCAAGCCGCCCTCCTGCCAGGGCTACCATTTCTGGATGATAGGCAGACGGCTCCATTTCAATGATCAGATCCTGAAATGCATTGAACAGGTCACGGATGTAGGTAAGGTCGCTTTGAGAGCCGGTAGGAAAGAAACTGAGCACCAGGCTTGAGCTGTCCTGGTTTACAGGATATTCAGAAGGAACAAGCTCATGGTACATATTCTCAAACTCTTTGAGGCGTTCCTCCCCCTCATCATCCTCTTCGTCATCAAAATCGTCTTCAAAATCAATAAAAAAAGGATTGGCCTCTAGACGCGCCTGTTCAAGCCGGTCTTCCAAAAACTCAATGACCTGGTCAATTTCGTTCTCTGTTGATAAATACAGGGCATAATTTTTCAGCACTTCCACATCACGGCGATATTCGTACCGGTTGACAAATTTGTCCTCCGTACGCGTATCGAATAATTCCATCGCCCTCGGGATGAAATCCTCCGCGAACGCCTTGTTTGCCTCAAAGTCCGGTGAGTTGATGGTAACCTCGAGCGCGGTTTCCCCGCCGACCGAGTCACGCAGCCGCTCGAGGGCCTGAACACTATCGTAATCATCGGGCAGCAGGCTTGCCAAATCGGTATCAATAACCAGTTTTGTTGCATAGTACCCTGCTCCAGCAGCCAATAAAACAGAGATCAGAAGAACGGCAAATGGATAGCGATAGTTGAACTGAATGAGGGGTCTGAGCAGAGCGAGTATGGTTCTCATGAACAAATTACGTTAATCGGTGCAAATCGATAATGAATTTACAAAAAAAAGTAGAAACTTAAGCCGAAATGCGATATCTGTTTCGTAAAAACACTTGTTGGCGGCAGATTTTCTGATTGCATGTTTTCTGCTCATTACCAGATTGCTGGTAATACGCAGAGCAGACGTGCGTTTCAATAGTTGACCGGATGAGTGCTGACAAGTTCCTTGTTTTTATTCCTTGTATTTACATATCGTGTGACCATGTTGTTACATCACATTATGAAAATAGTTACGTTCAAATACGGTTTGTATTTTGCCTTGAGCCTTATTTTTTTACTTTGCGAAGGTATTTACGGAAGTGACAGTCTTGTTGCCGGACAAAATCCTGACAATTCTGTTTATTCCGGTGTCCCGGATGGCGGGTTGCGCCAAACGGAATGGAGTGACATGCTTCCTCACACTCTGGAGGGCGATTACTATAATGAATTCTGGAGCTACCATATATTTCTGGAAAATGATTTGCATCTGCATATAACCATATCCCTGGCCAATTTTGGAACATTCAAGAGTCCGGTTAGCGGTGGCAAGCTGTTCGTATCCAACTTCAAAGGTGCTAACTATCATGTTGCCAGGGAATACACGATTGAAGCCCTGGTTATAGATGAGGAGCAGCACAAGATCCGCCTGCATCCGGAGCGTGACATATACCTGTCGGGAAAACTCCCATACGATCATCACATCTTCTACCGCACAAGCAAGGACGGTGTATCCTACCTGGTCGATCTGGACTTTCACGATATACATCAGGGGTACACCTGGGGAGATGGAATTTTCAGGCTGGAAAACGAGGACATGGGAATATTCATGCACATCCCGCGTGCATCGGTGAGCGGTCTCGTTGCCATCAACGAAGACACACTTCATGTAAGCGGCACGGCATACATGGATCACACATTTCAAACCAACCTCTCCTCAAAAGTTGTGAATAAAGGATTCCGGCATATCACACACACTAATACAGGTTTTCATGCCGGCTACTATCTGGTTCCAAAAAAGCGGTCCAAAGCCGGGGTGGTTGGCTTTGCATTAATCCGGGAGAATTCACCAATGATTCTTGAGAAACCGGAGCAGATCACCGTTCTTGATTCGGACCGTATTAGCGGAAAAACTGTTCCGCGTCATATCGAGGTGACCTATCGCTCCGGAAGCCGAAGTGTATTCAGCCGCAAAGTGGATTTTCAACATGTCTCTTTTTTGGAAGAAATCGGCGGGATCCGTCGTCGTCTGGTGCGGAGTTTTCTGGGTGGTGAAGTGATAGAATATGTTGGAACGGGTCAAATGGACGGCAATATTCCGATAAATTATAATTTTTTCCTGGTGCATTGAGTCGTACATTAGCACTACTATTTTTTTTGCTATGGCGAAACAGGAAAAACAAACAAAAGGGATACCGAGGGTCAGCTGCCTCATGGTCACGGCCAACCGCAGGCGGCTTGCGCAGCGAGCAGTGAAATGCTTCATCCAGCAGCGATACCCAAACAAGGAACTTGTGGTTATCGATGACGGCAAGGAAGATTATGCACCGCTGTTCGAGGGTATCAGTCCTGAGGATGTTACCTACATCAAAATTCCAAAGAATCCGGATATGGTGCTTGGGAAACTTCGCAACATTGCACTTGAGCATGCCGGTGGTGAATATATCGTCCAATGGGATGATGATGACTGGTACCATCCCGACCGAATTTCCATACAGGCTGGTTATCTTGATCAAGGCTACGACGCCTGCTGCCTGTCGGCATCGCTTATGCATCTTGATAACACCGATTTTTTCTATCTGCCTTACATTGGTTATCTTCCTAATGGCATACCGGGCAGTATTATGCACCGGCGCAGCAACACCGTGCGCTATCCCGAATTCCGAAGAGCGGAAGACACGGTTTATCTCAGGGAGTGGATGAAACACAGTTATGTCAAACTGCCCACTCGTCACGCCGGCTTGTTCATTCGCTGTTTTCACGGAACCAATACCTGGGAGGAAGAGCATTTTACTCGACGAATACGCAATAGTCCTGCAAGCTGGATTCAGTATTTTTTTCACAAATTTGTTCGTGGAGATCTTTCGGGCCATCCCCGCTTCCGGCTACCGCCGGATATCCATTCTGCATTTGAACAATATGTTGAAGAATCCCGTACCTTGAACCTGTTTACAACGAATTCATACCCGAAAACATGAACATTATTTATGTACAGAGCTATCCTGTCTATCATGACCTGATCGACGAAAACGAGTTTGCCGAAATTGCCAACCGTGATAAATGGATGCCGGCTCTCACATCTCAGCGTGGCTTTCCATCGGAGCTCTGGGCGGGGGGACACCGGGCCATGCAGACAGAGTGGCAGTACGACAACCTTCCCTCCCTGCCTGTCCGCATTTTCGAGACGGATCAATCTGACGGCAAAAGCCGTAATCACACATCCAGCACCCTTGTTGAAGCTGCAAGAGAGTCCGGAGCCAGCCTGTTTGTGCTAAAAGGTATTGACGGTGGAATCGGAGTTCAACTGGCAAAACAGGTGCTCATTCCCAACCGCATTCCGTATGCTATCGTCATTGGCGGCGAATGGTATCACCCTATTGTGAAACATGCAAAAGCAGTGCTGTATGAGACCGATTATCAATTTCAGCAGCTAACCCGGCGTTCCATTCGATTCTGGCGGACTGTCGTTCCGGAAAACAAACTGATCCGGTTGCCGAAATCTGTTGATATCCGGCATTTTGCACCCGATTTTGAAACCAGTAAAACACATGACATCATTGCAGCGGGCAGGCTTATTTCAAATTATAAAAATTACGATGCCCTGTTTGAGTTGTCCCGCCGTCTTAAAGTCGGTGTTATTGGTGGCGGACCAATGTTGCCCCGTCTCAGGAGAACATACCCAGAGATTACCTGGTTTGGCCCGGTGTCGTATTCAGAGGTTCCCGACTATCTGAACAAAGGCAAGCTTTTTTTCCACAGTGGATACAGGGATCATTATCCCAGGACAATTTCAGAAGCAGCCGCATGCGGTGTTCCCCCTGTTGCTTTTTCTGATGTCATCCAAAAAGACGTCATACCCGATGCCATCGGCTTGCGTGTATCCAAAGATAATTTCATAAGTGAGATTACCAGTTTGCTTGAAAACAGCAACGAACTTTCCAGGAAATCTGCAGCGGCAAGGTCATATGCTGAAAAAAACCTTCACCACCTCTCATCGCTGCCAGCCATCCGGGAAATGATAACCCGGGTACGACCGTCACGTAAAGCCTCGGCATGACATACCAGTTCAAACGGGCAGCAGATCGTTTGATCAGTTTCGGGAAGTCCAAGCCCGGCCAGTTGCTGATCCGGTTTGGTAAATATCTGATTCAGGGTGGTATTGTGGTCATCCTTATTTATCAAATCACAGTGATCGGTTGGCGTGAAGTACTATCGGAGCTGCCTGTCGTTCCCCTTTTTTATCTGATCTTTCTGCTCATCTATTTTGCCTTGCCAGTCACCGAATATCTGACCTACAGCATCCGGTGGCCTATCGGTTTCTGGCGGAGTCAGGAGATCTTCTTGAAAAAGAGAGTCTACAACAAGGTAGTATTGGGATATTCGGGTGAAGTGCAACTTTTTTTCTGGTTGCAGAACCGGATGAGAATTGAAAAGAAAGAGGCCTATGAGGTGGTTCGCGACAACAATATCCTGTCAACTCTTGCCTCCACAGTAATTGCCCTGCTGCTGCTTGCAGGATTTGCCGGCACCGGCAGGCTTAGTGTCTACCAATGGATTGAGTACGAAGCTGTTGTCCTGGTTCCGGTTGTTTTAGTCGCTCTGGTGATCTGCGTTTATCTCTTCCGCAGATACCGGCACCATATTTTCACCATGAATCGCAGGCATGCTCTGCTCATTTTCTCATTGCACAGCGGCCGCATGCTGATACTGACAGGACTTCAAGTTGCACAATGGTATGTGGTGATGCCCTGGGTCTCGCCTGACATCTGGTTTACGCTTATAGTGTTTCAAATCATACTCAGCCGCATTCCTTTTCTACCGAACAAGGATCTGGTTTTTATCGGTACAAGTCTTGAGTTTGCCCGCCATGTGGACATTTCAACGGCCGGTCTGGCAGGGGTGCTGC
This sequence comes from Balneolales bacterium, assembly GCA_007134845.1. Taxonomy (GTDB): domain Bacteria; phylum Bacteroidota; class Rhodothermia; order Balneolales; family Natronogracilivirgulaceae; genus SKNL01. The sequence goes on from SLKA01000041.1 coordinate 109,601, forward strand.
TGATCAACCAGGTTCTCGACAAACTGTTGAATATTGTAATATTTACTTTTCTGTCGGTTCGCGAGCATAGGGAAGATGCCAATCGCAAAACCCAGCTCCATGATGACGAGGCGCACCAGTAGCGACCTCTTACTTCTTTTGGTTCAGTTTATGCCACTCCCTCGCTGCAAATTCATCGAACCAGTTCTTCTGATGGCGCCATCCGAAATGAAGGACATACGGAGTAACCCATATATGATCATTGCTGCGCGGCAATACCCGGAATAAACTGAAAAGCAACTTTCGTATCGGATTGTTTTTTATTCCTCTCAGGGAATGGATGAAGGGGTTGCAATAATACTTGCAGGCAACATTTGTAAAATCATCATTGAATATTGTAAGCGGACGAATAAAATCCAGCTGGATGCTCTCCTGTGCATTGAACCAGGGATATACAAACAGATTCAGCCTGGATACGGCCATGCCCAGGCTCCATTCACAACTCTCCAAAGTCCTGCCCTTTTCTCTTTTTCGGCTCACAAAGTGGGTTTCCGATTTTCGCTTCATCAGATCGGATGCAAGCAGATTCACATCTCTGGTGACTCCGGGATCAGCAGCGTAGATGATACCGGTTTGCACCCTGGCCAGATAAGTGAGTCCGAATTTCTTCAGAGTGCGCTGTCTGCGACGCAGCAGAATATCTATAAGAATGCCAATGTTTTTGTGTGCCCCAAAAAAAACATCTGCTGACTCCTGGCCGGTAATGGTGTATGGATATGGTCTGAGCGCAAGCCAAACCTTATCGGGATCACGGCACCAGATCATATCCGAATCCAGGTAGAGATTTCGCTGAAACGGCATGTAGTGGTGCAGGTTATGCTTAAAACCGACAATGGATTGATGCTCGGTTTCCAAAGTCAATATATGGTCAAACGGGTGTTCAAAAGGATATGATTTCAGCAGCTCCCTGTGCTTCTCACAGCAAACGAGTGCAAGCGGACGATTACGATCATATCTTCGAAGGGTGCGTGCAGAAATGATCGCATCCTTGAGATACTTTTCCGCACCATAGCTTGAGTAGATATACCCGTCCGGCTTTTTTCCTTGAGACGGATTTGAATTTGTATCAGCGGGATTTGCTTCATGCCTCATTTCAGACAAATCACCCATGCATGTAACTCCATAATTGTGTTTCAGATTCAATGACGGTTTGTCCGTCACGTTTTGAATGTTTCAGTTTCTGGTGAATGTACATGATCCATTTGTCAGCACGTTTCCAAAATAGTGTTATTTTATTTCTAAAGAAGTATAATCCAAATACCAACTTATTTTTAAATATGGAACTGACAACATCACCAGTAAGCTGCCTGATGGTAGTAGCCGGTGAACGTCCTGAAAAAACGGCCAGAGCCATTCTTTGCTATCAACAGCAAACCTGGAAAGAAAAAGAGCTTGTAATTATTGACAGTGGCACTCAGGACCTGTCTCCCCTGCTCGAGGATTTATCTCCCGGTGAGTTGCAGTACATCCGGCGCTCTTCTGATGATAAAAAAAACACGGGTCAATTGAAAAATATTGGACTGGACCATGCTACCGGCAAGTACATTATCCACTGGGATGAAAGCGACTGGCACCACCCCGATCGCATTTATCAGCAGATGCAGTTTATGGATGATGATACTGTTGCTTGTTGGCTGAGTGCGACTTTGCTTCATATGGATCACCCGGAATTTGTTCATCATCCCTATGTGTTTTCGTCAAAATCCGGATACATCGGAAGCCTGATGCACATAAATGACGCCAACAAGCGTTACCCCAAACGCCACCGTCAGCCGGACCAGGTCTTTCTTTCGAACTGGGATATGTCAGAAACGCGGCAGCTTGATACCGATGCCGCAAGGCTCATTGTTCGCGGAATGGCTGGAAGTGCAAGAGATCGCAGGCGTTTTCTTGCGGGATTGCGGGGAAGCTCAAGGAACCTTGCCTGGCTTGCCTGGCTTAAGCTGCGTGGACGTGACAGGTTGTCACATCCCCTTTTCAGGCTTTCCGGTGAAGCAAGGGAGAGTTTTCAGCGTTACCTGCAGGAGTCGCGCGGGCTTGGACTGATCTCATCGGTTTCCTGAATTAATTCCTGTAAGGTTTCCACTCAGGCTTGTTCGGCTCTTTTACGGAGGTTGTCGATCAGGGCGTCATATCCCCTACGACGAATGATATTCTGAAACGATCTGCGATACGACTCCGCCGTCCATGCTTCATCGATGGACAGGTCCGTGATCACCCATTCTCCGTCGCGCTGCAATAACCGATAGAGAATCGGAATCCGCTTATCACCAAATATTGCGGTGGTCGTAACTTTGGCATCGGCTCCATCAACCCGGATTTCTTCATAAATGACTTCCGCCCGGTAAATATCCATCTGCTGCAATGATTGATCACGGATGATTCTGGTAAACAGATCTACAAATTCTTCCTGTTCTGCCTTACTGAGCTCGTCGTACTTGTCGCCAAGTGCATATTGTGCCATCTTTCGATAGTCCATCATATCGTTGATGATATCGCGGAGTTGCTCTCGCTGCTCGTCGGTGTAATCAGCGCCTTCAGGCCCGAGCAGTACTTTGATCTGTTGATCACGATCTTCGAGGATAGACCGTATTTCCTGTTCCTTTTCGGGATTGGCAAGCGCGGAAACTGTTGCGAGTAACAAGATGATGAACAAGGCAGGAAATTTCATGATAATTCGTTTTATAATAGACATTTGTTGACTGTTTATACGACCCGGGTCAGAATTTGTTCGGTTATAATGAGAGTTACGTCAATCTGAGTTGGCGTCTGGCATCATTTCACTCAGTGGAATTCCGGCAGACCGGTAGAGTCTTGCCATTTTAAGGTTAAGGTCAAATGTCAACTCACTCACTTCCAATTCCAGTTCCATCTTCTTTTTAACGGCATCAACCAGGTTATTGATGTCTCCGAAACCGATATCAAAATCAATTTGTTCGGTTCTAAGCCATTCGTTGCTGATTCTCAGCGCGTTTTCTTTACTTTGCCGGCGCGATTCAGCTATCCGGGCGTCACGGTAGCGGTCACCAAGCTCAATGAGAATGCCGTCGGCTGCGGCATCACGGTAATCATCAATCTGGCGTTTCTGGATCTCGGAGCGTTCGACCTGGCTGCGAATCTTCCAGAAATTCAGGTTTTGCTGAAATCCGAAACCGACCCGGGCTGAAAGAAAGTTGGTGTTGTTCCGGATAAAGGGGTTGTTCTGTCTTGGCCGGTTTGGGGTGTACCCGAAGCCGGCGCTTAATCCGAGCACCAGGCTTGGGTAGTACTGAGATCGTGCGGCATCGACACCATAGCTTGCGGCCTGGCGAGCAGCATTCAGCCCTTTCAGTTCTGCCCGGTTATGCATGGCGCTGTTTTCATAAAACCCGAAATCCTGAAGGCTAACAGGTACAGGGTCAAAAAAGCGTTCTGCCGGAAGGTACTTCCTGTCGGAGCCGCTTGCCAGAACGAGATTCCAGGATCTGGTAACAAATTCCCGGGTTTGTTCCACTTCGGTTACAAGCGCCTCGAATTCGGCCTTAAAAATATTGAATTCGAATATATCTTTTTCCTCGAGAGACGGGTCACCTTCCTCCCGCATCTTTTCGAGTTCCTTTTCAGCCTCCTGCAGCTGCGACAGCGCCTCATCCATCAACCGCTCAAGCTCGTTTACCAGTAAGGCAGACTGATAGAGTTCGAACAGCTGCAGTTTAAACGACTCTTTTTCTGCATCCAGTTCAAATCGGGCAGCTTCCACTCCTTTTCGGGTAGCACTGACCAGGTTGCCTATGGCGCCCCAGGTGTAGATGGGCTGAATGCCGCTTATTTCGGCCTGGGTAAAAATGCCCCAGTCTTCCCAGTCGTTTTCCAGGAAGGGATCCAGGTAGTATTGACCGGGAGTGATATCCGGATTCATGGATTTGACACCAGGGACGAGTCCGTGTGCGGTCGTCAGGTTGAGATTGGGAAGCAACCGGTTGGAACGTGCCTGCTGAACCCTGTTTTCGGCGAGATTGATATTCTTTCTTCGTGCATCCAGATTTGATGAATACTGTACAGCCATGGCCGCAAATTCTTGAAAACTGATTCTGATGGTATCTTGATCTGTTGTCCGGGCATCAACCCTGGATAGAAGCAGCCATGGCATGATAATCAGACCAACAAGTAAGAAAAGAATTCTCTGCATGGTTATACGTATTGGATGGTTGCCAAAAAAAAAGCCCCAATACGGAGCTTTGTGAGCGGAGAGAGAGGGATTCGAACCCCCGGAGCCTTGCGGCTCAACGGTTTTCAAGACCGCCGCATTCGACCACTCTGCCATCTCTCCAACGGGTCAAAGATACGAAATTATTCCGATAACGCTTCAGCACCGGAAACTATTTCAGAAATTTCTTTGGTTATGGCTGCCTGGCGCGCCTGATTATATTTGAGTTCCAGATCGTTTATTATCTCACCGGCATTTTCAGTTGCACTGTCCATGGCTGTCATGCGTGCACCCTGTTCCGCAGCAGCCGACTCCAGTGAAGCCTGCCAAAACTGAATATTGACAAAGAGAGGAAGTACCACATCCAGGATGGTATCCGCATCCGGTTCATACAGGTAGTCTATATCCGACAGATCTCCGTCCTTATCTGTAACCTTATCCTTTTTCAGATCCCGTGTTTTCACCATGTCTTTTTTACTGGTGACCAAATCGCCTTTTTCCTCATATTCATAATCAATTGGCAGCAGCTTTTCGATTCTCCGCCGCTGCGCAATTACCGACTTGAATTCGTTGTATGCGATGAACACTTCGTCGTATGTCCCACTTTTAAAATCATCAACGATTTTATTCATCACCCCGGCAACCTGCTCATACTGAAGATGCTCGAAGAAGCCGGTTTTATGGTCGATCACAGGATATTTCCGAACCCGGAAATAGTCGTATGCTTTTTTTCCAAAGCATATCATGGAGAAGGTCTTTTCCTTCAGGTGTTCCGAAAAATCCTCATGGATCCGGTTTTCCACGATTCGGAACAGATTGTTGTTGAATCCGCCACAAAGTCCACGGTCAGAACCCATAATCAGCATAAGAATATTTTTGGGTTTTTCTTTTTTCCGGAACAAAGGATTGACGGTTTCGCTTTTTTCAATAAGGCGGCCAACTATTTCACGAAGTTTGTACGTATAGGGCCGGGCATCCGTCATACGCTCCTGCGCCTTGCGCAGCCGTGCTGCAGCGACCATTTTCATGGCTCTGGTGATTTGCTGCGTACTTTTTACCGATGCAATCCGGTCGCGTATGTCACGTAAGTTGGCCATATCAGGATACTTCCTGTCCGCTTATAATTTGCTTTTGGATGGCTATGGCCTCCTCTTCAAGTTTGGCTGCCAGCTCATCATTGAGAACACCTGATTGCCCCAGTTCCTCCATTTCGTCAGGCAGCTTGAGGCTAACGGCTTCCAGATACTGTTCTTCAAATTCCCGGATAGCATTGATAGGCAGCTTGTCGAGAACACCTTTGTTATTGGCCAGCAGCAATGCAATTTGATGCTCGATTGACAGCGGCATATACTGACCTTGCTTGAGGACCTCAACGGTCCGGGCTCCACGACTCAGCTGGCGCTGTGTCGTAGCATCAAGTTCGGACCCGAATTTTGCAAATGCTTCGAGTTCGCGATACTGTGCAAGATCCAGTTTCAACGTTCCGGCAAGTTTCTTCATCGACTTCACCTGAGCTGCGCCCCCCACCCGAGAGACGGAGATACCGACATCAATAGCCGGTCTCACCCCGGCGTTGAACAAGTTAGTCTGCAGGAATATCTGTCCGTCAGTGATAGAGATCACGTTTGTTGGGATATAGGCGGAAACGTCACCAGCCTGGGTCTCAATAATGGGAAGAGCGGTAAGTGAGCCCCCACCTTTCAGTTTATCCCGCAGCGGTTCTGGTACATCGTTCATGTTTTTTGCTACCTGATCATTGGAGTTGATCTTGGCGGCACGTTCCAGCAGACGGCTGTGAAGATAGAAAACATCGCCGGGATAGGCTTCACGTCCGGGGGGGCGTCGCAGCAGAAGTGAGAGTTCCCGATAGGCGACAGCCTGTTTGGACAAGTCATCAAAAATAACCAACACATGACGGCCGGTATCACGAAAATACTCACCGATAGCAGCACCCGCAAACGGTGCTATATACTGTAGCGGTGCAGCTACTGATGCAGGAGCTGAGACAATCACCGTATAATCGGACGCACCATTCTCGCGAAGCGCCTGGTTGACCAGAGCCACAGTTGATCCTTTTTGTCCGATCGCAACGTAGACACAGTATACCGGCTTGTCGGTTTCCTGCGTCCTTTTCTGATTGATAATGGTATCGATAGCGATAGCGGTTTTTCCGGTTTGCCGATCACCGATAATAAGCTCGCGCTGGCCGCGGCCGATGGGGATCAGAGTATCGATAAATTTGATACCGGTCTGTACCGGTTCAGATACCGGTTCACGGAAAATAACACCCGGCGCCTTGCGCTCAAGGGGCAGGTTGATGGTTTCACCAGATATCGGCCCTTTTCCATCAATTGGTCGTCCCAAGGGGTCGATAACACGTCCGAGCAAACCTTCTCCGACAGGCAGGGATGCAATTTCTTTGGTGCGCTGAACTTTGTCGCCCTCTTTTACGGCTGTGGCACCACCGAAGAGAACGATTCCAACATTGTCCTCTTCAAGATTCTGAACCATTCCACGGACGGGTTTTCCCTCTTCATCCTTTGAATCCGGAAGCTCCACCAATTCACCGGCCTGTACTTTGGACAGTCCGTATACCCTGGCAATGCCGTCTCCCACTTCGAGAACGGTTCCGACATCGTAAACGTCAGTGCTGCCATCGAATGCGGCAAGCTGTTTACGAAGAATAGAAGAGACTTCTTCTGGTTTAACGTGACTCATAGTGCTGGTCTATCAATACTTTTAGGAAACTTACATTCCGGTTTGCAGGAATGAGGCTTCAAGTTGTTGTAATTTGTGTTTGATTGTCCCGTCAATGACGGTATCATTTATCCGGACCGCCATACCACCCTTCAATGACGAGTCTTCGGTAAAGATGAGAGCTACCTTGCTTCCGGTTTTTTTCTCGAGTGCATTTTTGAGCAGTTCGCTTTGTTTTGAGTCCGGTCGGCGTGTCACCAGCACTTCGACATCAATAAGTCCCTGTTGCTTTTTATACAGGTGACCGATGGCCTCTGCGATTCCGGGAAGCTGATCCTCCCTTCTTTTTTCGAGAATAAGATGTAAAAAATGCCGGCTCAGTTCGGAAATCTCCTTATCGAACAACTCACCAAGTACCTTTCGTTTTGCATCACGTGATATGATCTGGCTTTTCAGGAAGAGCAGCAATTCCTCTGAGCCTGAAATGGTGTCACTGATTCGTTGCATATCGCTGGCAACGGCATCGAGCTTTTTTTTACTCTTGGCCTCCTGGAACAGGGCTGATGCGTAGCGATGAGCGACTTTTTTTATGATCATGAATCAGCGGGTATTAGTTGAGTTCGTTGATATAGCGATCCACGATTTTTTTATTACGCTTTTCATCGATTTCCTCATCCAGGATGCGGGATGCTGCCTCGATGGCCATCTTCGATACCTCAGTTCTCAGTTCCAACAGGGCTTTCTTTTTCTCCTGTTCGATGGTACTGCGGGCTTGATCCAGTAATTTTTGGGCTTCCGCTTTGGCTTTCTCGGCACGGTCGGAACGGAGTGCTTCAGATTCTTCGATGGCTTCCTTTCGCATTTTCTGGGAAATGGATTCGGCTTCCTTGAGGGCCTTTTCATTTTCCTTTGAAATGTGCATCGCTTCATCCCTGGCTTTTTCGGCCGCCTCAAGGGATTCCCTGATGGCTTTTTCCCGCTCTCCGAGTGCGTTAAGGATCGGTTTCCAAGCGAACTTGGTCAGCAGGAAAAGAAAAAGCAGGAACGTGATGAGAACCCAGAAAAAAAGTCCGAAGTCCACATCAAGCAGGCCTTGTGCAAATACAGGATTCATGGTTTTGGTATCTGGCGTTTACAGGCGTAAAAAAACGGGACTGCGCTCAGCTGAGCGCAAGAATGATACATACTACCTGTCCGAACAAAGCCACACCTTCAATAAATGCAGCAGAGATCAGCATGGAGGTACGGATATCACCTGAAGCTTCCGGTTGGCGTGCTGAGCCTTCCATGGCGCTCTTACCAATCATGCCGATTCCAACAGCGGCGCCTATGGTTGTGATTCCTGCTCCGAATCCAGCAGCTAAATATGCTAATTCCATTATGTTACCTCGGTTTATTTTGAAGAGTTAATTGTTTATTAGGGAAAAGATCAATGGGCATGTTCTTCATTGTGTTCCGTTACGGCCAAACCGATGAAGAGTGCCGATAAAATAGTGAATACATAGGCCTGGATAAAGCTCACAAGCGCTTTGATCAGATAGACAAATAATGTCAGAAAAACCCAGATCCATGAAGTTCCATATGCTACTCCAGGACCAAAAAGATCGGAAAAAATGAAGATGGTTCCCAATATCGCCATGATTAAAATCTTGCCTGATGCCATATTGGCGAAAAGACGTATGCACAGAGCGAATGGCTTGGTGAACAGTCCGATCAGCTCAACCGGCATAAGAATGAGTTTAATGGGCACGGGCACACCGGGAAACCAAAACACATGCTTCCAGTGGTCTTTGGTTGCAAAGATCTGGGTGATAGCAAAGGTAAAGAGTGCCAGCACAGCCGTGATGGTAATATCTGCGGTGGACGAGACGCCCCATGGCATCAGTCCGAAAAAGTTCATGAAAAGGATAAAGAAAAAGACGGTCAGAAGGTAGGGAGTGAAGGTCTGATATTTTTGCGGACCGATATTCTGAAGGGCAATGTCGTCGCGGATAAAGACAACCAGGGTTTCAAAAATATTCTGGAATGCGCCTCTGGGTTCGCTGCTGCGGCCTATTCCCTTGCGGTATTTGGAGGATAGCGGAATAAAGATCAGAAAAGTAAGCAACGCAGCAAGCCAGAAGAAGATCAGGTGTGATGTGATGGAAAAATCAAACTGGGGGGATGTGCCGTCGGTGCGAACGATACGGTAGGTTGCCGGTTTTATTTTGCCCTCCCTGATTACCGGTTCGGAATCAATATAAGCCGCATCGGTAAAAAGTTCGCTTTTGTTGAGCAGTGAAGACGTGCTTCGGTAGGCATGCAGCCGGCCGTTGTCATAGATAAGTCTTGGGAGTTCTACAGTCGCCAGCGGTTTGAAGTCCAGATAGTAATGATCGACTACTTTGCCGATGAGATCGATTCTGTTTTCTTTGCCCGATTCTGCGCTGGAAACAACAGCCACACCTGTCACAAGGATAAGAGAGAGAAGGAGAAAGCGCAGAAGTTGTTTCATCACGATACCGACGGTTACCCTCTATGGTTACGTGTTAGAATGTAGGTTTCGACAGCAGATTTGCAAATATAGGAAAATAAAAGTGCAACTGTAAAACCTATTTGATGCAATTCTGTAAAAAGGAATACAACGGCTACCGAGGCTCCAATGAAAATCATGCGAAACAGCATGCCAATGAGCATGGCTGTCATATACCTGTTGACGGAACCGGTGCTCATTCGGGTGAAGGGATAAAAACTGGTGATGGCGAGAGCGGAAGTTATGGCAAAAGCGATTACGACGGGTATAAAAACCTCTGCTCCGGCAAAGACATAGACCGGCAGTCCGATTAGAGTCAGACCGGCCAGATCGATGAGCAGAATATAACCGCTAAATCTTACCATTCCCGGATTGCTTATTCCTGTCTTTGTATTGGCTTTTCCCCGTCTTCGCCGCCAGTTTGACTACAATGGAGATCATGCTTCCGAAGCCTAAAAGTGCCCCAATAATAACGCCCCACGGACTCAAATTCCACTTTTTGTCCACATAAATTCCAATGACAACAGGAATAATCATGGATGCGGCAATATGGGTGCCGAGGGCAATATACTCACCGTAAGTGGCAAGATTTCGTATTGGCATATTTGTGTACGGAAAAACCGTTGCAATAACCGTTACATCACAAGCGATGTATCACGCGATGCTGATTTTACTTATTGGGTGAAGATGTTTTAAGCGCCGGTGGATTTCTCAGGCTCTTTTTTCCATGCGCCTTTCTGGTTCTGCTCTATGCTTTTGCTTCCCGAATCGCTTTTGCTTCCCGAATTGGAACTGACATGATCACCCATCTTGCATGATCCATCGATGTGTGCCCCTTCCTCTACCATGAGAACCTTGGTATGAATGTCGCCGATAATCTTTGCGGATGACCTGAGAATGAGGCGATTGGACACTTTTAACTCTCCTTTAATGGTGCCTGCAATGTCGGCCTCTTTTGTAATCAGATCACCTGTAATCTGACCGGATTCAGATACAATGCACTTGCCATCGGCATTTACTTCACCTTCGACTGTACCTGAAATGCGAAGATCGCTTTTGCTTTTCATTGTTCCGGTGAAAACCGAGCCTGCACTGATGATATTGATATTGGGTTGTCCGGGAGTTTCGTTTCTCATAACTGATTTACGTGGATTAGAATTTTTTCCAAACATTATGGAGGATTATATTAAGTGTTATTCGGGAAATGGGGTTTTTGTAAAACCTTAATTCAAGTTGATATAATGCTGTGGGTCAAGTGAGACTCCGTTTTTCCATAGCTCGAAGTGGATATGGGGACCGGAAGCCAGCAATCCGGTCTCACCTACTTTTCCGATCACATCTCCCTTGCGGACAACGTCACCTGTCCTGTAGATGATTTCCGAAAAGTGCTTGTAGACGGTGGCATAACCGCCGGCGTGCAGTATATGAAGCGTGTGTCCGTTATTGATGGTCCATTCCGAGCTGATGATCACACCATCGGCCACCGTGCGGACGTCAGTACCTTTTCTTGCAGCAATATCGATACCATAATGACCTGTATCAGGCTGATATTCGCCTGTCAGCGTGCCGATAACCGGTGGTTCAGCAGGGAATTGCACAATACCGGAAAATACATCCGAATGAATGATCTGCTCTGCCTGCAGGGATTGCGTCCCGGGATAATGGGATGTGCGGTAGGTTATGGTTGGCGGTGTTTCCGGCTCATCCCTCCTGTAATCGCCATCCAGCCCGGCGATGGATCGGATTTCAAACACAGTATCGGCTTTGTTCCGGATGACGCTTTGTATCTGGTAAAGCTGCTGATCCCGTATGTTAAGTGAATCCTGAAGGGCAAGTACTCTGTCGTGGACCTGCACGACCGATGCCCGAATGGCGCGGTTTTCCTTGTTGAACAGATAGGTTCCGACCGGAGTGAGATAGAAGAGAAGCATAACCAGCAGCACGATGGCAACATGTAAAGTGCCGAGAAGCGCAAACAGTCTTGCCGGTTTCAGGGAATAGTTTTCCTGCTGATGCGGATTATCATCATCAAAAAGAAGGATCGAGACCTCTTCCTTTCTTCGTTCAATTAGTTTTTTTAGCAGTGACTTCAACGTGTTTTGTGTCTTGCCGGGTTAGCCTATCGTCCGGAATAATTAGGAGCCTCCTGAGTGATTTGCACGGAATGCGGATGACTTTCAAAGATGCCGGCTGCAGAAATATGGACGAATTTTGCTTTTTGCAGCTCTTTTATGTTTGCAGCACCACAATAGCCCATGGCAGCCCGGAGTCCGCCGGTCATCTGAAAAATAACTTCGGAAATGTTTCCTTTGTATGGAACCCGACCTTCAATGCCTTCGGGGACCAGTTTCTTGATATCATCCTCGACATCCTGGAAATACCGGTCCTTGCTGCCCTGGTCCATGGCACTCAGGCTGCCCATGCCGCGATAGGTCTTGAACTTTCGTGATTCGTAGATGATGGTTTCGCCCGGACTTTCATCAACGCCTGCAAAAAGTGATCCGATCATAACGGCGGTGGCTCCACCGGCTATGGCTTTGGGTATATCACCGGTCTGTTTGATGCCGCCATCAGCAATGAGCCCGATTCCTGCTTTTGATGTATATTCGGCGATCTCCATGACGGCGCTGAGTTGCGGCACACCGACACCGGTCACGATGCGCGTGGTGCAAATGGATCCCGGTCCCACACCCGCCTTAACCACGTCGGCGCCTGCTTTGTGCAGTGCCTCGGCGGCTTCAGCAGTGGCAATATTGCCGGCTATCAAGCTGAGCTCCGGCCATTGTTTTCTGATTCTGCTGACGACATCGATAACCCCGTGCGAATGTCCGTGCGCAGTATCAACCGTGATTATATCCACCCCGGCTTCCACCAGTGCCGCTGTCCGCTCCATGGTTTCCGATGATATGCCGACGGCGGCGCCAACGCGAAGTCGTCCCATCGAATCTTTGCAGGCATTCGGAAAATTCTTCTTTTTTTCGATATCCTTGAATGTGATGAGTCCTATAAGCACACCGTCGACGTTGACAATGGGCAGTTTTTCGATCTTGTACTTCTGAAGCAGCTTCTCTGCCATTTCAAGCGTTGTACCCTCGTGCCCGGTCACCAGGTTTTCCATTGTCATGATATCGCCAAGCTTCTTGGCGGGATCCGATTCAAATCGCAGGTCCCGATTGGTCACAATGCCTATGAGCACATGGTTATCGTCAACAATGGGAATCCCTCCTATTTGCAGCCGGTTCATGAGACTGCGGGCTTCAGCAACCCTTGCCTCCTTTTTGAGTGTCACGGGATCAACGATCATTCCGCTTTCGCTGCGCTTGACCAGGCGCACCTGCTCGGCCTGTGCCTCAATGGTCATATTCTTGTGCAGCATGGCGATGCCGCCTTCGCGAGCCAGCGCAATAGCGAGGCGATACTCGGAAACGGTGTCCATTGCCGCACTGATGACCGGGATGTTGAGAGTGAGTCCGGGTGCAAGCTCAACCGTCGTATCCACTTCGCGCGGAAGAACTTTGGAATATCCGGGAATTAACAGGACATCATCATACGTCAGGCCTTGTCGGCTAATTCGGGGGGCGTTTTTTTTCAGAGTCATGAAAGAGCAAATATTTGATTGGCGTTTATGTAAATTACGAAATTATACGTAGTGATTGAATTACCTTTTTAAATACTTCCCTCCGGATGTCTGAATTTATTCCTTACAACAAAATATTCAAGGGTTCTGAAGAGCAAAAAGCCATGATGGATGCACTTGAAGGTGAATGCTGGCATGGTGATGGACCGGCCAGCAAACGAGTGGAGTCCTATCTCTGCAACTGGCTTGGCGCCCGCTATGCGTTTCTGACCACTTCCTGCACTCATGCGCTGGAGATGGCCA
>SLKA01000066.1 GCA_007134845.1 Balneolales bacterium
CATCCCCATCCCCATCCACTCCTTCAAGCAACTTAAATGCGGCTTCAAACTCATTTTCCTCGAGATACTGTGAAATGGCCGCCTCCAGAGATTCCGGTTCCGGCTGCGGTTCAGAGCAGGAAAAGAGAGACATCGGGGAAGCAATAAGAAGCATGAAGACCGCCATGCGGCGAACAGCGTGCCGGAACGAAATATCTGATGAGGGGAACATGGCAAAGAACGGATTCATGTTTTTTTGGTTTGTTGTTCTGGTTTGATGTACAAAGTGCTCTATAAAAGAGTAATTCGAATGAAATCGCCGGATTCAAAAAGTACAGAACATCAGGTAAAATAAATCGGATTCGGACTGATACAGAGGAAGAAGATGATCATGCAGATCCATCCGAGTATTTTTCTGCCGGGAGTAAGTGGTTCTTCAAACGAAACGGGGGGATGTTCTATTTTGACCAGAAAAACAATAAAAAGAGCCCAGAAGATCCAGATAGTGAATCCGGAAAATATGGACGGATCGAACAGGACAAGGAGCAGCAAATCCATCACCAGCACAAAAATCCAGCCGCCGAAAGTCCAGATCGCATCTGCACGGAAGCCCCGTGAGATGAGCACGAGGGCGATGAGTGCCCAGATTAGCCAGGATGTGAGAATGAGCGGCACATCCTGACCTTCGAGAAATGTTTGAATCAGCGGGATGGCACCGAGCCCGGCAAGGATCATGACCACAAGAAAAAATCCGCGGGCTGCAATCCGGTGCTTGCGATATCCTATCAGCGTGTAAAGGATATGACCACCGTCAAGCTGTCCGACCGGCAGCAGATTGAGCGCCGTGAAAAACAGGGCAAGCCACCCTGCAAAAAGGAAAGGATAGTGATAAAGTTCCCACATGGGCGGGACATCATCAAAAAAGGATGCGATTAGCGAGAAGAGCAGCGTGTTGCCAAGCACCATGACATCGGGTTCCCTGTTACCGGTGTCGGAAATCGGTTCTTCAGGGAATGTGCCGTGTTCGGCAATATATTCGTTGAGCAGTTCGTGTCCGCCGAAGTTCTGCATGTAGTCCGGTTCCGGCAGGGTGGCAAAGCCGTAAAGAAGGATGACAAGTGCTGCAATGAAACCGGCGACAGGTCCGGCAGCGCCGACATCGAACATGTGGCGGCTGTTCTGGATCTGGCTTCGGATGCGGATGACTGCTCCGAGTGTGCCTATCGGCGAAATGGGAAACGGGATGAAATAAGGCAGCGAAGTGCTGATGCGATGTCGCACGGCAGCGAAATAGTGTCCGAATTCGTGAATGGCAAGAAAACCGAGCAGGAGTGCGGCGAACAGTACGCCTTCCCAAAGCACCATGTCCATGTAGAGTCGGAATCCATCTGAAGAAAAGAGCACAAAATCATTCGTCAGCTCGGCAGAATGCCCGACAAAAAGCGCACCGGTGAGCGAGGCCGAGATGAAAGTCAGCACAAAAAGCAGGGTATGGCGAAAAATGACACGCTTGCTGAGATCCTGGTTCACTGCAACTCCTCCTGGCGAATGATAGGCAATGTCATGCAGCGTGCGCCACCGCGTCCGCGACACAATTCATTGCCCTGAAATGCGATGGCTGTTTTTTTCCCGTATTCCGGACGAAAAGGCCTGCCATCCCACCTGCTGAGAAAATCCCTCTGGTGGATTACCTCATATCCGTGCTCTGCAAGCTGATTGAAGGTCTCGGTGTTTCTTTCATATCCGACAACGAACCCGGGTGCGAGTGCAAAAATATTGGCTCCGTCGGTCCATTGCTCTCGAAACTGGTTGATCGGATTTTCGCCGCCGCACTTGATGAAGGTCAGCGAACGACCCAGCAGCTCTTCCAGCGTATGCTTCAGCGACTCGCCGCGGGTGACATAAATGCGCCCGTCAGCATGCTGCGAGAAGACCGAGATATTATTATAACGGTCGATGATGGCTGGTGGAAAGGCGATGCATTCGTCCGGACTGGCAAAGGTGAAGATGGTGTCCAGATGCATGGAAGCGCGCTGTTTGGGCATATCAACGGCTACAACATGCCGAACCCGGTGTTTCAGCAGTTTTTCAGCAATGCTCATCAGCCCGCTGAAGGTCGTGCGTTCGCTGATGCCCACAAGTACGATTTCCGGCGAGACCACCAGGATGTCCCCGCCCTCAACACTGTCCTGTTTACCAATGTGGATGATATTATTTCTGAGTGATGAAAACAGAGGATGAAATCGCGCGACAGTTTCCATCAAAAGAAATTCACGAACACGGGCAGGTTTGGCTGCGCGGGAAAGGATGATGCATTCGGTGACCACGGCAGCCAGATCACGGGTGAAGAAAAGATTCGGAGCGGGGTCGAGGGAACATTCGGGGAGTTCGCTTGCAGCCCCGGTAACGATGAATTCGAGCAGGGCCGGTGTTTCCAGTTCGAGCAGCTGCCGGCGCAGAGATCGGATGTTGGTATCCGGCAGTGAGCGGATCAGTTCATCGGTAAAAAAAATCCGAGACTCCTCCTGTCCGAGCGTTTCCATTGCCAGATCGCATATTTCATAGACCTGATCCGGCCTGGGCATCACCTTTCGGAAGATCTCGATCATGTCCAGATGTTCCTGCCGTGCGTCCGCCTCAAAAATGATGTCGTCAAACAGCAGATGCTCCCGCCGCTCCGGATTCACCAGGGAAACTTCTTTTCCCGGGGTGTGGACGATCACCGCTTCGAGCGGACCGGTTTCGGAATAAACATGCAGATTCATGTGTTTATAATTTTTGATTCCTAAGGTCACATAGAATGTCCATGACGATGATAATCATGCTCTTGTGTGTCCGGGCTATCCCCGGTCATGGACATTTCATAGGTTTAAAATCACGACCGGCAAAATCACATCCGGCAAGGTTTGCTGTAAAGATTTGCAATTTGGCATGGTACTTCAGAGCAGATCATTACGCTTTTCACATATTTCAGAGTGCTTCCGGATAAGTGAAAAGAATAAGGAAAGACGAATGACAAAGGTAACGGGTGTCGGTGTAAGCTCAAAATGTTTTAAACGATTCTGTCAACCGGGATGTTACTCTTTTACCACCAGATGAGGAATCAGAAATCATGAATCAGACAGCGGACAGGCATCACCACGCTGAAATCTATGGCTTTATCATCAATACAAAAAAAATCCGCCCCGGATGCGGTCACCAAGAAAGAGATATGGGCTTTACTGTCTCTGCTGGACGATCCCGATCCGTTTGTCCAGGAAAAGGTGGGTGAGCGTCTTTCGGAATTTGATGAAGCCAATGTTCCGCTGCTCGATGAAATACGGGAGAAGGTGGATGATCCCTCGCAGCGCAACCGGCTCACCGAATTGATTCACAATCTGACCTTTCCATCTTTTGAACAGGAGTTCATCGAGTTTCTCGAAGGAGGTATGCGGACTCCGTCTGATTTGGAGCGCGGTCAGCTGCTGCTCTGCCGTCTTGATAATCCCACACTGCGCACAGATCTGTACCGTCGTCAGCTCGACAAGATGGCGGCCCGGCTGGAGCCGTATGTTCACGGCGGACTCTCATCAGGAGAACGGATGAATGCCTTTGTATCATTTTTTTTCGAGAGGGAGTATTTCAGAGGTGCCGAAAGCGATTACATGAATCCGGACAACTCGTTTCTGCACAAGGTGCTGCTGCGCCGCAGGGGTATTCCGATTTCGCTGAGCATGATCATGATGTTTGTGGCCCACCGCCTGGAGCTTCCGTTTCACGGGGTGAACATGCCCATGCATTTTCTGCTTAAATACGAAACGGACAATGAATCAACCCTCATAGATCCATTTAACAGGGGACGGGTGGTGAGCATTGATCAGTGCTCCTATTTTCTGCGCAATCACGGAATTGACCCGCTTCCCGCCCACTTCGAAAAAGCACCGGAACGGGATATTCTGGCGAGGTCGATCCGGAATCTGATCTACAGTTTTGAAGAGCAGGACAGCACACGGCGGGTAGAGGAGCTGAATCGTCTGCTGGGTTATGTGATGCAAAGCGGAGTGGTCTGAGGTCAGCCTGGAACCGTCCTTGCGGGCTGAAACCGGTTTTACGGGCTGGAAATTGTAAAAAAGGGCGAATCAGGGATGAATCAGGGACGAATGGCCGGGTCGAAGGTTCTGGCCAAAGCCGTAAATTTATCTGCCTGTTCACGATTGCCGTTTTTTCGGTGAATCTGTGCGGCCGTGATCAGCACTTCGGGATGTGTCGGTATGCGCTCCATCATCGCTTTCAGCAATACGGACGCCTGCGCATAGTCCTTCTCGCCAATGGCAATCTTGAGATGGAAAAGCTCGAATTCGGCCTGGCGCTCACGATCTCCCAGTTTCCCGAGATACTTCTTGCATCGTGAATAGATGGTTCGGTCGAAGTAGAAGCTGATAAGATCATAATAGAGCTGCGGATCTGGCGGAAGCGAATCCAGTTGTTGTTCAAGCCGGCGAAGCACCTCTCGCTGGTTGGATGCCATCATCAGGCGGATCATCGCCTTGAGAGCGTCCGGCGGAAACTCGGTCTGAAGTACCCTGGTCTTCTGTTCACTGGTGAACAGGCTGTCGAAATATTCGAGCAGGTGCTCTTCAGGATAAAATGGATTGATGATCCCGCCGAGGACCACAAACTGGCGAAGCGGGTCCGTCCGGGTTTGATCTGCCGGAAACCGGGGCTCGATATTCCACTTTTTGTGAAATAAGGCAGAGTTTTTCCAATAGAATTTGCTGAACCGGGTCAGCCCCAGGTCGCCGGTTGTTCTGCCGGCAAGGTGGGTGACCTGCTCGTGGTTGTCGATGGCAATGCGGAACCCTTTTTTCTGGATGCGATAGCAGAAGTCGGTGTCATCAAAAAAGGCCAGGCCATACTCGCGGTTCATGGTGAGTCCGGGTTGATTGCGGAAGGCCATCAGGTAGCCGTCGACCATATCCGTTTCGGTGAATGGCTGATCGCCGGTGTAATCATCACGCTGCTGTTTGTTCCAGGTACGCCCTGTCCGGGGTGCGATGATACCGATATCGGGATTTTTTTCGAGCTTGTGCGCAAGCCGGGCCGGTACGGGATTTTTTAGGATGACATCGTTGTGCATGACGATGACGATACCGTCTCCGGTCTTGGCCAGGCCCTGGTTTA
This sequence comes from Balneolales bacterium, assembly GCA_007134845.1. GTDB lineage: Bacteria > Bacteroidota > Rhodothermia > Balneolales > Natronogracilivirgulaceae > SKNL01. Next base: position 5,140 of record SLKA01000066.1, read on the forward strand.
CGGCCCCGGCAAATCCGAGGTTCTGTTCGTTTCTGAGTACGGTCAGCAACGGCCGCTCTTTCACCAGCCTGCTCAGGAATTCAGACGTATCGTCAACTGAGGCATTGTCAATGATGATGATGCGGGTGCGGTCGGACGAAGTCTGGCGGAATACGGCGGTCAGGCAGTCCTCCAGTACCGGGCGCTGTACCGTGGCTGTGGGAATGATGACGGTTAGTTCCGGCTGCCGTCTGATTTCATCTCCAAAAACGGAAGCAGGTGATGACGGAACTGGTCCGGGCTCTGGTGGAGCTCCTTCTGTATCATATTCCGCATCATCTTCTGCATCATCTACGGTATCCTGGTCATCGCTATCATCTTTTTCATCCCCGGCATCAATGTCACGCTTTTCGGCGGATGTGTCCGGCTCTTCATGAGCGGCGCTGTCCGCTTCGGCTGCGGGCCGGTCTGATACTTCCGAATCCCCAAGATCGATGAAAAAGTCTGATTCCTCGGTGGTCTTCCTTTCCCGGACGTCCGCTTTCTCCCCTTCCAGTCTGATCACATCATCGTCTTCCGTGACACCGTCATCCGCCACATCATCTTCCGTGTCTTCTTCTTCCGTCACTTCATAGTCCTCCGTGACATCGTCTTCAGCCAGATCATTTTCCGCGCCTTCTTCATGTTCCTCAATTTCAATGGCTGCCGGGGCTGCGTCTTTATGATCATCACGATCATCATGATCATCGGATGCCATTTCTTCTGGTTTCAACTCGTCCCGGTCCGATACTTCCTGCGTCGCCACTTTCGGGACGGATTCTTCGGCATCCTTGCCGATGTTGTATCCGTGCTTGAGTTCGGCCGCCTCAACATAGCGGCGCATCTTTTCAAGAATTTGGATTTTAAACAGGCGTGTACGCCTGTGGTCAGGTTCGGCTGCAAGGATCCGGTTCAAAAGTTCCAGGGCGGCGACACTGTTACCGGACTTGTAAAGGGCCTGAGCCTCCTGGTAGAGGATATCGGAGCTCCCCTCGTCTTTCTCTGTGTCGGTTTGTCCGTAAGAGCGTAGCATCCTGAATGCCTTTTCCTGGCCGGAGAGCGACAATTCGGGGATACGTAATAAAGCCAGGGCACACTCTTTTTTGCTGCGGTCATCCATGTCCATGTTCCGGGTCTCGCCTTTGGCAAACAGTTTGGCCGGGACGGGATCAGAATCAGCCTGCAATCGAATGGCCCACTCAGAAGCGTGCCGGGTTGACCAGTGAGGGTCAGTGAACCGGCGAAGGGACTTCATCTTGCCGAGATCAAACAGAAAATTCCGGTCGTATGGCAGCCGCTCATTCTGCAGAAGATGAAGCCAGTCCATGGGAGATTTAGGCACGGGATCCTCCATGGCGATGGCTGCATGGGATTTCGAAGAGATCAGGGCGTCGATCGTTTCGGTGAGCCAGTCTTGATCGACGGAATGCAAATTTTCGGGAATCCATAGAAAGCGTCCCCGCACTTGTTCAAGCGCAGCATTCAGAGAATTGCCCCTGCCGCGGACGGCCTCCTGCTCAAAAAAATAGGTCTGCTCATGCTGAAAATATTCAATTAGCGAACGCACGACTTCTGTGGTGCCGTCGGTAGAGGCATCGTCGATAAAGATGAACTCGCAAGGGATTCGCTTGATGGAGTAGAGCGTCCTCAGGGTCGGCTCTACCCACTCCTTTCGATTGCGAAAAACGCAAATGACGGATAATGTTGGTTTTTCAGTATGCACGGCATCAGGGTATCAGATTGCTTCCGGTAAGCTGTTTACCGGTCAATATACGATGTTCCGAATCCAGTTACGCAATGCGATGAACGTGACGTGAAATTTCGGTTCTGCTACTTGTTTTCGCCGAAGGTTGTGGTACTCTGACCGGTGGTGCCGTCCGCCCAGTTGCCGAGAAGCGGCCACAGGGATCCGTCCGAAGAGATGTCGGGATTTTCAATCTCCAGTGACCTCCAGCCGGGTCCGTCAGGGCACACACGCCGGTAGAATGCCCGGAGCTTCCTGCTTTCGGTTGGCTTGGTAAGGAAGGTGACGGCCAGCGGGGTGTCGGCGGCAAAGGTAGTGGCGACTATACTGGTTCCGATGATCCACCAGGGCATATTGCGCCCGGACAGAAAAAACTCGGTGGTGTTTTTACCTGCCCTTTTATAGAAATTGAAATATTGAAATATCGAAATTGAAAGCGATGCTGAGTGACAGGATGAAGTAGCAGGCAACCGGCCCGGCTGTGCCATGTTCTGCTGCCAAAGAGAATATGAGACATTGGCCACCCAAATTCAATGGAAACTATGCGAATGGACAATGAGCAGCCATCCGGCAAGGAAAGCATATTTCATGATTATTTCGTATATTTCATGGCTATAGAGAATACGAATTATGAATGCAGAACAAAATAACGGCATAGCCCGGGAAGTCGCTTCCCGGCGCACTTTTGCCATCATTTCCCACCCCGATGCCGGTAAGACCACGCTTACTGAGAAGCTGTTGCTATATGGCGGCGCGATACACGAAGCCGGTTCCATCAAGCAGCGTAAAGCGGCCCGGCATGCCGCCTCCGACTGGATGGCTATTGAACAGGAACGCGGTATCTCGGTCACATCATCGGTTTTGCGCTTTGAAAAAGACGGAATCCGGTACAATCTGCTGGATACGCCCGGTCACAAGGATTTTTCCGAGGATACGTTCCGCACATTGATTGCTGCCGACTGTGCACTCATGGTCATTGACGTGGCAAAGGGTGTTGAGGAACAGACAGAGAAACTCTTTGAAGTGTGCAGGCTGCGCAAAATTCCGGTGATCACTTTTGTGAACAAATGCGATCGACCGGGGATGGAACCGCTGGAAGTGATGAGCAACATCGAAAACAAACTGGGTATCACCGCCGTACCAGCCAGCTGGCCTGTCGGTTATGGTGCCGATTTTCAGGGAGTCTATGATCTGATCGGACGCGAGCTGCATCTCTACAAAAAAAACAAGCATGGCGCACTCATGGCCGATGCCGACCTGCTGCCGCTGGGGCAGGGGCTCAATGAAAGCACTTTGGGGGACAACGCAACCGCCGATTATCTGGATGAGATCGAGCTCATTGGCGATGAATACGCCGGCATGGATCCGGACCGCTTTCAGGCGGGAGAGGTCACCCCGGTCTTTTTCGGATCCGCACTGAACAACTTTGGTCTTGACCTGTTTCTGCAGTATTTCTCACAGCTGGCACCAACACCCCAGCCCTATGTCGATGAAACCGGGACGGTGCGTGATCTGGACAGGGACTTTTCCGGATTTGTATTCAAGCTTCAGGCAAACATGAATCCTGGCCACAGAGACTGCACGGCTTTTGTCCGGGTTACGTCCGGGGTATTCAAACGCGGGATGGAGGTGCAGCTTGCGGGTAACGGAAGAAAATTGCGGATGTCCACGCCGCACAGCCTTATGGGGGAGGAGAGAAAGCTGCTGGATATTGCCTATCCCGGTGATATCGTCGCCCTCTTCAATCCGGGTGATTTTCGGATCGGCAGCACCCTGCATGCCAGTGATCCTGTCAATTTCGATGTGATACCGCTCTTCTCGCCGGAGCATTTCCGCAAGGCTTCCTCCAGGGATCCGTTCAAGCGCAAACAGCTGCGCGAAGGGCTCAAGCAGCTCTCCGAAGAAGGTGTGGTCAATGTATTCGAACTTCCCAATGGCGTCGGCAACGAACTTCTGCTGGGTACGGTAGGTGCGCTTCAGTTTGAGGTAGTGGAACACCGCATGAGAACAGAATATAAAGCCGATATCACACTCACCCCGACTTCGTATATGTCAGCCCGCTGGCTTCCCGATGACGAAAGCGTCATTGCCAAAATGAAATCCTCCTACTCCACCAATGTCACCTTCGATATTGAGGGAAATCCCATTGTGCTGTTTGAAAGTCTCTATGCCCTGAACAGTGCCATCGAAGCGGTCGGAGAGGAAAACCTGCTCCGATTCAAGAAATAGCTAGTGTCATGTCATACCTAAACATTCGGGTATAACTTTTTAAGTTTGATGCGTGCATCACCGGTTGTAAACCTCCAGTCTACTTTTGATTCCCTGCTGTTTCGATATTGTTCCC
>SLKA01000112.1 GCA_007134845.1 Balneolales bacterium
TCCGGACAAATAACATTGTTTCATTGGGGGGATTGATTTTGGAAAAGACGAATAATCTGTCCTAAATGTACCTAATCATAGAGAATTTGAATATCTTGAAACGTTTTGGACAGCTGTGATACGAGTTATCAAATCTGATTCGTTTACTGCAAAGCAATATTCAATGTGGATCAATCTCATTTGGTCCGATAAAAAAATATTGGCAAGGCATATTAAAATCGAAAAAAAAATTTTAATTTTAACTTCTGTAAATTATGATTTACGTTTACATATACTCAAGTTTACTTAAAATTAACAAGACGATAATACGAAATTGATATATGCTGGTTCAAAGATAGCTTATCAGATCCGGAATTTTACTGTGAATTTGCGATCAAATCCTACGCAAAAGGTTGATTGCTGCGTAACAACGCGACTTTTTCACACAAGCGCATGCGAGAATAGCGGGGTGGCTGTGTGCAGAGGGTTGCTTTTTTTTTACCTGCTGTTTTTTAATGCAGCGATCATTGAACTTACCACCCACTAGAACTGATAGAAATGGAAGCATTAGGAAGACAAATACTCGTTGAATTTTACGAATGCAATGATGAAGTGCTCAATGACGTAGCACAAATTGAGGCAATTTTACTTGAGGGAACTCGGGCATCCGGTGCTTCCATTATTTCACATAAATTTCACAAGTTCAGTCCCCATGGGGTAAGTGGAATGGTGGTGATTGCCGAGTCCCATGTTGCCATTCACACCTGGCCCGAATACTCCTATGCCGCTGTCGATATTTTCACATGTGGAGATTCGATCGATCCCTGGATCATCCAGGAGCACCTCAAGGAGCATTTTGAATCCAGAAACACATCCACCATGGAATTGAAACGCGGCATGTTCAAGGTGGCCGAAGGACAAAAGCTGCTTTTCAAGCCGGAAAACGCTGCCAGGTTCAACAACTGAGAAATACGATTGAATTGAAAGCTCCAGTTTCTGTCTGATGCAACGTGCGCTTGTCCCGGGTTCATATCCTTCCCCGAAAGCCGTATCATAATATGTTGTTGCATCTTTTGCAGGACAGGAGAAAGGAGTGCACACGATTATCTTATAATGCAATTATTTGCCAATATTTAACCGGAGATTTTTATGAACATGGTTCCAACCCCCAACATCTTCTGTCTGGTGAAAGGGTCTGGTGAAGGACGAATGCTGCTGAATGCATTTGATCAGGCACTACTGGCTGCCGGTGTAGGCGATACCAATCTTGTGCGAATGAGCAGCATTGTCCCGCCGGGTGCCAAACAGAGAAAATCGGTGACACTGCCCAAAGGCGGCCTTATCCCCGTTGCCTATGCCCATACGGATTCAGACACTCCGGGGGAATTGATTTCGGCAGCGATTGCGGTGGCACTTCCCGAAGATCCGGAACTGGCAGGTGTGATTATGGAATATGAGGCCAAAGCACCGCTTTCCGTTGTTGAAGCGAAAGTCAGACAGATGGCCGAAGACGCATTTGCGTACCGGAACCGAAAGCTCGGGTCCCTTATCTCCACGGGAGTGGAGCACACGGTTGAGGAGTGCGGAGCCGTTTTTGCCGGTGCTGTTCTCTGGTATGAATAACCCTTACAAACGATTGCGATGCAATTCAATGAATATTATAACGGCCGCACAGGACTGACTGTCGGTGTCAATAAAGTCCTCTTTTCCGAATCGACTCCGTATCAGAAAGTGGAGGTGTTTGAGACCGATACATGGGGAAACATGATGACCATTGACGGGATGGTCATGCTCTCGGAAATGGACGAATTCGTGTATCATGAAATGCTTGCCCATGTTCCGATGTTTGCACATCCTAACCCCGGAAGAGTTCTGATTATTGGCGGTGGTGACGGCGGAACGGCACGTGAAGTGCTCAGGCACCCGTCCGTGAAGCATGTCGACATGGTCGAGATCGACGAAGCTGTGGTCCGGGCAGCCAGGCAGTTCCTTCCTGATGTCGGAGATTTTGACAACCCGAAGCTGCATGTTCGCTTTGAGGATGGTATTGCTTTCGTAGAACGTGTGACCGATCCGTACGATGTGATTATTATTGACGGATCCGACCCTGTCGGGCCGGCTGTAGACCTTTTCAGTGAGACATTTTACAGAAATTGCTACAAGGCGCTCACACCTCAGGGTATACTTTCATCGCAGACAGAAAGTCCGTGGGTTCCGTCTTACCATTCGGCCATCAAAAAACTTTTTTCCTCTCTGGGCACAATTTTTGAAATATCCCGGATGTATCTGGCTTTTATTCCGCTCTATCCCTCCGGAATGTGGTCGCTGGCTTACGCCTCGAAGGGAATTCATCCACATGATCCAGAAGTCACGGATCGCGTTGTGAAGGGTACCACATCCATGGATGCTGCGTTACGCTATTATAATCCAGAAGTGCATCAGGGCTCTTTTGCCCTGCCCGGTTTTGTCCGGGAAATTCTCCGCTAATGCCATCATATGCCGATACTCCTTTTTGTCATTGCTATGCTTGTTCCGGCAGCAGCAGTTGAGGGCAATGCATCGGGAAGTAACCTTGCGGATATTCGAAATGCAGATCCGGAAACGGTGCAGCTGCATTATTACCATGATGGCCGAAGTTTGGAGCCACCGGCGTTTCTGAGGGATTCTCTTGCCATTTTCTTATCATCCGGGAGAGCCGAGGCACAAAAGAATATCCGAAGATCACTTGCGCGTCATTATGCGGCCTCTGGTTATTTTGCCGCCGGGATTGACAGTGTGCTCCTGCCAGATTATGGGACATTTCAGGAAGGCGATTCGGGAGCCATATCCGTGTATTCCTCGCCGGGATGCCGGTTCAGATTAGGGACCGTTGACTATGACATTCGCGACAACGAACAGGAGTTATTGCAGGATTTTATCAGCTTCTATGGTGAAAATGATCCGTACGATCAGCATGAACTCAGGAATGAGCTCCGGCGGATTGTCCGATACCTGGAACAAAAGGGATATCCGCTGGCCCGCCTCGAAATAACTGCATTCCGTCCGGTCAAAGAGGCCTGTGAAGTTGAGATGGATGTTGGTATCTGGCCGGGAGATGTTTTACGTGTTCAGGGTGTCATCACAAGTGGACTCAGGCAGTTCAATGCGGATTACGTTGAAACGGCAACGGGTATCCGGGAGAATGAAAGGATTACGCCGGATCTGTTCCGAAGAGGGCGCAGAAATCTCGAAAATACAGGTTTTTTCAGCGATGTGAGCAGGGGTGATATCGTAATCAGGGACGAGAAGACCTTGGTGCATTATGATGTCAACGAACGAAGGGCCAATCATTTTGACCTTCTGTTCGGCTATGTGCCCCGGCAGGTGGATGGCTATAATATTGTTGGACGGGGAGAAATGCGTATCAGAAATGTTGGTTGGTCAGGAAGCTCATTGAATCTCACATTCGAACGACTTGATAATATGGTTACCCGGCTGGAGTCGGGAATAGACAGGCAGTGGATTTTGGGGATGCCGTTAGGGGCGGGTTTGGATTTTCGTTTTGTACAGCAGGACACCAGCTACCAAATACGGGAATTTCAACTGAAAGGAAGCTACAACCGCACTCCCGATCGTACGTATTCTATTCATCTCGGTCAGCAGAACACCTCGGCGAATGATAACCCGGCTTTGGCCGTAAGCGTGCTGGACGGGATAACCCGGGCCGCAGGTTTCGGTTTCCGGTTCGATAATACTGACAGCCGTTTTTCACCACAACGGGGGATGATTTTTGACCTGTATGTTGAATCCGGCTACAGACGAATTACGGATAGCCGTGCCGGCGAGCTGAGGAGCCGCGGTACCATGCTGCAGCAGCGGGTGCGAACCACTTTTCAAACATTTTACAGTCCAATTGCCAGACAAATTATAGCTTTGCAGCTGAATGGTGCCATTGTTGAATCTCCGGAATATACCGAAACCGATGTCATGCCGCTTGGCGGATCACGATCTGTCCGCGGGTACCGGGAGGAACAATTCCGTGTCGCCAGAGCCGCCTGGGCCGACCTGGAATACCGATATCTTTTGGATCCCATTTCACACGCCTTTGTATTCGGGGCGGTGGGAGGGTATGAACGTCCGGGCATGCTGGGCCGTGACGAAGGAAAGACCGCGGCATGGATCTATTCCGGTGGGTTCGGCTTCCGGTACCAGACACCTGTCGGACTGATGCAATTCACCTACGCTGTTTCAGCCGAGGATCCTCTGCATAATGGGAAAGTTCATTTCAGTCTGACTGCCGGATTCTGAACGGTGCAGTTTATGAGAGCCATCATTGCAATGGATTTTCCGGTATGCCTGGTTATGAATCCTGGTCCGTGTCCAGCCAGCGTGATGTGACGGGACCATAAGTGTCGATGCGACGATCCCTGAAGAAAGGCCAAGTGGTTCGATGACGGTCCAGAGCCGGCAAATCAATGCTGCACATCACGGTTTCCTCATCAAGGCCACCTTCCACCAGAACCTCTCCGAAAGGCCCGCTTACAAAGGAGTGCCCCCAAAATGACAGCCGGTCCTCCGTGCCAGTGCGATTGACCGATGCGACATAGCACCCGTTGGCAATGGCATGACTTTTCTGAATGGTTTGCCACGCCTCAAGATAACGACCCGACAATTCCCCTGCCTCCTCGGGCAGCGATGCGATAGCCGTTGGATATACCAGAAGGTCTGCCCCCATCATAGCTGTGATCCGTGCAGCCTCCGGATACCACTGATCCCAGCATATCAGCACACCGATGCGACCATAGTGTGTTGCAAAAATGGAATATCCCATGTCTCCCGGAGTAAAATAGAATTTTTCATGGAATCCCGGATCCTCCGGTATGTGCATTTTTCGATACTTGCCAAGATATGTACCGTCAGCATCGATTACAGCTGCCGTATTGTGATAAAGTCCGGGAGCGCGCTTTTCAAACAACGACGCTACAATAACCACATTGAGCTCTCCGGCAAGCTTGCAGAGCCTGTATGTGAGAGGACCCGGTACCGATTCTGCCCACGCAAAATACCGTTCATTTATCTCACGGCAGAAATAGGGCCATGCAAAAAGTTCCTGCAGTATAATGACTTGCGCACCTTCCCCGGCTGCTTCACTAATCCGGCGAAATGTCTTATCCAGATTGGCTTCGATGTTCTCGGAGCAGGATAGCTGTATGAGTGCGAGTGTAACCGTTGAGGGTGTCGTGTCCATTTATCCTGTAATAATGATTTCTAACAAAGAGGATTAATGAACCGGAGCGTGACGGGCGCTGTCGATATGCCCGCAATCAATCCGGCATTACCTTTGCTGGAAGATAAGCAAAAAAAGCTCCTGCTGCGGGTCGACAACAGGAGCCAAGGCTTAAAAGCCTCTCTAGGGTTTGCGTTCAAACACATTGATGCGATTCATGCTGCAGCAATGTGTGGCTCTCTCTTAAGTAACAGTTTCAGGGTTGATATGGTAAAACGGTTATGAAAAGTGATCATCTCAAACACCTGTTTAACTTATGAAAAGTGTTTTTTAAATGCAACATGGTTTCACTCACTCAAGTAAAAATTTGCTAAGCACGTCAATAGAAATTATCTTTTCACAATTACGCAGAAGGCTGCTGGAAACAAACCGGGCCAAGTCGTTGCAAATCAGCACCGGATGTGTTTAGGACAATAATTAATCAGAGCGCTTTATGAGTAAAGCAAGAAAAAAAGAACGCCCCCGCAGACGGAAAAAAGGTCCTGTTATGCCGATGCTACTGTCGGCATACAATTACAAGTTACTTGCCCTGGGGGTGTTATTTGTCATCCTGGGGTTTGGAGGCATGTATATTGAAGGGCAGCAACATGGAATCTATTCGCTCTATATTGCCCCGTTGCTTGTGATGGCAGGTTTTATTTTTGTTGCTGTCGCTGTTTTCAAAACCGATCCGAAACTGTCTCAGCAAGAAGTAAAAGACGACCAATCTAAAGAAACTAATTCGAGCTCGACTTTACCATAGCCTTGGCTGACCGACTGCTTAATTACGTCTTTGCCATTCTGCTTATCGCCCTTTTTGTGCTGTTTGCAGATTCGTCAGAACGTATCTGGATTATCATCACTCTAATTATCTGCAGTGCAGTTGCTTTAATAGCATTTCTTAACAATAGTTTGACAATCGATGGCGCGGGTGCGGCCCTGATAGTCGGTGTTTTTTCAGTGGGGCTTGGAAGCTGGGCGGGTGCAGTGCTTATCCTGTTTCTTTATCTCGGGAGTTACATGCTCTCATGGTGGTTTGGCATCGCAGAACATCCGTTTACTGCAGTCCGAAAAGAGGGTCTGCAGATTTGGGCGAATACATTCTGGTTTGTCCTTTTTATTGCATTTTTTTTCATGTTTGATGATAGCTGGCAGATGGTTGCCGCAGGTGCAGCCATGGCATCTGTGATTTCCAGTATCTGGGCATCGATCACCATACAGAGCCTTTTCGAGAATGCAAAACTCATTACCACAATGCAGGTGGTGCCATCCGGAACGGCCGGCGCGGTCAGCTTGCCGGGCATGCTCGCTGCTGCTGCGGGCGCCCTTTCTGTCGCCATGCTATTCCTCATATTTACATTTTCATGGGATTTGCGTGCCGGAGTGGTCGTTTTGGTTGCCGGATTTTCAGGTTGTTTTGTGGATTCCTATCTTGGTGCGATTTTTCTTGTACACAAAACAGCAGAACGCTGGCTTCCGGATACCGCTAAGAAATCAAAGCTGATCTGGTTGCAACGTTTCGTTCCGGGAAAGGATGGAGTTCATTTCATTGCTGCCGGAATCGCTTCGGCCATAGCTGTACTGCTGTACTAACTGCGCTGCAACATGACCTGGTATAAAACACTTCACTGGCAGATACTGATTGGATTGATAGCCGGTCTCATCTGGGGTATCTTTGCCTCAATGGCCGGTTTGCAGGTTTTTACGACAGATTATATCCAGCCGTTCGGCACCATATTCATCCGCATGCTCCAGCTGGTTGCCATTCCATTGGTCATTGCCTCGCTTATTGTGGGCATTACCAATCTCAATGACCTGAAAAAGCTCTCCCGCATGGGTGGCAAAACGATTGGAATCTATATGGTGACCACGGTTTTTGCTATTACCATCGGACTTACCGTGGTTAACATATTCCAGCCGGGAAAGGTCCTGCCGGAGGAGACCAGAGACAGTCTGTTTCTGAGCTATCAGGAGAATATTGAGGGTCAGGAAGAAGCGGCAACCGAAGTGCTGGATCGCAGCCCGCTTCAATTCATTGTCGATATCGTGCCCTCCAATTTCTTTGCAGCCGCTTCTGAAAACGCCAATATGCTTCAGATAGTTTTTGTGGCGCTGGTTATTGGCATCGGCCTGATGAAGATTCCTTCGGAAAAATCGAAGATCCTTGTGGATTTTTTCGACGCCCTCAATGACGTGATCATCAAGATTGTAGAGATGATCATGAAAATAGCTCCATACGGCGTATTTGCATTGATTGCTGCGGTCATTGTGGACCTTGGAGGAGAGGACCTGCGCGGCACCGTCGAATTGCTTCAGGCACTGCTGATGTATGTACTGGTTGTGATTGCGGGATTGCTGCTTCATGTTGCCATTGTCTACACCACACTGTTCAAACTGTTCAGTAATATGACGATGTGGAATTTCCTCAGAGGCATTCGCCCTGCTCAGTTGCTGGGTTTCAGCACCAGTTCGAGTCTGGCAACCCTGCCGCTGACCATGGAGCGTGTTGAGAAAAAACTCGGTGTGCATGAGGAAGTGGCCAGTTTTGTCCTTCCCGTGGGAGCTACCATCAACATGGATGGCACCAGTTTGTATCAGGCAGTGGCGGCGGTATTCATAGCGCAGGCTGTTGGCATCGATCTCACCCTTTCACAGCAGATTATTATTGTCATTACGGCTACACTTGCTTCCATTGGGACAGCCGGTGTGCCCGGAGCCGGCATCATCATGCTGGTCATTGTGCTTCAGGCCGTGGAAGTTCCGGTTGAAGGTATTGCACTCATTCTTGGCGTTGACCGGATCCTTGATATGGTTCGCACAGCGGTCAATATTACAGGTGATGCCGCTGTTTCCGTAGCGATTGCCAGCTCAGAAGGCCGCCTGGGACCGGGCCATTTCGATGACTGAAGCCTTAATCTGCAATAAATCCGGACCATTGAACGATAACTACTGTTCACTGTTATCATCCATCTGGAAGTATTTATGTATCTGACAGTATTGCTAATTATGCTTATGCCGCTCTCTGCGGAATCCAAAGATGCGGTTGAGTCGGAAAGTGATCGTGACCACTATCGCAGTTTTGAGAAAAAGCTGGATTTCGGAATAGCTGCATTCTACAGGACGGATTGGGACGAGGCCCGCTCCATCTTTGACGATTTGCAGAAAGCGGATGAGAATGATCCCAGACCATACTTCTTTGAAGCCATGGTGCCGTTTTGGAAATACTTTTTTGCTGATGAATCCCCGGCAGCCGCTCAGGAGTTTCTTGAGAAATCGGAGAAGGCCATCCAGGTGGGAAAAAGAAGGATGAAAGCGGCTCCGGAAGACACTACTACTGTACTGATGATGGGAGGCTTATTTGGCTATCGCGGTCTTGTAGCTGCAAGTGAACGCCACTACCGAACAGCCGTTCAGAGCGGAGCCAGCGGCTTGTCTTTTACACGCCGCCTGATGAGCATGAGCACAGATAATCCGGATGTGCTGATTGGGCAGGGGGTTTTTAATTACATGATGGGTACCATACCCAGGGAAGCCCGCTGGCTGACAAGCATGATCGGACTCTCAGGCAACAGGAATGAAGGGCTGAGGATGCTTGAGGAGGCGGCTATGAGTGATTCGTACACCAGCGCTGATGCCGGGATGATCCTTGCATATCTGTATCACGAAGAGGAACGCTATGATGATGCCCTCAGAATCGTGGAACCACTGGTGCAAAACTGGCCCGATAATATAATATTCCGATATTATTATGCCATGGCCCTGGAAAAAACAGAAAAAAAGAACCAGGCGAAAAAGCAGTATCAGATCATCA
>SLKA01000032.1 GCA_007134845.1 Balneolales bacterium
AGCATGAAAATGGCGGTCATCGCACCGATACCGCTCAGGAAATACCAGGGCGACTGATTGGCTAGCTGAGCGATGATCAGGATTATAGCAATGATATATACCAGTACCTTGGCCAGCTGTATATAACTTTTAATCGGGCGCCGCTGCTTTGCAGGGCGTGTCATGTAGATGGTATGAAGCGTGGAGAGAAACGCATCAAGCGAGCGGGCGATCACGAGAATCATCAGGGAGTTAATGATTCGGGTGAAAAAGTACAGCAACTCCTCAGGCAGATCGGACACCCAGTCGAAGCCGATGTAAAATATCAGAAGTGGAAGGATGAAGAGCGCACGCTGCGGCACCCGGTGCTGCATAAGGGCATTGTACCACGGGTGGTTGGCTTTCTTTCCAAGTTTTGTAAACAGCTTGATCAGCCATACCCGGACAAGAAGGTGCAGAAAAGCAACCAGCAGGGTCAGCAGAAGAAATCCTGCGACGGTATCGATGTAGGCAAAATGCAGCTGCTCGGGCAGATGCGAAACCACCCAGCGAATGAGATTCTGTCCAGACTCTTCCATTAATGATTATCTTATGTTATCATGCAAAAAAATATTTGTAAAAGTAGCGAATGGAGCGAGCATATGAAACCTATTATTTACTTCCCTGTTATTGGAGCAATTGTATCTCTACTTATAATTTCAAATTCGGCATTCAGCTATTCCGGCAGCCAGGTACCGGACGATCCGGGTGACACCTATCCAGCGTATCGGGTTACCGGTTTCATGGAGCAGAACGTTGCAATGGAACAGGATTCCGATAATCCGGTGGCTTTTTCCATCTACCGGGCGAGGGTCGGCCTTGCCGGCAGCCTGAATGAACTGATCTCCGTGAATATTGTCGCCGGCGCATTGGAGCCTCCCAACCGCAATCCGCAGCTGGTGAACGGCTTTGTTGATTTCGATATCCATCCCATGCTCCGGCTCCGCACCGGGCAGTTTCTTGTTCCCTTCGGTCTCGAAGGTCCGGAACCGGTTTTTTTGAACCCGGCTATCGAACGGTCACTAACCGTGCGCCGCATGAATTACTTCAGGATGTTCCGTGATGTTGGAATCCAGGCAAGTGGCTCCCAGGATGGGATCAGTTACGCCATTGCCCTGGTGAACGGAACCGGTGCCAACGTGGCCGAACGCATCGATCCCAAGGATTTGCTCGGCCGGTTTGGGTACCAGGCTTCAGATGAGCTGACACTGGGTGTCTCGTTTCATATTGGAAAATCGCCGCAGCCTGCCACAGAACCTGACCGTTTCCAGCTGGCTGTGGATGTGACCTGGCACTTGGCGCCGTTGCTTGTCCGTGGGGAGTATATCTTCCGCAAAGACGAACAGGCTGGCGGAAGCGACCTCAACCAGCATGGCGGTTATGTTCTTACCGGCTACCATTTCACCGAAGAATTGCAGGGTATCATGCGGTTTGAAATGCACCGGCCGGACTCCGAACTTGATTTTTCAGATTCGGCTCTCACCGTACTTACGGCCGGTCTCAATTATTACCTGCAGGGTCACACACGGGTTTCATTGAACTACGAAGTCCGAAGTGACCGCCGTCCAGGTGCAGCCAGCGACCTCGGCAATCTTCTCACACTTCAAATGCAGATTGTACTCTAGCAAAGCAGGTTGAATATCCGGCCGGTTGATGATCGGATTTGTCTGCCTGCATAAGTTGGACCCGTTCAAGTTGGAGGCAAAAAAACATATGCAAACAGTCGGCATTCGTCACGAGGACAAGTACGCGCCGGAGCGCCGCACCCCGCTGGTGCCGGAAGATGTCCGTTTCCTGATAAACCGATATGACATACCCGTCTATGTGGAATCATCATCCAAGAGAATATTCTCTCACGGGGAATTTGAAGCAGCGGGTGCCGGAGTTGTGGATGATGTCTCTTTCTGTGATATCATTCTCGGGGTTAAAGAGATGCCCGTGGGATATTTCAGACTGGGCAAGGTGTATGTCTACTTTTCTCATGTGATCAAGGGGCAACCCGGCAATATGCCAATGCTGCGGGATCTGATGGATTCTGGCGCCACATTGATCGATTATGAACGGATCATGGATGATGCCGGTCAGCGCCTTATTTTCTTCGGGCGGCATGCGGGCCTGGCCGGAATGATCAACACCATCTGGACTTTGGGCCGCCGGCTTGAAGCAACCGGAAAGAAATCCCCGTTTCTGAAAGTGAAGCAGGCTGCATCGTACAACTCTCTTGCCGATGCCAGGGCGGATGTGCGTGAAGCAGGAGAGCGAATCGCTTCGGAAGGACTGCCGGCCGGAACCGGACCGGTGATCTTCGGGGTCACCGGTGACGGAAATGTTGCCCGGGGAGCTCTTGAGATTCTGGATCTGCTTCCTGTTGAGGAGATTCCGGCATCAAAACTGATTGAAATAACACAGAACACAGACTTGAAAACGGACCCGCACAAACTGTACAAAGTGAATCTCATCCCGGCAGATTACATGGTTCACAAGGAGGGACGGACTTTTGAACTTGATCACTATATTGTTCATCCGGAAGAGTACGAATCGAGATTCGAGGATTTTTTACCACATGTTAATGTACTAATCAACGGCATTTACTGGGATGAACGCTATCCCCGCCTGGTAACCAAATCCTATTTACGTAATATGTACAGCCGGGAATCACCGCATTTGTGGGTTATTGGAGATATCACCTGTGATCCGGATGGGTCAATTGAATGCACGGTGAAAGCCACCGGAATAGAAAATCCGGTTTTCGTTTATGATCCGGTATCAGGAGTACATAAAATGGGTTTTGAGGGTCGTGGCGTGGCGGTGATGGCCGTTGATATTCTGCCGAGCGAATTGCCGCGGGAATCCTCTGAGCATTTCAGCCGGCTGCTTCATCCCTGGATTCCCAAACTGGCTCATGCCGATTATAGCACGGCATTCGGGTCACTCGATCTGCCAGCGGAGCTTAAACGCGCCGTTATTGTGTATAATGGCCAACTGACACCGGATTACATGCATCTGGAAAAGCATGTAAGGTAAACCTCCGCAAGATAAACCTCCGTAAGATAAACCTCCGGGTTTCTGCAAGGGATCATTGATCGTTCATGGTTTTTTCCAGCCCGGACCGCGCACTACCATGCCCGGTTTGGCTCCGGTGTGCTCACCTTCGCTCAGCACGGTAACACCGTTGACCAGGACATGATGGACCCCGGTTGCATACTGATGCGGATCATCATATGTGGCGTGGTCGCGGATTTCGGCGGGATCGAAAATCACAATATCAGCGTAATAACCTTCGGCCAGATGTCCGCGTTCGTCATCGATACCCAGGAGCCTGGCGGGATATGCGGTGAGCCGGTGAATGGCATCTTCCAGCGTGATGAGAGTTTTGTCGCGCACATAATGGCCCAGAAGTCTGGCGAAATTGCCATAGGCGCGCGGATGGGGATTCCGGTTGAGAAAGGCACCATATGATGCTATGGAGCCGCCGTCGGATCCGAATGCCATCCATGGAAGCTGCACCTGTTTCTCCACATTCTCCTCCGACATAAGGTGGTAGACCGCGCTGATGCCGGAATTGTCTTCCGTGATCAGATCCAGAACCGTTTCTGAGGGTGCTGTGCCGCGTAAATCGGCAACCTCCTGAAGGGACCATCCTGTGAACTGCTGCAGGTCATCATTGCGAAATCCGACAAGTGTAATGTCATCGGGTGAGGCGACCATCTGGAAAAAATTTTCCCACTCAGGGTCAGGCCGCTCCATTTCCAGTATGATTTCAGCCCGGATAACCGGATTTTCAAATCGTTCGATCATGGCCCGGCGTCCGCCTTCCCGCGCCCATGGAGGGACAACGGCAGAGAGCTGGGTGGATGCCGCTGTATAGAGGTACATATTGGCGGAGACGTCATGTCCTTCGCGCTGGGCCTGTTCCACACGTGCAATGACGTCGTCGATTTTATGCCAGTTGTCGGTTCCGGCAGCTTTCAGGTGATGGATATGTACGGCGATGCCGGTCTCTTCGGCGATCTGCAGCATTTCCTCAACGGCTTCAAGAAACCGGTCACCTTCACTGCGCAGATGGGTGGCGTACAGACCGTTGAATTCGGCAACCACAGAAGAGAGAGCAATCAGTTCATCCGTATCGGCATACCAGGCCGGGGCATAGATAAGGGCGGTGCTGAGACCCATAGCGCCCTCCTCCATGGCTTCACGGACCAGCTGCTGCATCAGCTCAAGTTCGTCAGGTGTCGGGGCGCGATCATCCCGTCCAATTGCATAGATGCGAACCGTGGTCGCGCCGACAAATGAAGCCACGTTGGTTGAGACACCTCGTTGCTCCAAATGCTCGAGAAATCCGCCAAGTGTCCGCCAGGTTACATCATAGGTGATATCACCCTGATCTTCCTCCCGATCGCGCGACATTTCATCTGTGAACGGTCCCATGGACCAGCCCTCGCCCATCACTTCAAGTGTAACACCCTGTTTGATGTCACTCATAGATCGTCCGTCATGCAGCAGAGGCACATCCGCCCAGCTCAGCATGTTGATAAATCCCGGCGAGACGGCCATTCCGCGGGCATCGATTTGCGCCGGTGCCGAAATATCGTCCGGCAACGTGCCGATGTGGGTGATACGTCCGTCACGCACAGCAATTCCGCCGGTAAAAGGCTCTCCTCCGGATCCGTCATAAATAGCTCCGCTGGTGATGATCACATCATGGGTGTGCCGGTCGCAGCAAGAGAGCAGCAGGCTCCATGAAATCAGTAATGGAAGCAGAAAGGAAAGGCAACAAGTTGGGAATCGGGCGGATTGAAAACGGAATGCGTTCATCGGGGTCTGGACTTCATGCGTGATTACGAGGGCAATGCAACTCATCAGACTAAGGGTACAAAATACATTATTCAACAAGAAAAACTTTCCTTTTCATCAGATTCTATACATCTTGATGAAGTCATTTAGTTTCACCTGTAACCAAACGGAGAGGTGAATATGAGAAAGATCATTCCCTTGTTGCTGATCTCGCTGTTATTATTTGGCTTTATCAGCGAACTCGCCGCAAAAAACAATGAGGAGCTGTCAAAAAGATTTGAGCGTTTTATCGAGCAGTACATGAACACCAAAGACGGACTGGTGCATAATCGCCAGGATCTTGCACAAGCCTGGGCCGAGCGGCTTGAGACATCCTTCAGCACGACACAGGATGCTCTGTTCAGTGAAGATGACCTTTCTGTGTGGCTGGAAATGAGAGGTGTGCTCGTGCAGGCTGCCGGTGATATTGTTGACGCCGGAAACATACAAGAACAAAGAGAAGCGCTGGCTCAGCTTTCTTCCGGATTAAAAGATTTGATAGAGCATTTTGGCAATCCGGGTGAGACAATTTATGTATTTCGATGCCAATATTTCGGAGAAGATGATTTGGATGCAGTCTGGCTCCACCGCACAGACCGGGTTGCCAATCCGTATCATGGACCGGAGAATATAAATTGCGGGGAGGTTATCGGAGAGCTTTAAAAAGCGGATATCAGCAGGTATTAGAAAAAAAATTCTATTACATCTTCTTAGTTTTTATCTTGCGGGGCATAATTATGATAAAAATCATTTTCTCCCCATCAACTCTATTATTTATTAAAGATCATGAACGAGATAATTAGCAAAAAAGAGTGGTCCTCTTTTTTGTTCATCCTGTGTTCTGCAGTGCTTATTCTGACTGCATGTATGAGTCATGCCGCACATGCCGCTGACGAAACCCGGCTGCTTCGTTTTCCCGACATTTATGAAAACCAGATTGTGTTTTCCTATGCCGGCAATCTGTACACCGTTCCGGTGAACGGGGGAACGGCTCGGCGCCTTACCGGCCATGACGGCTACGAAATGTTCCCGCGCTACTCACCTGACGGACGCTGGATCGCTTTTACCGGCCAGTATGACGGCAACACGGAAGTGTATCGGATTCCGGCAGGCGGTGGCGAGCCCGAGCGCATGACATTCACCCCTACTCTTGGCCGCGATGATGTCGCCGACCGGATGGGTCCTAACAATATTGTCATGGGATGGACCCCCGACGGCGAGCAGGTGCTATTCCGATCCCGCAAACGTGAGTTCAACTCCTTCAAAGGCCATCTTTATCTGACTGATCCGGAAGGTGATATTGCCAGGCAGCTTCCGTTGCCACGCGGTGGTTTTGCATCGTATTCACCCGATGGCTCGAAACTGGCCTATAACCGGATTTTTCGTGAATTCCGCACCTGGAAACGATATCGCGGCGGCATGGCTGACGATATTTGGGTGTATGATTTTGAAACCAGGGAAACCATCCGGATTACCGATACCGATGCCCAGGATATCATTCCCATGTGGCATGGCAATCGTATTTATTTTCTTTCGGATCGGGAAGAATCTGGTCGGATGAATCTGTATGTCTATGATCTGGAATCGGAAGAGACCCGCAAGCTGACAAATTTTACCGACTTTGACATCAAATTCCCGTCGATCGGCCAGCGGCATATCGTCTTTGAAAACGGGGGGCATATCTACCTTTTTACTATTGCGACCGAGGAATACAATCGTGTGCCGATCCGGGTGAAAGACGACCGGCTCACAGGTCGCGGCGGACTCACTGATGCCACGGAGTTTATTAACTCGTTTGATGTCGCTCCGGATGGAAACCGGGCTCTTTTTGGTGCCCGGGGTGATATCTTCACCGTACCCGCCCGTAGCGGAATTACACGAAATCTGACAGGAACCTCCGGAGTGCATGATCGTGATCCGGTATGGTCGCCGGACGGTCGCCATATCACCTTCATCTCCGACAAAAGCGGTGAGGATGAGATCTATGTGATTCCACAGGACGGATCCGGTGCGATGCGGCAGCTTTCTACCGGTGCTGATACATACAAATACCGCATTGTTTGGTCGCCAGACAGTGAAAAAATTCTATGGGCGGACAAAAAACTTCGTCTGAACATGCTGGATGTGTCTTCCGGTGAAACCACCATTGTACGTCAGGCTGAGGCATGGGAAATGTCGCAATATACCTGGTCTCCTGACAGCCGATGGATTGCCTATACACTGCCAGAAGTCGAAACCATGCAGCGCATCTGGATTTATTCTGTCGATAATGATGAGCATCACAAAGTGACCGACGGCTGGTACTCGGCGGGCAATCCGGAATTCAGTCGCGACGGCAGCTATCTGTTCTTTGTCTCAAACCGTGATTTCAATCCGATATACAGTCATACCGAATGGAATCATGCCTATGCTGACATGCAACGCATCTATTTTGTGACGCTGCGGGACGATCTGAAGTCGCCATTCAAACCGAAGAATGATGAGGTCTCCCTGGAGGGTGAGAATGATGACAGTGACGAGAACGATGAATCTGCCCCCTCTGAGTACATTCATATTGATACCGAACATCTGTCCCGCCGGATCATCGATCTTCCGGTGCAGCCGTCCAACTATGGGAACCTGCAATCGGTCGGATCCCGCATCTATTATCAGCGCAATGGAATGTCCGACAGCCAGACCGTATTGCTCTATTATGACCTCGAAGAGGAAAAAGAACAGATGATAGGGGCTTTTTCCGGCTACCGGATCTCACGAAACGGCAAGAAGGTGATGCTGGCCAGTGGCAGCGACTACGCAATCGTCGATTTACCGGCACAGGAGACCGAGCCGGATCCCAAACTTGATCTGTCAAACATGAAAGTGCGGCTTGATCGCACAGAGGAGTGGGTACAGATCTTCCATGAAAGCTGGCGGCAGATGCGCGATTTCCTTTATGCGCCCAACCTGCATGGCGTGGACTGGGAGGCCGTGCGCGAAAACTACCGCCCGCTGGTCGATCATGTGGCACATCGCAACGACCTGACCTATATAATCGGCGAGATGATCGGTGAATTGAATGTGGGACACGCTTATGTCGGTGGCGGTGATCGTCCTCAGCCGGAACGTATTCAAATGGGCCGGCTGGGCGCTGAGCTTGAACGTGATGAGGATTCTGGATTTTACCGGATAAAACGCATTCTCAAGGGTGAGAACTGGGTGGATTCCCGGCGTTCCCCGCTAACCGAAGTCGGGGTGAATGTGACCGAAGGAATGTACATCGTTCGTGTCAATGGTCAGCTGACATCCCAAATGGCTAATATCTACGAATCGTTGATCGATAAGGCCGGGAAACCGGTGGTGCTTGGTGTGAATGATTCTCCAGCGGTTTCCGGTGCGAGAGATGTGATCGTCAAACCCATTGCAGATGAAGCGGATCTCTATTATTACAACTGGGTTCAGAATAATATTGAAAAGGTGAACGAGGCTTCGGATGGCCGGGTCGGCTATTTACACATTCCGGACATGGGGACGGACGGACTCAATGAATTTGTCAAACACTTTTATCCGCAGCTTCGCATGGAAGCCTTGATCATCGATGTGCGCGGTAATGGTGGAGGCAATGTCTCTCCGATGATAATAGAGCGTTTGCGTCGTGAGCTGGCGATGGTGGATATGGCACGAAACGCCGTACCGTCACCCGACCCGTATGCCATGATGATGGGACCGATGGTGACCCTCATCGATCCGTTTTCCGCATCGGACGGTGACCTGTTTCCGTATCGGTTCCGAAAGCACGGACTGGGCAAGTTGATCGGACAGCGGACATGGGGTGGTGTCGTCGGAATACGGCAGTCGTTGCCCTTCATGGATGGTGGATTTCTGAACCGGCCTGAATTTGCGTCCTATGACACAGAAGGCGAGGAGTGGATTATCGAAGGATATGGTGTGGATCCGGATATCCCGGTTGACAACGATCCGGCCAAGGAATATGCCGGCATAGATGAGCAGCTGAACACTGCCGTGGTGCATCTGCTTGAGCTTCTGGATGAAATGGATGTAAGCTTGCCGGAGCCTCCGGATTATCCGATCAAAAGATAGGGGGCGTCCGGCCTTTGGCAGCTCTGGCAGAGGCCGGTTTCAGATATAAAAAAGTACAGATCATGACTGCAAATCATGACTGCAACTGGCCTTCATGGCTGGAAAAATGTAAAAAAAGCATCGGGTCTCACATGACTGCGATGCTTTTTTTGTAAGTACTACTGATTGTAGTGCAATGAGATACAGAAATCAAGAATGAAGAGGCGCATGGTTAGTCGTGTCCATCAATCCAAAATAATTGGAATTGCAGGGAACGTCTGTATGTGATTTTACCTTTTGCAGGGTGTTCACAGACTACGACAACAACAACGACAACAGATTTACAACCAATCAACAACCAAATACCTGATTTATGAAATCACTCATAACATTTCAACTCCTTTTCCTGCTATCGTTCGCCATCGTGCTTAATGCATGCTCGGACGATTCAACGTCCAATGCGGACATGCAGGATCCCAGCATTACCGAAATCGCAGCCCTTAATGCCCAGTTCTCAACGCTGGTCGGTGCACTTCAAGCCACCGGTCTTGACGCTGCTCTGGATGGCGACGGTGAGTTCACCGTTTTTGCCCCTACCAATGATGCTTTTGCCGCACTTCCGGAAGGCACGCTGGAGTCGCTTGCAGAAGAACAGCTTGAGTCTATTCTGCTCTATCATGCCCTTGGTGCAGAAGTGTTTTCAGGTCAGCTTGAATCCGAGCAAACCGTGGAAACACTCAATGGTGAGGAGATCTTCGTCACAGCTGGCAGCAACGGCGGCGTGACGGTAAACGGAACCGCATCGGTAACGTCAGCAAATATTGAAGCCAGAAATGGCGTCATTCATGTGATAGATAATGTAATACTTCCGGATGCTTACGGAACGATCGTGGATAATGCTGTCAAGCGTTATTTCCTCTCCGCTTTAGTGGATGCCGTAATCCAGGCCGACCTTGCCGGAGCGCTGAGTGGTGAAGGGCCGTTCACTGTGTTTGCTCCCACCAACGCTGCTTTCGCCGTTATCGCCGGAGTTGCCTCTGATCTGACATTGGAGGAGCTTACAGATGTCCTTCTCTACCACGTGGTTCAGGGAGAAGTGCTTTCGTCAGATCTTCAGCCATCGCAACAGGTAACCACATTGAACGGAAATTCCATTACTGTTGAGGTGTCAGGTGGTGCCGCCACAGTCAACGGCAATGCCGCGATCACCACGGTTGATATCCAGGGTGTAAATGGTGTTATTCACGTCATTGATCAGGTATTGCTTCCCCCCTCTGAGTAGATGATTTGAGAGCTGGGTATTGCTGCAATAATCTCAGTTATGGTTCTATTAAGCCATGGATGCACAAGCGTCCATGGCTTTTTTTCAATGAGGAGCTGTGTCTGCCATGACAGATTCACGAATAGCTGAAACCGGATTTCAGCTGCCTGATTGCGTGAAACGAAATGTGAGTTCGCCGTTCTTTTCTGAAAGGGTTACATTACCGCCCTGTTGGAGCTTTCCAAACAGAAGTTCATCGACCAGCCGGTTTTTGATGGATTCCTGTATTACACGAGCCATCGGCCTTGCCCCGAATGCCGGATCGTAGCCTTTGTCAGCCAGCCAATCCACCGCTTTTTTTGTCATCCGGATGGAGACGTTTTTGCTTTTGAGCTGATGCTCCAGTTCACGGATGAATTTGTAAACTATGCTTTCGACTACGGTGCGGTCCAGATGCCGGAAGATGACAATATCGTCCAGACGGTTCCGGAATTCCGGACTGAATTGTTTTTCAATCGCTTTTTTGGGATCACCTCCAAGTCTTTTCGACGGATCGCCGCCAAACCCGATCTGCGCACTGCTTATTTCGCGTGAACCTACATTTGAGGTCATTATCAGAAGCACATTGCGGAAGTCGGCTTTGCGGCCGGTGTTGTCGGTGGCCGTGGCGTAATCCATGATTTGCAGCAGTATATTGAAGATATCCGGATGGGCTTTTTCAATTTCATCCAGCAGCAGTACCGAATTCGGCTGTCGGCGGATGGCATCTGTAAGCAGTCCGCCCTGCTCGAAGCCGACATAACCGGCCGGTGCCCCGATCAGCCGCGATACGGTGTGTTTTTCCATGTACTCGCTCATGTCAAAGCGCACCAGCGGAATACCAAGTTGATCAGCCACCTGCCGGCACAGCTCGGTTTTACCGACGCCGGTCGGACCGGAGAAGAGGAATGAACCGACAGGCTTGGTTTCGTTGCCGAGGCCTGCCCGGCTTCGTTTCACAGCCGTGACAAGCGCCCGCACCGCATCTACCTGGCCATACACATTCCTGTTCAACGCAGCTTCCAGATCGCGCAGCCCTTCTTTTTCGGCTCCGGCAAGCTGATGCACCGGAACCCGTGCCATTTTTGAAACGAGAATTTCAATGTCTTTGGGAGCCAGCTGTTTGCGTTTTCCTGACTGAAGTGATACCTGTGAGCAGGCCTCGTCGATGACATCAATAGCTTTGTCAGGAAGGCGGCGTTCGGTCAGATACTTTGCGGAAAGCCGTGCCGCCACTTCCAGGGCGGAGTTTGTGATTTTCAGTCCGTGATAATCTTCATAGACACCCTTCAACCCTTTTAGAATGTCAATAGTTGTGGGTATATCGGGTTCTTCGATCTCGATTTTCTGGAATCTCCGGGATAGTGCCCGGTCTTTTTCGAAGAGGTTTTTGTATTCTTCGAATGTGGTAGCACCAATACACCGAATATTACCGTCCGCCAGCAGTGGTTTGAGCATGTTGGAGGCATCCAGTGTGCTTGAACCGGCAGCTCCGGCCCCGATGATAGTATGAATTTCATCGATAAAGAGAATTACGTTTTTTCTCTTTTGCAATGCCTTCAGTACACCTTTTAGTCGTGCCTCGAAATCCCCGCGAAATTTGGTTCCGGCCAGCAGTGCTCCAAGATCAAGTGCATAGATCCGAAAGTTCTGAATTCGTTCGGGCACCTCATTTGCTACAATTTTCTGTGCCAGGCCCTGCGTGATGGCCGTCTTTCCGACACCGGGATCCCCGACGAAAATCGGATTGTTTTTCTGACGCCGGCAAAGGATTTCAATGCTGCGCCCGATTTCAAGATTTCGTCCGATTACCTTGTCAAACTGACCGTCCCGCGCTTTGGCTGTCCACTCCTCGGTGTACAATTCCAGGAGGTCTGTTTTTTGCTTATGTTTTTTTCCTCCCGGATGCTGGCCGGTTGCTGAATCCGGCTCCGGTTCGGCGTCAGGATCACCGGCAGGATCCGACATGAAGCCGGGCTTGTCATCCCCGTCATATTCATCATCACGATCAGCAGATCCATCATCGGTTTTTTCAGGATCGTCCTCCGGATGCTCAAAACCGGGTTTGGAAATACGGTGTGCAACAAAGTTGAGCACATCGAGCCGGGATACGTCCTGCTTCTCCAAAAAATACATGGCATGGCTGTCTTCCTCAGCGAACATGGAGACAAGCAGATCTCCGACATCGGTCTCCTCCTGTTCCGCCGATCGGCTGTGGATCAGAGCCCGCTGAAGCGTTCGCCGGAATCCAATGGTATGAACAGGATCCATGGATTCATCATATCTTTTGGGAATCTTGCTGTAATAGTCCTCCAGGTCAGCTTCCAGCAATTCCAGGTCCACACCGCAGTTTCTCAGGATATGATTCCCTGTGGCATCGTTGACAATGGCGTGAAGCAGATGTTCCAGGGTGACCATCTCGTGCTTGAGATGTGTCGCCATCAGAAAAGAGCTTCGAAGAACCTGGTCCAGTGTTTTGCTGATCATCAGTGGTTGTGCGTTGGTAGTATGATTTATGCTATTTCCATGGTGCATCGGAGCGGGAATCCGGCTTCCTTGCTGCTTCTGGCCACCATATCCACCTTGGTTTCAGCGATATCACGCGGGAAAAGCCCGCATACGCCGGATCCCTTCTGGTGGACATCGGTGGTAATGGTAACTGCTTCCGGCACCGATTTGCCAAAAATACCGGTCAGCACACTTACTACAAAATCAAAAGTGGTATAATCATCGTTCAGCAAAATGACTTTATAGAGTGGCGGCTCATCCACTTTTTCCTTCTTTTTTGTCCCGGTGGCAGCCTGTTTCTGGAATTCAATTTCGGACATGGTTTGCTTTGACTTTGTTTGTTATATTCCGGCAATTCTGAAACGCCTGAGTGTCCCGTAAAATTATCGTTTAGGTATTCACGTTGCAATAGTGAAACCCCTCGCTTGCAGATGTGTTTTCACTTTTTGCGATTATGTTATATTGTTATTCTCTTTGGAAGATTTGATGTGGAAGCGGGGGGCTTGTCGTAAGATAATTGCAAGTTAATACAACCGTAATGGTTTGATCGTATGAATGAATCGGATAAGCCAGCAAAAATTTTCAATCTGGATTTTGAGGTCGAGGGAGCAGTGCGCCGGAATCTTCTTCGTGTTGCGAAAAGACCACTGGAGAAACTGTTGTCTTTTAAAGGTCTGAACAATCTCTATAATGATGCGCTTAGGTATCAAACCGATCAGGCATTTTATGATAAGCTGCTTGAACGGATGAATGTAAACTACCATATCTCGGAACGCGATATGGAAAATATTCCCCAAAAGGGCCGTGTTGTCGTTGTTGCCAATCACCCGTTTGGAGGCATTGAGGGCATCATTCTTGCGTCCATATTGCGCTCTGCAAGAGGTGACTCCAAGATACTTGCAAACTATTTGCTGGAATGTATTCCCGAATTGAGGGATGTTTTCTTTTTTGTAGATCCTTTCGGTGGAAAGAATTCAGCTCGCGCCAATCTTGCTTCGATGAAAAAATCGATTCAGTGGCTGCGTGACGACCATATGCTCGGAATATTTCCAGCCGGTGAAGTTGCTCATTTTTCAATGAGCAAGCGTAAAGTCGTGGAATCGGAATGGACCGAAACCGTTGCAGCGCTTGTTCGAAAAACCGAATCACCTGTGCTTCCGATCTACTTCGATGGTTTCAACGGACCGATATTCCAGATGCTGGGAATGATGCACCCACGCCTTCGCACTTTGCTTCTGCCCAATGAACTGCTCAACAAGAAGGACCTGGATATTGATATCTGCATAGGCAAGGTTATCAATTACAGCAAGCTCGCGACCTTTGAGGGTGACAAGGAGATGGTGAGCTATCTTCGCCAGCGTACGTTTATGCTGCAGAATCGCACCGGCGATGATGCCGGATCAGAGGCCTCCGTATCTGTAAATATTTCTGGTGAAACAATGAAGCCTATTGTAGATCCGATACCGCCGGAAGAGGTCGAGAATGAGATTGCCTCACTGCCGAAGACGCAGAAACTGCTCGAAAGCAAAGAACTGCAAGTCTATCACATGGTTAAAAAACAGGCGCCCAAAGTGATGCATGAAATCGGCAGGCTCCGGGAGGTCACATTCCGGGGTACTTATGAAGGCACGGGAAAACCAATCGATCTGGACCCATTCGATGATTATTATGTCCATCTTTTCGTCTGGAACAAAGAGAAGAAAGAACTCGTCGGGGCTTACCGGATCGGGCGAACCGACAATGTGATCAAGCGTTACGGTAAGAAGGGGCTTTACACAACCACATTATTCAATATAAAAAGCTCACTGTTTGACCAGATCAGTCCGGCGCTGGAAATGGGGCGCTCATTTGTGCGGCCGGAATATCAGCGAAGCTTTGCACCTCTGATGCTGCTTTGGAAGGGTATCGGCCATTATGTAGTAAAATATCCTAAATACAAAGTGTTGTTCGGACCGGTCAGCATCAGCAGCGAATACCATTCCATGTCGCGCCATCTCATGGTCTCGTTCCTCAAGCTTCATAACTATCTTCCGGATATGGCCCGCATGGTGAAGCCGAAAACGCCGTATCGCGGTCGCCGGGTAAAAGGGATGGATACGAAAAACCGCACCATGATCCGGAGTCTGGAGGATGTCTCGGAATTGATATCGGAATTCGAAAGTGATAATAAAGGAGTTCCAATCCTGCTCAAGCAGTACCTTAAGCTGGGTGGAAAACTGCTCGGATTCAATGTAGATCCGGATTTCAGCGATGTCCTTGACGGGTTGATATTGGTTGATCTAAGAAAAACAGATCCCAAGATTCTCAAGCGCTATATGGGCGATGAAGGCCTGAAAAAGTTTCACGAGTATCACAGCGACGAAAAGAAGGAAGAGATTACCGCCTGACAAAAAATCCATGGGTGCGAGTGATTGTTTCAGCTTACAGATACTGATGGCAGTACCCACGTTTATGGTCAGTCATCCGTTGGTGGAGCTGGCATGCGCGTATCGGATATCTGATCCAGGAATTTGAAGTGAGGCGACCGGGGATCTCCTGAGAATTCAAAAAACAGCTGACCATTTTTACGAGGCAGTTCAACCCGGAACAGTCCTTCGACTCCGTCAACAAAGTCATTGAATGCGGCGTTTGTCCGTGTAAATATGATGGAACCCTCCAAAATGTCGGCGCGAAGGTCGGGGGGCAGGGTCACAATACTGTTTATCTTTGCATCAAAGGGATCGGTGGACACTGCAGTATCATCGATGCGGAGCGTGTCCCCCGAGTTGCTCCATCTGGCCTGAATCGATTGAATAGGCAGTTCCTTGTCTGAAAGTCCGAACATTCCGAATATCAGTCCGTATTGCTGCGTGAGATCGGAGGAGGGATACCACCAAATGTCACCCAGATAGACCGAAGTCTGACCAGGCAAGGTGAACGGATGACGCATTCTCTGCGAATCATCGAAAGATACAATGCTACTGACCGAGAGCGTATCCATGGAAAAACCACCCAGTTTGCCTGGCAATGGCAATCGGGCCACTTCATGCGTTGCGGCGTGGAGCATATAATTCAGGTTCCACTTTTCCGGATGATCAGGCCAGCCCGATTCACCATAACTCAGTTCTCCGGAAGTCCGCAGTGAGAGATCCGGTGTCGTCATGCGCAGTGAACTGAGCTTGGCCGACCTTTGCTCTGCGTTGTATCGGATCTGAAATGTCAGCTGCTCGATAAATTCCGGAAAAAAAAATCCGGAGAAAACAGGCAAGGACTTAAGCTGTTCAGGAATTTCCTCATGGAACTCGATATCATCCATTTTCAGACTAATGCGATGGTTCTGTCTGGGTGGGTGCGTGCTTCCTGCAATCTGAAGCAGTTCGTCCATCCGGCCGTTATAGATCAGGTGCAGGCTGCCGATCATCACGCTCTCCCCGAAAAGCCACTGGAACGGATCGTTATCCTCCCGCTGAAATCCAGAAATTCCGGAGGGTGTATCGTGAAAATTCAAATCTTCCATCCCGATGCGAAAGGAGTGGATCTGTGCCAGCGGATCGCCGGAACCCTTTCGCATCACCCGCCACATATCGGCATGTGTCAGCGATCCGGTTACCTTTTTTATTTCAATGAGATTTCCGTGATGATGAAAGGCGAGGTTGTTGACGGTCAGGGAGCCAAAGGCAGGGTTGACTGCTACTTTGTCGTAACGGTATTCCACACCATCGTCTACCGATGCGAGACGGTCAAGCTGCTGTGTTACAAGCGAAGCTAGATATCGTCCGCTGGCCCAGTTCAGAAAAAAAAACAGTCCGAGCAGCAGGATCAGAGTGAGTATCAGTTTGGTTCTCATATCAGACCGTCAGGCCATTATGTTGTCAGACCATTATATTGTCAGGCCATTTAGCTGTGAATCCACATATTCAACAGGATATGCTGTGCGCCCTGCTCAGGAAGAAAGAACACGTTCTGTTATTTCACTGCCGGATATCAGTGATTCTTCGCTTTTTTCCATATCACGCAGAGTGAACATATTGTCATTAAGCTCCTGTTCCCCGATAATTACTGCAAAACGGGCCTGCTGACGATTGGCATCCTTCATCTGTGCCTTAAGTGAGCGCCCGGAATAATCCATAGTACAAACCAGGCCGCTATTTCGCAAATCCGGCATTTTTTCAAGTGCCCAACGGGCAGCTTCTTCACCTCTTGTAACAAAATAGATATCCGGACCGGACGGATCGGCCAGTTTTAGACCAAGAGCTTCGCAGGCAATCATAAGCCGCTCTATCCCGCAGGCAAAACCAACAGCAGGAGTGGGCGGTCCGCCAACTTCCTCAATCAATAGATCGTAGCGTCCGCCGCCGCCGAGAGCATCCTGGGATCCAAGGTCCGGACTGGTGAGCTCAAATGCCGTTTCGGTGTAGTAATCGAGTCCGCGCACAAGAAACGGATCTACATCATACGGAATGCGAAGCTTGTCGAGGAGATCCCTGACTGATTCAAAATGTTTGCGGGAAGCGGCACTGAGGAAGTCGGTTATGACGGGTGCGCCTGCTTTAAGCGGCTGGTCCTGCTCTTCCTTGGAGTCCAGGATACGCATGGGATTGGTATCGAGACGATTGCGTGATACCTCACTGAGCTGCCCGGCCAGAGGTTTAAAATAGTCGCGCAGTGCTTTTCGATAGGCTTCACGGGATTCGGGTTCGCCCACTGAATTCAGTTTAAGCGTGGTATTGGTGATACCGATCTGTCGATAGATCCTGGTCATGAAGGCGATGATCTCCACATCGGCGATGGAGCCCCGCGCACCGACCAGTTCGGCTCCGAACTGGTGGAACTGGCGCTGGCGTCCCTTCTGCGGGCGTTCGGCCCGGAAGAAGGGGCCGATATAGTACAGCCGCTGTGTGCCGCCGCGCTGGGCCAGGTGATGCTGCACATAAGCCCGTGCAACCGGGGCTGTTCCTTCCGGACGGAGCACATAATGGTCCTCCCCACGATCAAACGTAAACATTTCCTTGCTCACAATATCCGTAAGCTGCCCGACGCCACGGGCAATAAGTTCGGTCTGCTCAAGCACGGGAGTCCGGATTTCCTGAAAGTGGAACAGTCGGGCCGTTTCGTGTATAATCGCTTCCAGCGCCTGCCACTGTTCGATTTCACCGGGCAGCAGATCCGTCATTCCGTGATGGGTAGTGTATGCCGTTTTACTCATGGGTGTTCAGCGGGTTGTTCCAAATTGTTTGACTCATAACCTGACTCAGTCAGGGAGAACCTGTTTAAGGCAGGGAGAATCTGTTGCAGTCAAGGTGAAAAGGAGAATCTGTTTCAGTCAGGGTGAGATTGGCACAAAGATAAGAGAATCATGACACATTTCCTTTCATGCTGATACCGGCAGATTGCATTGGCAGTGCGAAGCTTCCATTCATTCAGCACCTCTTTTCCACATGCAGAGTGTGATGACTATCCATTTCTGCGCCGGAAGACAGCCGATATCACCTGCCTGATAAATTCCTGAAGATCCTCTGACAGATTCAACAGAAAAATTCCGGTCACAACAATCACAGCAGCTATTGCCGATCTCAACACCAGATCGGCAATCCAGAATGGTAGCAATGGCAGCCCCCATGCCACAAGCAGTGCCGCAATAAGAACGGCAAAGCCAAGAATGGTTTTTTTACTGAACGGATGGATGCCATAGCGGTACTTTACGTAGATCACATACAGGATGTTGTGGATGAGTACAGAAAGTGCCGTTGCCAGGGCTGCTCCGGTTATGCCGAATATCGGGATGAAGATGAGGTTGGTTCCGATCGTGAGCAGCACCAGCAGCACGGTAGCATAGAGATCGAACCGGTACCAGGGCGACGTACGGATGATAGCTGCATTGAGTCCGGCGGTCATATCGATCATCTTGGCAAGGCCGATAAACAGGAACACATAGATACCGGCGTGGTACTCCTTCGGCAGAAATTGATAGACATGATCCAGGTTGACCCCGATGATGATGAAAATCAATCCGCCCACGAGCAGCTGATTGATGGAGCTTTTGGAGTAGATGATATCGATGGTTGCCACGTCCTTTTTGTACTGAGCTTCTGCGATTAATGGCTGAGAGATCTTCATGAGCGCTTTGGACGGGATTTTGATCATGCTGGCCAGATAAAAGCTGACGGCATAGACCGCTGTCTCGGCAAGGCTGGTCATTCCGCCCACCATCAGCATGTCAATGTTGCCCAGCGCCATGGAAGTGACACTTCCTAGAATGGCAAATGCCCCATATTCCGCCATGCTTCGGATGCGGGCGCGGGTGAGGATACTGAGGTCGGGAATCACAAAAAGCTGCCCCCGGTATCCGATGTAAAGGAGCATTAGCAGTGTTTGCAGACCGAATGTGCCGACAAACATCCACATGAACATGCCGAACGGCATCCATCCAAAATAATAGAGAAGGACGACGACAGTTTGAAACAACCTGAGCAGTACATCCTGGAAGAATGTGGCCACGACGGTATCAAACAGGGAGCGTATGTAGCTTTCGAGGATGTGAAAATAGAGGATGAAGAACAGCAGTGGAAACAGAAGCAGGTAGTAGTCGCCAAACAGGGCGCTATCATCGGCATAGAAACGGATCAACGGCGATTGAAAAAGCCATCCGGCCAGGCACAGCAGCAGAAAACCGGCCAGTGGAATGACTGCAGCCAGGAACAGAAAACCAAAATGCCGGCGTCCGGTGTTGCGGAACAGGGGAAAATAGCGAATCGTGACATTGCCCATACCCAGACTGGCGACCTGGGCGCCGATGATGCTGATAGAGATCATCACACGGGTAAGGCCGAACTGCTCCGCTTCCAGAACGAATGGAAAAAGCCAGATCACATTCACGAAGCCGATAAGGGCTCCGACATAGGAATAGATCGTATTGGTAAAACTCTGTCTAAGAATTACACCCATCAGTAGCGGCCGGATCGCGAATGTCTGGCTTGTTCGGTTACGTTAATATTAGTTGTCTGTATTGTCTGTATTGTCTGTATTGTCTGTGTTGTCTGCACGATTCACTTTCAGTTTCTCACGCATTCTTAGGTACCTCAATTTGCGGATAAATATACGTTGCGCCGGAGTAACATACTGCTGTTGTCTGCGAATCACTGCCTGCAGATATCCCAGGTAACTCAGAAAGGAGGATGCAAACCGGGGTTTCATCCGGTATCGCTTAACGGAGGCCAGTAATGCAATGACCGGACCGTAGCCCAGCCGATAAAACAGATCACCAGTTATTTTATGAAGATCAGCTGGAGGTGTCTCAATGCCCGTGGGAGCGCGGTGTTCGACCAATAGATCAGGAATTACGGTAGTATCCCAACCGTAATATGCTGCCAGAAGCTCGTCAAGGGTATCCCACCCGTATACAGGGCGTATGCCGCCGATTTGTTCGTAACAGGCCTTACGGTATGCTTTTAATGCACCACGCACATGAAACCGGTCGGTAAGCTGTTCCGGCTCCAGGCGATCATCACGCCTCAGGGCGCAAACCCCGCCGCAAATCCCGGTACTGCTGTTATGCTGAAACTGACCGAGTACAGTGGAAAAGTAATCGGCCGGAAGCAAAAGGTCGGCATCCATTTTCACGATCACGTCCCAGCCGCTGATGTCTGCCTGTTCCAGGCCGAACAGGAACGCTCCTGCTACTTTGGATCCGGTGGTATGGGCGGGTTTTGAAATTCGGTCATATACTGTAATCCAATTATGCTTTTTGGCAATATTATGTGCAATTTGACTGGTATTGTCCGTGGAGTGGTCGTTCACGATAATCAGCGACACCGGACGTATCGACTGACGAATCACCGATTCCATGTAATCGGAAATAGTATCGGATTCATTATGAGCGGGGGTGATGATACCGTATTGCATTACATCACATCAAAGAGAAATATGTACCTGAATTAATTTTTATGCCGGAAAGCCCGCCGGGGGAAGCGGCTATCCGTTAATGTCCGGATAGGCTTCGGCAACTTCTTCGCAGGAACGCTGCAAAATTTCATCGGGCGAAAGATAGCCGTTTTCAAGAAGAGTTCGAAGCAATTCCAGTGATTGGAACGAGTTGATATTCTCTTGTCCGGTATATAATGAATCGAAAGTGGCTTTTTCCATGATGCCATACCAAGCCATCGGATGGTTCCGGTATTCCTTTTTTCGTTTGCGCCGG
This sequence comes from Balneolales bacterium, assembly GCA_007134845.1. Taxonomy (GTDB): domain Bacteria; phylum Bacteroidota; class Rhodothermia; order Balneolales; family Natronogracilivirgulaceae; genus SKNL01. The sequence continues at coordinate 20,892 of SLKA01000032.1, forward strand.
CGATCCCATCGGTTGTACATCGCTTGGGTGGGTCGAAACAGGGGGGTGCCCCGGATAATTTCACGTATCCTGAGTATTCGTTTTTCCGGACTGTGGGTGGCAATGCGAAATGGCGACAACTGGTCGATATAATTCGTGTAAAGGTTATTATCATGGCGGAAACGCAGTGGGACAGACAGCCAGAAATTCATGTAATCCTGATCACAAAAGGGCATCCAGTAATCAAACCCGAAGAAATCATATAACCGGGGAACAGACATGATGAAGCGTGACTGGCGCTGCTGAATATTCCAGGCTTCACAGGCGCTCGGACTGTCAGGGTACGTTTCAATGGGAAGCAGGCTTTGCAAAATGCGTTCCCTGAAGAACGGTTCCAGCTTTGTTTGAAATCCGGACCAGTCCCAAAGAGAGTAGTGATAGTGCATGATGTGCCGCAACACAGTCTCCGTGCTGATTTCAGGACGTTCGCGGTACGTATATGAGTCATACTGGCCACGTCCACCCACGAGAGCACCGCCCATATGACCGCCCATGATCACGCTGTCGGCGGGCATCGCGCCGGTTTCCCTCAACTCACCAATGGCAACCAGTTCCTGGATGTTCGGAATGCCGGCGAGCTGGGACGCGGCGCGATAATAGTCTGACCGCTCTTTCCGGTAGAACCATTTGCGCCATTTTTCGGCGGTATAGGTGATACCGATCCACCGAAATCCTAGTTGCTCAGCGATCTGCCGGCCAATCTTCATCTCGGCGCAGTTTTTCTTACCGTAGCTGTAGCAGATCACATCGGGGTAGTCGAGCCGGTTAAGCATCAGGGCAATCAGTCGGGAATCGTACCCGCCGCTAAGGGGCAGGGCAATTGTGCGTCCGCTGGCGTATTGTACGGCACGATCCATGGTCTGAACAAGAATGTCATCCAGATCCCGGTTGAATTGTTCCCGTGAACCACTGCGATAGGAATGGATATAATCGAAATATCGTACTGTGCTTGTTTTAATGCCGGTTGCCCCGTTACTATTTGAAATTTCAACGATGGTGCCGGGTTCCAACTGATGAATATCCCGTGAGAGTGTTTGTGTGCCGGTTATATATCCCAGGACAAGAAATTCGGCCAACATTACATCATCGGGTTGTGTTTCGGGCACTTGCCGATATACCCAGTTTGTCCAGTCACTGATGAAGACTTCGTTGCCGCGTATCGCATAAAATAATGGAATCGAGCGGTGATGATCTACAGATAGCAACACACGGTCAGGTTCAATTTTAATCCAGCTAAAAAATCCGTTCAGAGTTTCGTTTAATGCACGTGCCGAGTTTAAATCGGTAACATCCTTACTTCTGTCAATCAAGTGTTTATCACTAAAAAAAGTGTTTCCGGAGACACTTTTTCTTCTTACCAGGATATTCTCAAAACGAGTCCATTGGGATTCATGGAAGAATTTCTGATGAATTTTCATAGTGCTTAATGGATCAAGGCAATGAAAAGAATTTCAAAAGAGATCGTTTATGTTTCATTGATCAGGATGGAGGAAGGGAGTTTTTGCGGACCGCTTCCACGATGTACCATCTTGGTATAACGAGCCGGAGCAAAGGCCTGATGCCCGGCTTGAATGTCGGATTCTTCCATTTGTCATGCCTAATAATCTCCCATCCCGCATGATTCAGAAGCCAGTCAAACTGCCAATCCTCAAACTCATGAAAATGTCGGTCCCATGGGTCGCTTTTACTTCGGTAAGCAGAAGAAAACCACAGCTGAAGCGGCACAGATGCAAAAAGGCGCTTACCCGGAAGGTGCTCAAGAACACTCAGGGGATTGAGCAAATGCTCAAAAATCTCGAACGCGGTACAAATATCAACATCTATAGACGCCACTTTTTCCGGATATCTGTCGAGGTCGAAGTCCGTGTTGACAACATGGTATCCCTGCTCTTTAAGAATCCGGGAAAATTCATTTTCGGACCCCAGATCAAGAATCTTCTGGTCTTTACTAATGCGATCTTTTATGAAGTCGAGGGTGAGCCGATAGCGGCGCTGATGCGGATCATAGTTTAAAAGTGGCATGAATGGTTATAATATGCTTTCAGTAAAAGTTTTGTTTGGTGTGGGGTTATATTTCCGGTGGATTATCAAGTGTTTCCTGCTGATCGGAAGGCAATTTGATCGAGAGTTCCGGAAGCGGACGGTTATAAATCAGTGCAGAAAGCCGGTGTGTAAGTGACGGCCTTGAAAATTTCGATATGGCTTTGGAATCCGGCGCAACGGCTTCTTCGGATCCCGATGATGATTTTGCTTCAAGAAGCAGCTTCAACCACGCTTCAATGGCCGTATCTGCTTCATAGTCAAACGTCATTCCGATTTGGCACTGTTGTACAATTGCTGCGGCATCACCATCGGGTGGGCCAATCACCATGATCGGCTTCCCGGCCTTGAGATAATCATAGATTTTTCCGGGAATCAGTATCCGGCTGTCATCGGACCGGTGAACAACCACCAGGTTGAGGTCGGATTCCTGCATCAGTTCGATTGCACGGGCATGCGGGACATAGGGATGAATTGCGATGCGTCTGCCCAGGCCAAATTTCCCGGCATACTTTTGGACATCCGGATGAGTTGAACCGATAAATTCGATCCGAATGTCGGACTCCGGAATGCGGGAAAGGACACGGAGCAGATTCACCGGCACCGAGGTTTCGGTGATACTTCCTGCGTGACGAATGCAAAAAAGCGGGGTGAGTCCGGGAACAGTTACATCGGTGTTGCTTTGGGGTTTGTTCTGCCCGGGCAGGCTTTTGAAATCATCCGGATCAAAACCGTTTGGTATGGTGTGATAGGCTCGTTTCACCTTGTGCGAAAAATACTGGCCCGTTCCCGGGGCGGTGACCGTTATTTCGTCGGCTTCACGCAGGACTTTTATCTCCATGGAGGCATCGCAACGGCGGGTAAATGCGGTTCGTGGCAGCGCCCGGTTGTAGTGGATGTCGGTCCAGGGATCACGGAAGTCAGCAATCCAGCGGATAGCGGTTCCTCGTTTGAGTCGCAGACCTATAAAATGGGTAGAATGAGGCGGCCCGGTAGTGACTACCGTATCAATATCGTGCTGTCTGATCAACTTACGGGCTTTTTTCAAGGCAAACGGAACCCAGCCGATCCGGGCATCTGGTATAAAGATATTGGCTCTTAGCCATCGCGCCATACGCTGAGGCAGATTCAGGTTCCGGATATCGAGGATGGTAGCGGGATTGGCTGCCTGGTCCGGTGTTGTTCGGGCTATCCTGCTGTAAATGCCGAAAGGTTCGATGGTCCGGGCGCGATATACCGGAATATTGGCCGGGATATCGGCTGAAAGTGTGGGATCCAGAATGGGATAGGTAGGATTTTTACAGGTCAATACGACCGGATCGACCCCAAAATCCCTGAAGTATTTCACAAATTTCAAAAAACGCTGTACCCCGGCGCCTCCGCTGGGCGGCCAGTAATAGGTGATGATCAACACCTTTTTTCGGGCTTGTCCGGCCTCCGGGGGTTCCGGCTTCCGGGCCTCATCAGGGTTTTCAGCAGTTTTGGATTTAGAGCTCATCATTTTTCCGAAAGTGAACAGCCAGGGCGGCGGCACCGATAAGCAATATGATGATATTGAAGATCCAGGACAGACGGCTGCCCAGAATGTGCGACCGGGGGTCAAAGCGGAGCTTGAGTGCATGCTCACCGGCGGGTATTTCAAATCCGCGCAGAATATAGTTGGTGCGATGGATATCGACCGGTTCATCGTTGAGCGTGGCATGCCAGCCTTTCGGATAGTAGATTTCACTCAACACCAGAAAAGAGGGTGCATCAGTTAATACGATCAGCTCAATTTCACGCGGACCGTATGAGGTGACCTCCGCTGAGCGGTTACCGGTCGGAGTGATCGGCGGTATCGGGTCTGCATCCATAAGCACTGCAGTGGTGGCCGAATCAAAATGGTTGAGTTCCCCGATCGCCACTGCGGGATCAGGTCTTACAGCAAGCGAATCCACAAACCATGCTTTCGGCAGTACATTGCGATTTTCCATGACGGCACCTTCATCACCCTGATAGGCAACGTCCCATCCCGGCAGATTAAGCGGCCCCGGATAGATCAGGAACCGGGTATTGAGCATATTGAGTACCTGCATATTGAGTTCGGTCGGACTTTTGTAGATCGCATGGTCGATCACATCCTGATAATGGCTCATTTTGGCGCCGGAGTAACCGCCGATGGAGGGATAGACGAAAGCAGCCGGTACGGCATTGCTGAAGGCATTGTCTCCCAGCGGAAAGGTTCGCCAGGGCCATACCTGTCCGTCGCGCTTGTTTTGCTCAATGTACCGGTCGATGGAGCGGACCTGGCGTGCCAGCGCATCCTTGCTGGATACACCGGCGGAAATGAGCCCGCTTTTGTCAACATACCGGCTGCCGACCTGAGTCAGATCAACCGCGGCAAGGAGTACCAGTCCGGCCAGCGCGTAATTTGCAGGAATGATTCGCAGGGATATGACCCCGATCAATCCGCTTCCAAGCAGTATGAAAATAAGGAAACGCCTGCTGTCGGAGGTCGCTTTCTCTTCACGCTGAGGCTTGATCTCCTGCTCAATGTACCGGTTTACGAATTGCCTGACCTGCGGGTCATCGGCACGCATATTCTGCTGGCCGGCGACCTGCCGGGCAATCTGCTGACGTTCTCCGTCTTTTTCAAAACTGAGCAGCGATCCGGTGAACAAGGTGAAAAAAAGCGCGATGGCAAGGGCGATCCCGCCGGGCAAATAGAGCATTCGGAGTGACAGGGTCCCATCCTTCCAGCTATCATAAATCCATTTCATTCCCATGGCCGCAATCACTGAGAAGGAAAACACCGTGACGATGAGCCAGGTCTCTGGTGTGCGGAATTTGTTGTAGAAGGGCATGTAATGAAAAAAAAAGGAATTGAAGCTGTACAGGTTGCTTCCGAGAGAGAAGAGGAGCGTCAGTATCCCGGAGCCGAGGAAAACGTATTTCAATCTGCCGGGGGCGCGGACAAGGCCGATCAGGAACAGCAGGAAGATGATGGCACCCAGGTAGTGCGGACCGCTGGTGAATGATTTTGGTCCCCAGTAGGTGCCGTCGGCGGAGGAGCCGCCGAAACTCTCCGGGATGATCAGTGTAAGAAGTTCGGCGCGACCCTGCGACCATGCAAACGCATAGTCTATATCGAGGCCACCGCTAGTGCCGGCATCCTGCTGCAGTTCCGATCCCCCGCGGGTGCTGTAAGGTGTGTATTCGTAGATGCTCCAGTAGGGTTGAATGTTGGCAGCCAGTGCTAAAAGTCCGGCTGCGACTATCAGTGCGGCGCGGCGGGACCAGTCGGGCAGTGTTTTTTCACGGAAGGCGGCAACTCCGTCATAGATGAACCATATACCCAACGGGAAGAGAAAATAATAGAGAACCTGAACATGTTCGGCCCGAAGGGTGAAATTGAGGGCGATGGCAAAAAGAAAGAGTCCGGCCAGGCGCTTGTCACTGCGCGAAAGCATCCAGTAGCCTGCCATGACCCAGGGAATCCAGGAATAGGCGATCAGCTTGGAGTTGTGTCCGGCCCCTACGATGATGGGAATGTAGGTGGTAAGACAGATGCCAAGTGCGGCAAGGGCCGACGGAAGCGGCCGGTACCCCATCAGCCAGAAAAAGAAATAGACACCGGTGAGACAGAAAATAAAGGGAAACACCGGAATGAACATGGCGGGAAAAATTTGGCGCAGAAGGGTATCGAGATGTGTGAATGCCTTGTTGCCGATGACGGTGTAGGAGGGCATGCCGCTGAAAATGTTGGTGGCCCATAGGGCGTCCTCTCCGGTATCCTCCTGGTATTCGATGACCGACTGTGCGGTGGCACGGAATTGCTGAATGTCATGGGCGACGAATTGTTGTCCGCCGAAGTACACTTCGCTGAAGATGAATGAGGGGACGATCAGCAGGAAGACCAGGACGATCAAGTGGCGGTATTTCAGGGGTATCTGCTCCCAGAAATCGGTGAGGCCGGTTGTCGGCGCTGCCGCTTTCCGCGCTTTGCGGGAGGATCTTTTTGAGGAGGGCGTTTGCCGTTTTTTTGCCATGTCCTGATAAAATCGTTAATGTGTGATGCGGGTGGTGGAGTAGGATGGCACGTTTGTCATGAAGCCGGTATGATTGATCTGTGAGGAATTCAATCAATCACTCTGGGGACACGAAAATAATCGGAATCGGCATCAGGTGCATTTTTCAGGGCCTTTTCGTGATCCAGCGGCTCCAGGGCTTTGTCGGCCCGGAAACCGGCCTCGGTGTCGGAGACATGTTCCAGCGGGGGTACATTTGAGGTGTCAACCTGTCCAAGCAACTCCATGTAATCGAGAATATCATTCATATCTTTGACGAGCGATTCTTTCTCGTCATCGGTGAGCTGAAGCCGGGCCAGATTGGCCATGTATGATACATCATCAAGGGTAACCGACATAAAAACGTGAATTTGTTATTAAAAACATGCCGTAAAAAAAGAATTTGAATAAGTTACGAAATGTGTGATCAAAGTGTAAGTTTCGGGATTGGGTTTCCAGGGATCAGGGATATCTGATGAGATGATGTGGGTGCCGGCAGTGAAAAAAAGCAATATTTTAGATGTTTCCTCTATGAAATTTGCTGATGATATATGTAGATTGCCCGCATGATAAAGAAGAAAGTCAAAGTACAGAATGCGGCCGGGATTCATGCACGGCCGGCCTCGATTATTGTTAAGGAAGCCACCCGGTTTGAATCGGAGTTCCACATCCATATGTATGGCTACCGTATCAATGGCAAGAGTATTCTGGGCTTGCTGACCCTTGCAGCCGAACATGGAGCTGAACTTGAACTGGAGTGGGATGGACCGGACGAAGAGGTGGCAATGGACAAAATTGTTTCACTTTTTTACAATGGGTTCAAGCTGGAAGAAGACTGAACAATTGTAACCAGAATCAGATTTTATTTATGCAAGAAGAAAAAGCGTATCTGCCGAATACAAAGCTGAAGGGAACTACTGCTGTCACCGGCCTGGTGATGGGAGTGGCGCGGGTCTATTCGAGAGGCAACATCAACATCAATTCCGACCCTGTTGATGAAAGCCGTTTGCCGGAAGAAAAGAAAAAATTTGAGCAGGCCCGCAAGACGGTCGGGGTTACCATGGTTCGCCTCTCCGATTTTGCCCATTCCCGCAATGATTCAGACACCAGGGATATTCTGAACGCGCAGCATGACATACTGAATGATCCGGAGCTCGAGGCCATGGTAAACCGGATGATTGATGAAAGGAATCTCCGGGCTGAAAAAGCGATTTATGACTCGTTTCAGCATTATATCGACCTGATTAAATCAAACGATAAGTCGTTTATCGTATCCAGGCTTTCAGATTTAAGGGATGTGCGTGACCGGCTGATTCAAAATGTACAGCAGCTGGGAATGATCGCAAGTTTTGGTAAAGATGCCGTTATGGTGGCCGAAGATGTCTCGCCCATAGAGGTGATCACATTCGCCAGAAATGGGGTGAAGGGGATTGTCTGCTCTTCGGGCGGACTCACCTCGCACGCTTCCATTATTGCCAATGCGATGGGTATTCCCATGATCATTGATGCGAAATCTGCCATGCGCATGATTCAGGATGGGGATACGGTTATACTTGACGGATATGGGCACAGTGTGATTGCACGTCCGGATGAAGAGGCCGCCAGCTCATACACCAGGGCGATCAAAAGGCATAAGGAAGAGGAAAAACAGCTTCGTCATGTGACTGAGAAACCATCGGAAACGGCGTGCGGAACGAAAATTCTTCTTCAGGCCAACATCGATTTCGAAGACGAGGTGCTCAATATTGAGAAATACCGGGCGGAGGGGATTGGCCTGCTGCGGACCGACACGCTGCTTATGAACTCGGGTCCGCTCACTATGGACAGAAAGCGGCAGGAGGAGTTTTGTCAAACGGCTTTTTCCGCTAGCGGATCCTCACCGGTTACAGTAAGGCTGCTGGATGTTGGCGGTGACAAGCTTCTCAATCTGAAGGACAGGGAAGCCAATCCGTTTCTCGGCTGGCGCGGAGTACGCATATTGCTGGATCGCAGGGAATTGCTGCGAAACCAGCTTGAGGCGATTTGTCGCGTTGCGGGCCGGTATCCTGGACGGTCCCGCATCCTGGTTCCGATGATTTCAAATCTGGAGGAGTTTCTTGAAGTGAAAAGGGAGCTGGCGGATATGCAGGATAATCTGCAGAAGCGAGGCGTTCCGGTAGATTCGAATGTAAAATTGGGAATTATGGTTGAAGTGCCCAGTGTTGCCCTTCAAATCCGGGTTTTCGCCGAGCATGTTGATTTCCTGAGCATCGGAACGAATGACCTGACCCAGTACACCCTGGCCGTGGACCGCGGAAACAGCCTGATTGCATCACTGTACCAGCCGCTGCATCCTGCGGTTCTTACTTTTATTGCAATGACCGTCCAGGCAGGGACCGAATTCAACATTCCGGTTGCTGTATGCGGGGAGCTGGCATCGGAACCTTTTGCTGCTCTTGTGCTTGTCGGAATTGGCGTACGGGAGCTGAGCATGACGCCACGACTGATACCGAAAGTGAAGCAGGCTATTCGCCTGTACGAAATTGCCGATATGAAGAAATTATCTGATGCGCTCCTTGGCTGTACAACCAGTGAGGAGTTGAAGAAAATCCGGAATGAGTGGAAGGCTGGTTATGAGGAAAAACTCCGGGAGCAGCGCACGGCATAGATCGCTCTATAAAATAGAGTGATTAAATCTGAAAGTAATTGCAGTCTTGTTGCATTTTGACTAATTTATTAATCAGAAAAGCGCTTGCCGGATATTAAATATTAGCTAAATACCATATACCTTCATTGATAATTTAACATTAAATAGCATAGATTGTAAATAAATAAGGCATGCGGTCTTTTTGACAGAAAAAAATAATGGTATATTTGGTTTCGTCATTCTCCATTTCTAACCGAAAAAAACCAATGAATATCATGATTGAAAAAAAATTCACCCCCAAACGTTCCATTTGCAAAGTAACTTTTCGTGTGCCCGAAGAGTGGGCTGAAAGGGAAGTCTCTGTTGTCGGTGACTTCAATGAGTGGGACACCGAAGCCAACAAGCTGGATCAAAAGAACGGATCCTGGGAGACAACACTTCGTCTGACTCCGCAGACCGAATATCGCTTCCGCTATCTGCTTGATGGAGAGCGCTGGGCAAACGATGACTCAGCTGATGGCTATGCCACCAATCCATACGGTACCGAAGATTCACTGCTCATCATCGGCAGCTGAACAAAACCGTGATATCGTAAGGCCGGCAGGGGCGTCAGGATTTTTTTTTGCTGATCCTTGAAATGCCGGCGAATTACACATTGTCGTAGAATGTTGTGTAGAGGGCCTCAGAAATGGGGCCTTTTTTTTGTATTATCAAAAAAACAACCGGAACACAATCTGCTGCATTGTTTGATATCTCTGTATTTTATCGTCTGTTGCAGACCGGATGGCTCGGAAGAAGATTCTGGTTTTCCCGAACATTGGATTCCACAAACCAGCATCTACACGACATACCGGATGCTCGCCTGTCCCACGGTCTGGTCTGTTTGACCGATAACCAGATAAGAGGAAAAGGCCAGTTCGGTCGCACCTGGATCACCAGCCCCGGTCAAAATCTTACGTTTACCATCGTGCTGATGCCGGAGTCCAACAGCAGGCTTCAGCTGATCTCGCTGGCGGTAATGCTTGCACTTAAAGAGACAGTGGGTGTAACGTTGTCATGTGAAAGTGTAATTAAATGGCCGAACGACTTGCTTATTTCAGGTAAAAAAGTGGCCGGACTGCTAACCGAATGCCGTTACAATGGACAAAATCTGGATCGAATGCTGCTTGGCATGGGGATCAATGTAAATCAGAAGACATTCCCTGCAGAACTCGAAAAGATCGCAACATCACTTCGTCTTCACTCCGGCGGACAACCCGTAGACCGCCCATTGCTGCTGGCTGTGCTGCTTAACCGGCTTGAACCGTTGCTTGAAAAAGCTGAAACCGGAGATATCGGACTCATTCGCACAATCAATCGCAGCATTGACGGTTATGGGAAATGGGTCTCCCTGTTCGTTGACGGGAAAAGACAGGAAACACCGGTGAAAATTCTTGGGGTCAACGAGTTTGGATACCTGATGGTATTGACAGCAACCGATGATGTAAAGACATTTACACATGAACAGGTACGCATTGAAACACGGTCTGGTTGATCTGGTTTCAGACACAATGGAACAATGCCGGCTGCCGGTAGAGGGCGCCACTTATGTTGCTGGAATAAGTGGCGGTGTGGATTCCATGGTCCTGCTTTATATCCTTTCCCGGTTATTGAAGTTTCAGGTCGTTGCAGCACACATCAACTACGGCAGGAGGGGAGCTCAATCCGATGCTGATGAAGAGCTTGTTACATTATTCTGCAGGGAGCATAATATTGCTTTTGAGGTGCACCGGAGCAAAGAAGATCGCAAGCAGGAGCATGCAGAGACCGGTAATTTTCAAAATCAGGCCAGAGAACTTCGTCGCGGATTCCTGCTCTCGGTCATGAGAAAATATGAAGCCAAAGCCATTTTCCTTGCGCATCACAAGGATGATCAAACGGAAACTATTTTTCAAAAGTTGCTTCGCGGCGCTGCGCCGGAGAAGTGGACCGGCATGAAGCTTATGGATCCGCCCTGGGTGCGCCCGTTCCTGGAGATTTCAAAAGAAGAGCTGCTACAATTTGCCGAAGAGCATGCTATTCCCTATCGGACGGACCGTTCCAACCTGGAGTCGAACTATTCCCGCAATGTTCTGCGAAACGAAGTTTTCCCCCTTTTTGAAAATGCATTTCCCGGATGGAAACAGAATATTGGAAGGCTATCCCGGTCCGGACAACTTCACACCGCAATGCTGGACTATATCACCGGATTGACAACATTGTCCCTTAAAACTGAATTCTCCAAACTGACAGAAAGCGATGAACCAGTAATGCCGGGAGCCGAAAAGCAGTTTACAGCAGCCCTGAGCCGGTCCGCCTGGTTTTCACTGCCGGCCGAATTGCGCCTGCCCGTAGCCAGATACTGGATTGAGAAACAGACAGGGTACACCGGATGGAGCAGGGGAGAAGTGAGCAGGCTGGATGATCTGAAACAGCTTCAAACCGGTAAAACCATCCTATTTAATGAGTGTTTTTCTGTGCAGCGTGACCGGGACCGATTTGTGCTTGTTCAGACGCCGGGGCCTGTTATACACCACGTACTTTCACGCTCCCGGCTGTCGGAAAAAAAGGAGGAATACGCAGGGTTCATATTTAAATCAAGTCGTTATGACTCCACCCTAAAAACGGGTGTCTTGCAACTTGCCTGGGAGGCACTGCCGGAAAAAATCATTCTTCGTACCTGGAAAAAAGGGGATCACATCCGGCCGCTTGGAATGAAAGGTACTCAAAGTGTGGCAGATCACCTCACCAACAGAAAAATATCGGCAGTCCAAAAAAATGAATCTTTGGTCCTGGTTTCTTTTGAAGGAAATGTCCATGCCGTTATATTCCCGCATCGCCCGGACAGTGGAGAAGCCGGAACCATTGCCGAGCACACCCGGTGTCACACGGAAAGGCAGCGCGTACTTCTAATAAAAAAATCGGATCATCATTCATGACTTTCTACGAACCTGACTCGATATACTGCAACGGATCTCTTTTTCGTCTCTACATCACAAAAGAGCAGCTCGACAAGCGTACAGAAGAACTGGCAGAGCTGATCAATCGCGATTACGAGGGAAAAAAACCTATTTTTATCGGGATTCTGAACGGTGCATTCATATTTCTTGCTGACCTGATGCGCCATGTCAAAATTCCTTGCGAGGTTGATTTCTTCAAACTGAGCAGTTACGGTGATGAAAAAGTTTCATCTGGACATGTTACCGAGCTCAAGGATCTGGATGCCGATGTTGAAGGGCGGCATATCATCCTGATTGAGGACATAGTCGATACCGGCCTCTCGATGAGATACATGGTGGGACGCATCAAGACAAAAAAACCGGCCTCTGTGGCCGTTGTAACTCTGTTGCACAAACCGGATGCCACCAAGCACTATGTTAATGTCGATTATGTGGGATTCCAGATCCCGACTCTGTTTGTATTGGGATATGGTATGGATTATGCACAGGAGGGCAGAAATCTGGCTCAGGTGTATGTCATTGATGAAGAATCTGAAGAAAATGGTCTGCCGGTTATTCCTAACAACAATAAAAAATCATGACAAATCGCCTCGTTCAGGCATTGAAATCAGGTTATAAATAGCCTATATTTGGTATTCTTGAAATCTTTGTGATTTTGTGTTACAGATGTTCATTCTTATTTTGATCCGATGACTGGCGTGTGCCAAAATCCGGTTTTTTGGAGAGATGGCTGAGTGGTCGAAAGCGGCACCCTGCTAAGGTGTTGAGCCCTTCACGGGGCTCCGTGGGTTCGAATCCCACTCTCTCCGCGCCAAGCGGGGTATTGTCAATTTAATTTGATGGTATCCCGCTTTTTTTTTCAGGTATCTGTCTTTTAGGTATCTATCTTTTTAAGCACTGCCGTTGAGGTAATCAGTCCAGCGTTAACATCATCATAATGTTAACAAATCATCAGAACATTGGCTGAGTTGTGTCATTAAGCGTATATTTCTGATGCAAATAGACTGACATGTACATCTAATTCCAGACAACATGCTCCCTGACGAAAATGCAACCACTCCAAAAAGTGACAAGAAAAAGCTGCTGAACAGAATTCCAATGAGGAGAAAAAAACGGATCGTGCTTATTGCACACGATAATCGCAAACCGGATCTGCTCGAGTGGGCCAAATGGAATAAAAAGCTCTTGAGTGAGCATGAGCTGTATGGCACAGGTACAACGGGCGGCATTCTTGCCAATGAGCTGGGCCTTGATGTGTACCGATTCAAAAGCGGCCCGCTGGGAGGCGACCAGCAGGTTGGTTCGAAAATATCCGATGGAGAAATGGATTTGATGATCTTTTTCTGGGATCCCATGTCCGCCCAGCCTCATGATGTGGATGTCAAGGCGTTGCTCAGGCTGGCTGTGGTCTATAACATTCCTGTTGCCTGTAACCGCTCTTCGGCCGACTTCATGATTTCATCCCCGTTGCTTGATAAGGAATATGAGCGGAGAATTGACGATTTTGCAGCCATTCTGATTGATTTGTAACGGCTGAACGCCCAGCCGGAAGGTGCACGTATCAGGCAGAGTGGGCTTTACCTGTTTCAAATGTGAAATCGGGCTCTTCGAGCACAACGGCTGTTTCAAGGGGTCTGACATTGACCTGGTCGCCAGCACGGAAATGATTCCGGTTATCTGTGTGAACCAGGCACTCACGCGCCTTGATGCGTACGCGGTAGGTGATATCATGACCCTTGAACTCCCTTGATACGATTTCACCCAGGTGATTCTCGTAGTGCCGGTTTGGTTTTTCTACCGTAAGGTGTTCGGGTCGTATGGACAAGGTGACGCGGCCTGTCGCCGGACGGTCCAGATTAACCCGCCCGAACTCGGTAAGCGCAGTGGCTCCAATGGCTTCTGCAGTAATAAGATTGGTGGTGCCGAGGAACTGTGCGACAAAGCGGGTGCGCGGGCGATAGTAGACTTCTTCCGGAGTGCCAATTTGTTCGATTCGCCCGTTATTCATCACAGCAATGCGATCAGCGAAAGAGAGTGCCTCCTCTTGATCATGGGTGACAAGCAAGGCGGTCATGCCGGCTTTTTTGAGAAGCGATCGGATTTCATCCCGTGTTGATTGACGGAGAACCGCATCAAGATTGGAAAACGGCTCGTCAAGAAGGATCAGTTCGGGGGTGGGAGCGATGGCTCGTGCAAGAGCGACCCGCTGTTGTTGTCCTCCGGAAAGCTCAAAGGGACTCCGGTTGCGAAACTCACGGAGACCCATCATGCACAGGATTTCCAGCGCCCGCTCCTCTCGCTGTTTGCGCGGCACGTTTCGCAGGCCGAACATCACATTCCGGATTACGGAAAGATGAGGAAACAGAGCATAATCCTGGAATACAAATCCAATTCCACGATCTTCCGGTTCAACAATGCCCCTGCCGTTTGAATTTTCATGCGAGCCACCGACAGGCGATGCGGCAGACCGGTCTGATGCAGCATCAGCGCGGCGGCTTCTTACAAGTGTGCGGCCGTTGAGAACTACTTCACCTTCGTCAGGGTGTTCAAAGCCGGCGATCATGCGGAGTGTCGTGGTTTTGCCGCATCCGCTGGGACCCAGCAGGGCAAAAATCTCATGGCGGTTTATTGCAAACGACACCTGGTCAACCACCTTTTCTGGTGGTTCGAAAGATTTCGTAAGGCCGGATGTTTTAAGAAGAGTATCCATGAGTATTCAGATTAACGGGATGTCCACTCCCGGGCAAAGAGTAAACCAACAAATAACGTCGAAAATAACAAAATTACAAGAGCATAGGGAGCGGCCTGGCTGAACATCGCTTCAGCTGAATAGCTCCATACATTGACGGCAAGCGTCTGAAAGCCGACCGGCGCCAACAAGAACGTGATCGGCAGCTCTTTCATTGCTGACATGAAAACAAAAGCGGCAGAGACGATAAGGCCGCTCCTCATGATCGGAAAAGTGGCAAGGAAAAAGGCCTTGAGTCGTCCGTAACCCAGTGAACGTGCCGCCTCTTCCAGCCGTGGCGAAGCCTGGTAGAGGGCGCTGCGCACCGGACCGATCGCTTCCGCCAGAAAGTGCAATGCATAGGCAAGAATCAGAAGGGATAGCGTTTGGTACAGCAGCGGAGCGGCGTTAAGGGTGAAGAAGATTAGTGCCAGAGCAAATGCAAGCGGTGGCGTGGCGTAACCCAGATAGGCGATACGTTCGAGTCCGCGCGTGAGCCGGGACGGGTGCCGCACCCCGATGTAAGCGAGCGGTATGGCCAGAGCAGTGGCCAGAAGCGCCGCAGGTGCAGACGCCATGACCGAAGCGGTGAGAGCCTGCCGCAGACCGGTAAGCTGCTGCGGGTCGAAAGCCTGCATCATCCAGAACAGAATGGTACTTACCGGTAGTACAAATGAGAGCAGCACCAATACTGTTACAAAGACATAGGCAGGCCATTTCCAGTATCCGAGCGGAATGGTAGCGGCTTTCTTTTCGTTACCCGATCCGATGCGGTGGAAAAAGAGTCCGCGCAACAGCTTGTATTCCACAATCAGTGCACTTGAGGTAAGCACCAGAAGCATGAGTGCCAGCCATGCGGCATAAATACGGTCGTAGGAAGCGGCATACTGCAGGTAGATAGCATAACTGAATGTCTCAAAACGCATCAGGGAAACAGCTCCGAAATCACCGAGAACATACAGGAATATGATCAGAGTGCCGGCATAGTAGGCGGGACGCAGCTGGGGGAGTATAACACGGAAAAAGACCTCTCCCGGACGATACCCGAGTGACCGCGACGCTTCTTCCAGTGACGGATCGAGTCCGGCCAGTGCCGAACGAAAATTGAGGTAGAGATATGGAAAAGTGTACAGGCTGATGGCTGTCAAAGCACCGGTGAACCCGCTCAGACGTGGCAGATCGATCCCAAAAACCAAGGCCATTGTGCCGTTTGCACCGGTAAAACCCAGCAGGGCATACGCCATCACATATCCGGGTATGGCCAGTGGAAGCACCCCCATAAGTGTCAGTATATTACGCCCGGGAATATCGGTTCGTGTTGTGATCCAGGCCAGCGGCAGGGCAATAAGTGTTCCTGTAACCAGAGTTCCCATGGCGAGAAGCACCGTGTTGTATAGCAACTCCAGATTGCGATAACGGAAGACCAGCTCCATGGACAATTCGGCATCGGCTTCCAGGGCACGGACCAGCAGATACATCAGCGGAATCAGCACCGATAATCCCACCAGAACGGCGGGTGTCAGGAAATACCACGACGGCAGGTTGTGTATTCGGAATATGTCACTCAGTTTTCGCAGCAATGGTATGTATTTCAATTTGATTTCCAGC
This sequence comes from Balneolales bacterium, assembly GCA_007134845.1. Taxonomy (GTDB): domain Bacteria; phylum Bacteroidota; class Rhodothermia; order Balneolales; family Natronogracilivirgulaceae; genus SKNL01. Next base: position 36,957 of record SLKA01000032.1, read on the forward strand.
TATGGCTGGAGTCGTGAGTTCGACGTTGACGCGAAAAGGCCACCTGATCCGGCGTCAAAGCAAACCCGCCCTTCGCAGCAGATCAAGAGTCCGGTTCAGATCACTCAGATCATCCAGATCCAGGTCCGGACTCAGTTCCTGGATATCGCGAAGCGATGCATGAACGGATTGAGTGACAACGCCTTCCCGAACAGGGTACTCATATACCTCCCGGGTTATCCATAGCTGGTTTTCCTCTTCCAGTAAAAACTTCATGAATGCGAATGCGGATTCCCGGTTGCTGGCATTTTTCAGCATTCCAATACCGGCCACATTGACCAGGTTGCCCGGATCTCCGGGGGCAAACCAGGTCTGCTCGACCGGGAATCGGGGATCAGTTTCGCGGAAACGGAAGAGATAGTAGTGATTTGTCAGGGCGATATCGATTTCGCCGGCAGCTACGGCCTGAAGAAGCGCACTGTTGTTGATGTAGCTTTGTGTGTTGTTTTCACGCATCTCACGCAGCCACTGAAGTATGACATCATCACCTTCCAGGAGCCGCATGGAGGTCAGCAGGGACTGAAACGAACCGTTGCTGGGTGCCCATCCGACCCTGCCGCGCCATTCCGGGCTTGTCAATCCGAATATGGAATCAGGCAGCCTGGTACTGTCCACACGCGTACTGGAATAGGCCATCACCCTTGCCCGCCCGCTGGTCGCGATCCAGGTGCCCTCGGAGTTGTGCAACCGACCCGGAAGCAACGAAAGCAAGTCATCCGGCAGCTTGTCAAACATTTCGCTGCGATGAACGGCGCCCAGAGCACCGGCATCCTGTGCCCAGAAGACATCGGCGGGTGTGCGGCGGCCCTCCTCAAGCAGTGCAACAGCAAGTTGCGTTGAGCTTCCATATCGAACATTCATCCGGATGCCGTGTTCTTTCTCGAATTTCCGGATAAGTGGTTCCACGAGCGCCTTGCTTCTGCCGGAATATATGGTCAGTGACTGCGCAGCCAGATCCGGCGGGAATATCAGCATGAATATTGCAAGAGTAACAGCTGTAGCTTTCAGAGGTAAGGAGGTGAGTAAAGCATGAAAAAATCGGGGTTGCATAAGCTTATCTTTTCAGATGATATAAATTGGAACGTTGTTATGAAAAAAATCGGGATGAAAAAGAGTGACGGATTTAAGGTTGTGGATTGATGTTGGCATGTTCATTTTTCCTCGCATATCGTTAAAATCCGGTTGACTGAAGTATCAGATGCAATCCGCTGCCTGTGCTTATGACCACAAGGATCATGATGACCGACAGTTTGAACAGATCCCATAGTCCGATTTCCTTGAATAGCACAACAAAAGTTGCAATACAGGGAAAGTATACCATGAGTACAACACTGGCGACGATCAGCTGGTTCAGTTCGAGTCCCAATGGCGCCAGCATTCCGACGGCCACATCTTTGCGCAGAAAACCGATAATAAGTGCACCACCCGCTTCACCGGGCAATCCGAACAGTCCGGTGATCACCGGAGCGAAAACACTGCTGATGTAACCGATGAATCCGAGCGTGTAGAGTAGGTTGACTGCAAACACGCCAAGCAGTACATAGGGCAGCGCATGCCTGATGAAGCCGTTCATCCGCATGTAGATTTTCTTTATCAGTGACTCCCAGTAGGGGAAGCGGTAAGGCGGAAGGTCGATCAGCATCTCGGTGGATTCACCCTTCAGAAATAGATTCATCAGCATGCCAAGCAGAATCCAGAGCAGGAACAGTGTGCCGTAAACGATGGCCAGCCCTGCAACGCCCGCCTGGCCGAGCAGCCCGATCACCATCGCCTGCTGCGCCATGCAGGGTACAACGATGGCAATAAGTGTGGCTACAATGAAGCGCTCCTTGCGGGTCTCGAGCATGCGTCCGGCCATTACGCCCGGAACGTTGCAGCCGATGCCCAGCATCATGGGGACGACCGAAAGCCCGTGAATGCCCAGGCGCTGCATGAAAGCATCGACGACCACACCGAGCCGCGGCAGATATCCGATATCCTCGAGCAGGCTCAGAGTCAGATAAAAACAGAAGATGTAGGGCAGTACCACAGCCAGGGGAATGTAGAGACCGGTGGTCAGTAATCCGAAAGATTCTTCAAAATTGATGCTTCCGGCAATCAGTTCGCCAATGAAAATCTTGTGCAGCAGCCCTTCTCCGCCCATCAATCCGGAAACCCATACAGCTACGGGCATCCAGACCAGTTCAAATACACCTTTGAGGATTTCATGGAGAAAGTCGCCCAGAAAAGCGACAACAGCGAAACTGAGGAAGAGCACAAAAAGGGCAAGCAAGGGACCGAAGACAGGGTGAACTGTGGCGTGATCCAGTTTTTCGCGGACTGATGTCTTGTTGCCGTGCATCTTTTGAACAGATGAGCTGATAGCGGAAGATCTTTGCATCAGAGAAGCACTGTCTTCCTGTTTGAATTCTCCGTTCCGTGCTTCCGGTATCCGGTTTTTCAGCATCAGGATGCCTTCACCGGAAAGGGCACAGGTGGGAACCACCGGGACGCCTGTGAGCTGTTCGAGTTTGCCGATGTCGATGGTTATCTCTTTCTCCTGCGCTTCATCCCACATGTTGAGCGCCATTATGACCGGCTTTCCTGTCTGGAGAAGCTGAAGGGCAAGATAGAGGCTGCGTTCGAGCTGGGTGGCGTTGAGCACGCTGATAATGGTGTCGCCGCTCTCCAGCATTTCTGATGCCACCGCTTCAGCCCGGTTGGTCGGCTCCAGAGCGAATGTACCGGGGACATCAACTATTTCTGCAGTAACGTTCTCCAGCTTAAGTTTTCCGCTCGTGTATTCGACAGTTGTTCCTGAATAATTGGAAACAACTACATGCGAGCCTGTCAAGCGGGAAAAGATGGCGCTCTTACCGACATTGGGATTGCCCATTAACAATACTCGCATGCACTTTCCTCAGATACCGTTTTTTTCGGCAGGTTTTACGATCAGTTTGGATGCCATTCCCCTTCCCATGGCCGTCTGATGTCCATCAACACTGACGATCACAGGTCCGCGAATATACTGTGAACTGATTCTCAATATTTTCTTTCCCTGTCGAATTCCCATTCCTTCCAGGCGGCGATTCAGGATGGTGCCGCCTTCAAATGAGATTATCTCGGCCTCTTCTTTTAAATCTAATTCTAACAATGATTTATACATCGCACAAGAAATAATGATCACACTCAGGCTGTATTAAGACTTAATCTAAATAAAATTCCGGTCATGTTCACCTATTTTCTCTAGGGGAACGGAAAAAGAATGCCTGGTGGAATGGCGCTTTGACGCGAAAAAATAATATGGCACCCCTGTCCGGCAAGCAGAGGGACTCCGGATCCGATGACTCCGTAGGATTGAGAACTTTGTCAACCGGTGCCGGTCAGGGTGACGATCACCGATCTGCTGCCGCCATGATTCCGGTGCTCGCAAAGATAGACTCCCTGCCATGTGCCAAGTGCCAGCCGTCCGTTTCTGACAGGCAGGGTGAGAGAACTGCCCAGGATGGATGCCTTGATGTGCGAGGTCATGTCATCCGGCCCTTCGAGTGTGTGCCTGTAGAGGGAGGTGTCTTCCGGCACTGCCCGCGTAAAATGTGTCTCAAAATCATCCCGGACCGTCGGATCCGCATTCTCGTTTATGGTGAGGCTTGCACTGGTATGAAGAATATGAATATGCGCCAGACCGATGTTGATATCACCTATGCTTTCAAGCTGCGATACGATCTCGTCGGTAATCAGATGAAAACCTCTGGATCGGGCTTTGAGTTTCAGGGTTTGCTGATGCCAGATTTGTGACATGTCCGTTGTGTATGTTTATGGATTGCAGGATGATGTGGTTGGAAGGATGATGTGGTTGGCAGAATGATGGGCTGCAGGGTGATGGTTACGGGTCATCCGAAGAGTCCGCCGACGCTGCCACCGTCATGACTGATGGTCTGACCGGTCACATATCCCGAATGCACTGACAGCAGCCAGGCCGCCAGTCCGGCAAGCTCTTCCGCCGTGCCAAAGCGGCCAACGGGGATGGATTCTTCCATTCTTTTTTTGACTTCCTCGGCCGGTATGCCGCTCTTGTGTGCGGTGTATGCAATGACGCGCTGGATTGCCGGAGTATTATGTGATCCGGGAGCCATCACATTGGCAGTGATACCCTCTTTTCCTACATCACGGGAGAGGGATTTGACAAACCCGGCTATGGCTGCCCGCATGCTGTTGCTCAGGGCCAATACCGGCACGGGCTGCTTTATGGCCTGGCTTTCAATGAACAGAATACGACCGTATCCGGATTCGCGGAACTGCTTCATCAGCCGGAGCACCAGTTCGATTTTCCACCGGAATACAGAGGCATACGCCTCATCCCAATCCTTTATCGTGGTCACTGCAGCTGTTTTTGCCGGCGGGCCTTCGGCATTGAGGACCAGTCCGTGCAGTGGTTTGTCTGCTACATAATCCACGATGCGGGTGAGCGTCTCGGGTTTTAAAAGATCACCCTGTATGGGAGTGAAGCGGTCAGGCCATTTATGATGCAGCCGTGCCAGCGGATCCTGCTTTCTGGCTATACCGGTGACGGTTGCACCCTCACGGCACAAGATTTCAGTTATGGCCTTACCGAAACCTGAACTGCACCCGGTTATAATAAAATGCTGCTGATAGAGGTTCAAATCCATAATTTCCTCATTGGGTTAGATTGAAAAAAATCCGATTAATGAAGTTTGTTCTGCTATGAGAGCGATATATGGATGTTTGTGTATGCAAGGTGATGGACAAGATACAAAAACGGGAACGGATTACGACTAACCCATACGGGATTCTGCCGCCCGATCGATCGGTTCGTCCATGGCGTTGAATGTCGGCAGACGATACTGCCAGAGCACAAGAGCCGGCATGGTCATAAAAAGGATCCGGTTGACACTGTCCGGAGCCATCAGGTAAACGAGAAGGAACAACAGCATAAACCACAGCGAGAGCGCTGTGGCGATCCGGTTCCATCCTGCCACAACTATACGATAGGCAAAAAAGGGAAGCGTAAGGGTGAAACTCATCCAGAAAGCAAAAGGCAGTGAGGTCTCACGATTTACAAATTGATCTGTTGCATGCGCCAGCCACTGTTCCGGACGGTAAACCAGGTGCGCATCAGGGATTTGGGTAGCCAAAGGAACAGCGAGGTAAACAAGTGCGGCCAGTCCGAATGCGGTGTATCCGCGGGACCAGATGGAACCGCGAAGGTAATCGGCAAGGGGCATCAGCAAAATGGAAAGGAACACCCACTCAGACACCCATACACCGGCCATTACAGCCGGTATGAGCAGCACCAGTTTTTTTCGAAGCACAGCTGTCAGGATCAATCCGAACATGCAGAACATCAGCGCATCGGGAACGGGGAGAAAGATGCCCTGCCAGAATGCGGGGAGCGGAATGAGAAGAAAGGTAGGAATGGCTACTTCAAGCGCATTATTGCCTTTCTCCTTCATGGAGAGGTAATACATCCAGCCGAAACCCAGCAGCAGGTAGATGAAGTTGAGGGAGCCGGTCAGCAATCCGATACTTTCTTCGCCGGTAAGGGCGAACAAGGCGCCGATGGATCCACTGATCAACGGGGCAAGTACGCGGAAAGAGATGATGTCGGAACTGAAAAAGGCAAGCGAATCGGCCAGGGTGATATAGGCGTACAGGTCACCGTATCTCCCGTCCGTAGCAATCCGGCCCTCGGCCAGCATCACAAAATGGGCTATCATCACAACCGAGCAGGCCGATGCCAGAACCGGAAGCGAGATGTAGAGCGTCATTGAAAAGCGGGTGGCCTTCATTCATATCAGTTTGAAGAGGACGGGAGGAAGCCGGTAATATTCGGGTATCCTGGTGAGGAGTGTCCTCAAAGAAGGTTCTTTACCGTCTCGCCGATGACTGCCGGACTTTCGCATACGGTTATGCCGGCAGCTTTCATGGCTTCAATTTTGTCATCGGCCGTGCCTTTGCCGCCTGAGACGATAGCTCCGGCATGCCCCATGCGGCGGCCCGGCGGTGCGGTGCGTCCGGCGATGAACGCGACAACCGGTTTGTTGACATGGTCTTTGATCCATGCAGCGGCTTCTTCCTCATCGGATCCGCCGATTTCACCAATCATGACGATCGCTTCGGTCTCCGGATCGTTCTGGAAAAGCTCGACAGCTTCGCGGTGCTTGGTGCCGATGACCGGATCACCACCGATACCGATGGCCGTACTTTGTCCCAATCCCGCCTTGGTGAGCTGGTCGACGGCCTCGTATGTCAATGTACCCGAGCGCGAAATCACACCGATGGGTCCCGGTGAGAAGACATTTCCCGGCATGATGCCCACCTTGGCCTGTCCCGGGGTGATGACTCCCGGGCAGTTGGGTCCGACGAGCCTGGAACCATGCCTGCGTACGATTTCGAGGGCTGCTATCATATCCTTGATCGGAATACCCTCCGTGATGCAAACGATGAGTTCTATTCCGTTCATGGCGGCCTCGGCAATGGCATCGGCGGCAAATGGCGGTGGAACAAAAATGACCGAGGCATTAGCTCCTTCCTTTTCAACGGCATCGGCAACGGTGTTGAAGACAGGCCGTTCGAGATGGCGGGTGCCTCCCTTGCCGGGTGTCACTCCCCCTACCAGATTGGTGCCGTATGCGATCATTTGTTCCGCATGGAATGTGCCCTCATTTCCGGTAAATCCCTGAACGACCAACCGGGTGTCGTTTCCCACTAATATGCTCATGCCCGTTACTTTTTTTTGAAAAATTTGGATGTAATACACAAGTTCAGAACGGTTGGAATATACCCACCCATGCATTCAGTTGCCAAATAGTTTCCAGGCTGCAGGAACTGATCATGGCGCAGCCATCCTGTCTGAATAACAAGCATAAACCGGTTTGTTTCTGTAAAATGGCCGGAGCGAAGCTAATAGAGAAAGATTTCACTTGGCAAATCAGTTGCATCGAAAATGACCCCACGCTTCCCTGCGGTATTGTGTCTGACGGCAGCGGCTTGCTAATTATTCGCTATTCGTTGTTGAATACCATTGCACAAAACGGCAATTTATCCGTGTAAAAATTTATTCTTGAAATATGATTCCGGAAGATAAAAAAGAGGAAGTCAAACAAGCAGCCGACATTGTTGATGTGATCGCTGACCATGTCAAACTGCGCCGATCCGGCAGCAATTTTACCGGTTTGTGTCCTTTTCACAATGAAAAAACCCCGTCGTTCAGTGTCTCGCCATCGCTGGGGATTTTCAAGTGTTTCGGCTGCGGCGAGGGTGGAGATGTGTTCAATTTTGTGATGAAAATGGATGGCGTCGGTTTTGAGGAGGCGGTGCGCACCCTGGCCGAACGCTACAATGTGGTGATACCGGAAAAAACGGAGGATCAGTACGATCCGCAGCAGTACCTCAAAGACGGCATCTACCACGCCCTGCGTTTTGCCGGCAATTTTTTCTACCAGACCCTGGCCGAATCCGACGAAGCAGAATATGCGCGCGAATACCTGAAAAATCGCGGCTATCCCTGGAAAACAGTGCGAAAATACGGTCTCGGTTATGCCTCCGACCGGTTTGACGGACTTCTGAAGAACGCCGAAAGCGCCGGTATCAATATGCAATATCTGCACGAATCGGGACTTGTTAAAGCGCGCGAGGACGACTCGGGTTTTTACGACACATTCCGCAGCCGCCTGATGTTTCCCATCCTGAATCCCAGCGGCAAGGTGATCGGATTTGGCGGGCGCACCCTCTCTTCGGATAAAAAAACTCCGAAGTATATCAACTCGCCACAGACACCGGTTTATAACAAAAGTGACGTCCTTTACGGAATCCATATTGCTAAGAATGAGATCCGCAAGGCCGGCGAGGTGGTCCTGGTGGAAGGGTACACCGATGTTATCTCCATGCACCAGGCGGGAATAGGTAACGTGGTTTCCACCAGCGGCACGTCACTCACTTCCGGACAGGTGCGCGTGATGAAACGCTACGGCGATATCCTGCTGATGATTTTCGATGCAGATGTGGCTGGAGTGAAAGCAGCAGTGCGTGGCATTTCAATAGCACTGGAAGAGGGGATGTCCGTCAGGGTGCTGACCCTGCCGGAAGGGGAAGATCCCGATTCCTATGTCCGGGAATATGGTGGCGAGGGATTCCTGGATCTTAAAAAGAAAGAGACGGGCGATTTCCTGCATTTTCTGGTCGGTCTTGCCCGCAAGGAAGGGCGCTGGCAGGATCCTGTCGAGCGCAGGAAAAGCATCAACGAAATTCTTGAAGCGATCGCAGTAATGCCGGATGAGCTTTCGCGTGCCAATTATATACAGGAATTGAGCAGCACAAGCCGCATCGGTGACCGTGCACTGCTACAGGAACTGGATCTGATTCGGGGGCGTATGGAGAAAAGCAGACGTCGAACCGCTGAGCGCACCGCCATGCGGGCCGGACGGGAACTGCAAGACAGCCGCAGGCCTTCCGAATCCAGGCCCGGCACGGAACGGGACCCCGGCTCAAACTCCGGCACCGGTTCAGTCTCCGGCTCTGCCCATGCAGGTCATGCGTCAGCACCCCGGCATGAAGGCACCGGAAGTCAACCGGCCGCTGCGGGGAAACAGGGGATATCAGCCAGGAAGGGTGTCGCCCTGTCACCACACCGTCCTGCTCATGCTCCAAGGCGTCCCGAATACGAGAAGGAGCTGATCCGCCTGATGCTCACTTTTGGTGAAAAAATCATCGAATTCGTTGGAAACTACTGCAGTGAAGATGACTTCGAGGATACCGATTTGCGGAATTGCTACCGGGATATCATGATGAGATACCAGGAGGGAGAACCTGTTTCGGTGGAAACCTACAGCAGAAGGGAGCACCCCTATCCCGAGCTGGTAGGCGAGATCGTGCTACAGCGGCACTGGGTCAGTGAGTTTGGCATGAAGAAACGCGGGGTGACCATACACCGGGATGCCAATCCGGTCAATACGGCTCGAGGGTCTCTGAAATCACTGAAAATTCGTTATCTTGAACGCACCAGGGAGAAATTTCTGGATAAATACGCCGGTGCTTCCGAGGATGAAAAAGCCGAAATCCAAAAATGGATTAGAAAGGCGACCAGCGAATGGAATCGGTACCGACAGGAACCGGCAGAAACACTGTTTCCCGATATTTAAAGCCAATACCGACAGGCATTGCGAATCCAGCATGTAAAAAATGAACCGTCACTTGTAACGGAATGGTCATTAAGTGCCGCTCCGTCACTTGCTGCCGATCCGGCATGTACAGCCAAACCGAAATTTACCGCTTACTTTTTATATGGAATCAAAAACACTTCAAACAGCACGAAAAGCAGCAGAAAAAGCAAAAGAAATTATTGACTACTATGATGGCAACCGGTCACGGCTGACCATCGGACTCAAGGGGAAAAACGATCTCATCACCCAGGCGGACGAAGCCGCAGAACAGGAGATCATCCGGGTAATCCGGGACGCTTTTCCGGATGATGATGTTCTTGCCGAGGAGTCGGCCAGTGAAACCGTGCTGACCGACCGCCGGACCTGGATTATAGATCCCATTGATGGAACCACCAATTTTGCCCACGGAGTGCCGATTTACTGCGTATCCATTGCGATGTGGGAGCACCGAAAGCCGCAAACGGCACTGGTGCTGGAAGTGAACCGGGATGAATGGTTTACTGCGGAAGCAGGAAAAGGTGCATGGCTGAACGGTCAGAAAATGTCGGTGTCATCCATCAACAAGCCGGAAGAATCGCTGCTGGCCACAGGCTTCCCCTATCGGGATCTGGATCTGCTGGATGCCTATCTCCAATTATTTAAAACGTTTATGCACGAAACACAGGGTGTCCGTCGTCCCGGCAGCGCCGCGTTCGACCTTTGCCTGGTTGCCGCCGGTCGATGCGACGGTTTTTTTGAATATGGACTCTCCGCATGGGATGTCGCAGCCGGCAGCTTGCTTATATGTGAGGCAGGCGGTACGGTCTCCGACTGGACTGGCGGCGATGACTGGCTGTTTGGCCAAAGAATTGTCACCGGGAATTCCGATATTCACACATATCAACTTGACAGAATTCAAAAAATGATCCCGAAAAAGTATCTGAAATCGTAGTTTTTTCCGGATCCGGATTATTCTACCTGCAAAGAATGCATTCAGGGATAGACACACGTTCAACCATAAAACATCAATGAATTAAATCCAGGACCGTTCCACGTATCTGCGCGCTTTTGCCGATCCGGTATCACGATGAAAAAAAACACGGCACGTGCAGTTCAGCAGATAAGATGAAAGTCTCGCAAAATTGTTAATGATGTGAGTGAACCGATTTGAGGTGTGATCGTATAACTCATAGTAAGCGAATACAGGCAATCAGGTTGTATTCGGGCAGACAGTGAAGCGGTAATCCATCAGAAAAATGGAACATTCTGTGATGACATATTCATGTGCAACTGACCGATGCGGCCAACTCCACTTACCGAACATGAACTTGACCGGCAGCTCCCGGAATTCTATCCGAGGATCTATCGGATGGTCCGTGCCATGGCATATGGAAGCGGGCTCGATCCTGAAGACCTCACCCAGGACAGTTTCCTGAAAGTGTACAACAAACGTCATCTTTACAATGGCAGCAGCAGTTTATATACCTGGACATATCAGATCGCACGAAACACCGTGCTGGATGCCCTGCGGCGCAATAAGATCAAGCGGCGCATATTCTTCTGGAACGAAGCAGAAACCGAACCCGATGAGTTTTCAGCGAATGAAACAGGCGATGAGGCCCTGGACCGGCGGGAGCAGAAGCTGCTGCTTAGCCAGGCCATGGCCAGACTGCCGGAAAAGGACAGGCTGATTATCACCATGCGTGACCTCGAAGGAATGTCATATGATGAAATATCCGAAATTGAGAATCTGGCTGCCGGCACCGTGAAAAGCAGATTGTTTACAGCCCGGCAGCGACTGAAGAACGAATTGATTCGTCTGGGAATGAATCCCGACACAGACTGAAAAAGGAACATGAGCATGAAACAGAACAGAAAACAGATCAGCGATTGCCTGCGGGAGCGGCTCACCGATGCCAGGGATGGCCGTCTTGCAGGTGAGGAACTGGACCAGCTGAAACAAGAAGTCATGGCGCACGATCCCCGGTTCTGGAAAGATCATCTGTGGATGATGAAGCAGGCGCAGGGCGGTGTTTTTGCCCGATTCGCCGATTTGCGTGATGCGCAGCCGGCAGAAGGGTCTATACGCCGTTTCCATGCGCGACGTGAAGCCGAAGGCGGAACGGAGTCAGATCTGGAATATCTGGTCTGGAGCTGGTTTCGCCGCTATGTGCTGTCTGTCGGACTGGTTCTGATCGTCCTGCTTGCCGGTTTGCAAATGGGAACCTCAGACGAACCGGTTGGTGATACCCGTGATCAGATGTCCCGGATGCTGGGATGGGAGCAGGAGCAGCACCCCGAACTGGATCATTGGCTCTATGACGGCCTGTAATCTTTACCATTGACAAATTGACAATAGTAATTGAATTTTTAGTGATGATGGACGGATGTCGGCCGAAATCCGCTCTGCGGCCGAACGGCTGATTCCGAACCCATTTCAAACTGCCAAGATTATGAGCAAAAATCCGAAAGTAACCATAGCCCTTGTATTTGTACTGACCTTCCTGATCGGGCTGGGCGCCGGCTATCTCCTGTGCGGCAGTTTACAGCATTATGTACATGCGCAGGAATTCTATCCTGTGGATGATCCAGACGATCCGGAGCGCATTGCCCCCGACCGCATGGCCCCGGAACCGGCGCCAATGACATCAGTGGATGAACGTGCCGAAATGGATGGTGAGGACGAAGCCCTTGCACCCCGGGGTGCTGAACGTGCTAACGGTGAAAGAGCAAGGGAAGGCGAGAGAGCGGGTTCCGGCGGAGGATACGGACCCGGGCAGGGACGTCGTTTCGATGCCGGTGATATCACGGCTGAAGAAACTGTGGCAGCCGTTGTCGATGCAACGGCTGCAGAGGTTACCGATACGGATGAAGACACTGTTGCTGAATCCATCGGAGATAAGGAAACAGCACCGCGTTACAGGTCGGATACGGATGGCCGGACCAGCGAAAGGCGATATCGCAGGATGGATGCGGAAACGGACACAGCTGACCGACCGGCAGATTATCGCGAAAGGGACCGTCAGTGGCGATCCGATTCAGACCGGTCGGCATTCAGCCGTTTCAGAATCCGGCTGATTCGCGACCTCAGCCTGTCTGAAGAAGATGCCGAAGCATTTTTCTCTTTGCTGGAAGATCATCGCAGACAGGTCAGAGAGGAGGTCATCATCCCCCAGAGAGTAATTCGTGAAAAACACAGGGAGCTGAGCGAGCAGCTTGAAAGGGACCTTTCCGCTTTGCTATCGGAAGAGCAAATGGAAGTATGGAAGGAGCGATTTGCACCGCGAATGGACCGCACTCAGCGCAGGCCGTCTCCAGACAATGAAGAGTAATCCGGTCAAAACGGATTGATATTGTTGATTCCGGTTTTCCGAAAAGAATGGCTGCTCTTTAACAGAAACCTGTTTAGCGCTGTGGTTTCGAGCCAAAGAGCACATCCAGGCTGCTGAGGGGCACCGGTCCGCCATAGTACAGAAACGGTTCTCCGAATTCGACTCCGATCTGCTGCCCGTAATCCCGGGCCCGCCCACGCAATGCGTCGAAAAACCGTTTGCCCGAAACATAAGTCTGCGGACCCTCATCATTCTCGCTGACATCAAACTGGCTTGCAAACGCACGAATTGCCTTTTCCTTAATATCGATGGTTTGTGTGATGTCAAAGACAAAGGTTGGATCGAACGGCCAGTGTTGCATGAAATGAAGGATATGTCGTGGCCGCCAAGGTTTTTGGCTCAGATGGTCGTACTCCTTGCCGGTTTCAGTGGAGGATCCGGCGTCATTTCCGCTGCTGCGTTCCAGGCCGCCGGCCGGCATATCACTTTCAAGCGTCTCCAGCTTGCCAAGACCGCTGTAAAAAAGGGCGTCAAGAGTGAGCCGCGCGGCATTTCGATGGTCTGGATGCCGGTCCTCCACTGCATTGACAAAACAGATGTCCGGCCGGAAATGCCGGACGTAACGGATGATCACGTCACGTTGAGCGGGTGTATTTTCCAGCCCGCAATCGGGAAGCCCGGCATTCGCCCTCACCGAAAGTCCCAGAATCTCTGTTGCTTTTTGCGCTTCCTGAAGCCGCAGTTCGGGAGTTCCGCGTGTACCCATTTCACCACGGGTAAGGTCCAGAACGCCGACCTTTTTTCCGGATCGGGCCAGAGCCGACAATGTGCCTGCGCAGCAAAGCTCCACGTCGTCGGGATGGGCCGCGATGGCCAGAATATCAAGTTTCATAGCTGTCATTGGACAAGGATCAAATTGTGCAAATCCGGAATGTGTCTTCCCGGCAGTAAATTTCATGTACGGAGGTACTGCCTGTCCGCCCCTGGAAAATAGCAGATTCATGAGGATATAGCCAAACACGGGATCACTTGCAAGGTTCACGTGCAAAGATCATGTGCAAGGGGTGCCTGCTGTTTTTTTGCAACGAAAACCCAATATTTCCGTAAACGCTGGAATACATTGCGTCATTCAATTATTCCCGGTCATGATTATTCGCAGCATCATTGAAGGAATCCGGCTTTCGCTTTTTGCCATCTGGAGCAACAAAATGCGGTCAGCGCTTACCACTTTCGGTATCGTTATTGGCATTGTCATGGTCACCACGATGGTCACGGTCATAGACGGCATCAACCGCTCCTTCGAGTCAAGCATGTCCATGCTTGGTCAGGACGTCATCTTCATACAGAAATGGCCATGGGGCTTTGGAGGGGAGTATCGCTGGTGGGATTATGTCAACCGCCGGGAAATGGATGTGGCATATGTCAATGAGATTGGAAGACGCAGCCGGCTGGCAACAGCCGTGTCTGCAGAAGTCTCCCGCTGGAATCAGAGCGTATCCTTTGAAGACAAGGTAGCCGAACAGGTTCAGCTTGAAGGGGTGACCCAAAGTTATTCGATCACATCATCGGTGGAAATCGCAGAAGGCCGCTTCTTCACCGAGGAGGAAGATCATGCAGCGCGCAATGTGGTCGTTCTGGGGTATGATGTGGCTGAGGCGCTGTTCGACTGGCGTGACCCGATCGGACAGCGGGTGCGTATCGGCGGCCGGCGTTTCGAGGTGATCGGGGTCCTGGACAGGCAGGGCAACTTCCTGGGTTTGCAGAGCTTTGACAACATCGCCATCATCCCGATCGGAACCTACCGCTACATGCATAGTCTGAGACGCGGCATTGCCTTGCGGGTGAAATTTGAAAATGATGAGACGCTTCAGGAAGGTCTGTATGAAACAGAAGGCATTATGCGGCAGATCCGGCAGCTGGAACCCGGACAGGATAATGATTTTGCCATCAACAGGCTTGAGATGTTTGAGCAGCAATACCGGGCAATGACCGGTGCCATCTATGGCGTGGGCATCTTTCTGACGGCGCTTTCCCTGTTTGTCGGCGGGATCGGTGTGATGAACATCATGTACGTATCCGTCAAGGAGCGGACCGGCGAAATCGGGATCCGGAAGGCAGTGGGAGCCCGCTACAGGGAAGTGCTGCTGCAGTTCCTGGTTGAGTCGATTGTGATCTGCGCCATAGGCGGTGTAATCGGGATCGCGCTGTCCGGGCTGGCCGTCTACATCATCAATCAATATTTCGTGGCGCATCTGGGGCTTCAGACGGTCGTTCTGGCATTTCTGATCACCACCATCACCGGCCTGATTTTCGGTTTTCTGCCGGCAAATCGTGCGGCCAAATCGGACCCGATCGAATCACTTCGCTACTTTTAAGGAATCAGCATGCATATTTGGCAAACGATAAAAATGGCATTCGGGGCCCTGGGCTCCAACAAGACAAGGGCGGCACTTACGCTTCTTGCAATCGTTGTCGGTGTGTTTGCCGTCATCAGTGCGTCAACCGCGGTCAAGGTAATCGATAATTTTTTCCGCAATACCATGACCCTTATGGGAAGTGATGTGATCAAAGTAACCACGCGTCCCATTGTCCTTGTTGGTTCGCATCATGGCTTGGCAGCACGGGAGCCCATCACCTTCCGGCAGTTTGAGCGCTTCCGCGATATGGCCGAGCTGTCCCGGTCGATCTCGCCGGATGTCGTTTTCCGCAATACACGGGTCTATTACGGCGAGGAGTCAACCGAGCCCAATGTGCAGATTCGTGGTGGGAATGAGTACTGGATCACAAACAATGCCTTCAGTATTGATGAGGGTCGCGACCTCACACGCGATGATGTCGAGGATGCCCGCCCGTTTGCACTCATCGGAGCGGATATTAATGACAAACTGTTCCGCAACCGAAACGCGTTGGGGCAGAGGGTACGCATTGACGGACAGTTCTACACGGTTGTCGGGGTAATGGAGAAAAAAGGTTCGGCATTCGGGCAAACGCTTGATAATCTTGTGCTGATTCCATACACCCGCCTTGTTTCGGTGTACGGCAGGGAACGCAACATAAACCTGCAGATCCGTGCGCCATCGATCCTGATGATCAATGAGACGGTGGATGAGGCGACCGGCCTGCTCAGGATCATCCGGCAGGTTCCACCCGACCGTGACAACGATTTCGAGATCGAAACGAACGAATCACTTCGAGGTGTTTTCGATGACTTCACAGGTGTGCTTTACCTTTTCGGCTTTGTTGTCGGGGGGATTGCGTTGCTGGGCGCCGGAATCGGTGTGATGAATATCATGCTGGTGTCGGTTACAGAGCGAACACGGGAGATCGGAATTCGCAAGGCGGTGGGTGCAAACCGGAAAAGCATAATCATCCAGTTTCTTACCGAAGCGGTGGTCGTATGCCAGATTGGCGGTCTTATCGGCATGCTTCTGGGCATTCTGGCGGGTAATATTCTGGTCATATTGATGGATACTACGTTTGTGATGCCGGTATTTGCCATTGCCGCCGGTATTGTTGGCATGACCATCATCGGGGTGGTTTTCGGGGTATATCCAGCCTGGAAAGCTGCCAGACTTGACCCGATCGAAAGCCTGCGGTTCGAATAGTAGACCGCACCCATGATGCCCGCATGCCCGAACACACCGGAATCGTATTCCGGGAAGCACACTCCTTAATGAATACTTAGCATTTAATGTTGAATTCTGTATTTTCTACAAACCGGATGAGTGCAGATGCAATTGCAAATGCAGATGCAGATGCATAAGAGTTACAGTATATTGCAGATGAAATCAGATAAAAAATGCACATTCAGTGTATGCGTTCCAGGTATGCTGACAATGGTAATTTACAGCAGAAATCCAAATCAGACATTATGAATCCCAATATTGATACTCTCGAAAAACTTGTACACCAGGCGAAGGATACATGGGAAGATGAAGCTTTCCAGCAGCGATTGCAGGAAATCAAGGCACGCCTGTTACAAAAAGTGCGCAAGAATCCTGCCGGTTCTGTGGGTGTTGCCTTTTTGGCCGGCTTCCTCATTGGAAAAGTAACCAAAAGGAGCACAAGAGAATGAGCCCTGACGAATATGATTCGCTGATCGATAACCTCAGGAAGCTTCCGGGAGAGTTCAAAGCGCTAGTTGAAAAGCGTATTGAGCTCTTTACGCTTGAGGTGGGCGAACGCATTTCAAGTCTTTTTGCGCATGCCATATACCGGATCATGGGCATTGTCTTTATCGCATTGGGACTCATTCTGGTGTTGTTTGCGGCTGCCAACTTTGTCGGAAATATGCTCCAGAGCGATAGCCTGGGATTTTTGATAGTTGCCACTCCCATACTGGTTCTCGGACTGCTGTTCTTTTTTCGTCGCCCCCGGTCCATGGTCATCGCATTTCGAAACAAAATGCTGCAACAATTCCTGCAAGATCTTACTGATCAAATGAGTGAGTTTGAGAACGATAGCGATGAAGGCGATCCGAACCCGGATCAAAAAGAGCCGGATAATCAAAACAGCAGGGAATCTCAAAAGCCTAATCATTGATGAAGGATGGAAACGAATAACCCAAAATCCAGGGATATCAAGGAGCTCAAAGTTCGGAAAATTGCTCTGAAACAGGAGATGGAGCAGATCCAGGCCGATATAGAGTCCTCCCTGAAAGATGTTCGCCACAGTGTCGTTGACAGGACCCGAATCCGGTTCTGGGTTGAAAAATATCCACTTCAGCTGCTTGGCAGCGCACTGATTGTCGGTTTTATTCTGGCGAGAAAAGGTGGCGGCAAAACCACCGGTACCGACAACACCACCATTAAAGCGGAAGCACCGGCCACAGCGGAGTCATCCCGCAGCTCCTTTACATCCCTCCTGATGGACGAACTTAAAAAAATGGCCAGCCAGCGTGCTGTCAGATTTCTGATGCAGCGGTTGGAAGAAGCCTTAGACGAGCGAAAAAGTAAAGAAGGGTGATTTTCAGGGTAACTTTTTTGCAACCTATTGTGTTACATATCGTCTAAGCATAGGAGACTTTACAGGAAGCAAACGGTACACTGAAAGGTCTGACTGTCCATTTATCAGGATCATGAAACAGTAATTTGACATTTTACACACTATTATACTCATATATCACTTCTCAAAAATCATTGATATGAAAACCAATTTTGTCATAGCCGTATTGTTCTCAATCAGCTTTACGGCTCAGGTTTCAGCACAGCAGGCCAGAAGCATCACACTGGAAGAAGCGATTGAAATTGCACTGGAAAACAATATAGAAATCGAACTCAGCAGGAGTGATATTGATCGGTCCGAAAGCCAATACCGGCGCCAGAGAGCCGAATTTCTGCCAAACCTAAATGCCTCTCTCGGCGGGTCACGTACGATCGGGCGGCAGTTTGACCCTGCAGCGGTGGCGTTTGATGATTTCACCACCAACAACCTTAGTGCGAGCATCTCGACAAGTGTCGTTATATTCAACGGGTTCCGCAATATCAACGAACTTCGCGCCGCGAGGCTTGGCAGGGAAAGCGCTGAAGAACGTTATCAGCGGATGCGTGAGGCGATCATTTTTGAAGCTGCGGCCAGGTTTCTGGATGTCCTGCTTGCCGCAGAACTGCTTGAAATCAATCAGGAGAATCTTGAGGCCAGCTACAAACAGCTTGAGCAGGTAAAGGCACAGGTAGAGGTGGGCATGCGTCCCATTGTGGATCAATACAGTCAGGAATCTGTTGTTGCAAATAACGAACTGAGTGTGATCCAAAGCGAAAATATGCTGAATCTGAACAAGCTCAGATTATCCAGACTGCTACAGCTTGATCCTCTGGACGAATTTGAATTTGTGGCGCCCGGTATCCGTGAGGAAGAGCTGGTCGTCAGAGAATACAATCTAAGGGAAATGATTGATATTGCTCTTGCAAATCGGCGGGATTACCGTGCCTCGGAGATGGAGGTGGAGCGTGCAAGATATGACCTGAGTATCAGTCAGGCAGGCCGAATGCCGCAGGTCAGCCTCTCTGCCGGAGTGTCAACGGCATACCGTGATCAGCAGCGCGTAGAGGGAATCGTACTCCCGTTCTCCGATCAGTTTTTTGATGTAAACATCAATCGGTCGATGGGATTTAATGTCAGCATCCCGATTTTCAACCGCTGGCAGACCCGAAACCAGGTAGAGCAGCGCAGTATCGACTACCGTGATGCTGAACTCCGGCTTGAAGACTTCCGGCAGGAGGTATTTCTGGAGCTTCAGCAGGCATTCAATGACTATACGGGTTACGCCAAGGAGCTTGAAGCTACGGAGAAGGCTCTTATTGCCGCTGAAAAAGCGTATGAAACCGAGCAGGAGCGTTACAACGTCGGCAGCGCCACCCTGATAGAACTGACCAATGCCAATAACGAGTTCATCCGAGCCAGCTCAAACCGCATCCAGTCCATGTACCAATTCATCTTTCAGGAAAAAGTGCTCGATTTCTTCCTGGGCCGGCTTACTGAGGACATCGAAATTGATGCCTTTGCCGATTGACCTGCAGCGGTCAGCGATAATAATGCCGGATTCAATTCCTTACACCGGGATCCGGTGACATACCAGGGTGGCAGGGAGGATCTTATGATGATTTTCCTGCAACCTTACTTCTGCCAGTGCGTATGACGGGGGAGTAATTGAAAAAGGTATTTATAACTCTGAGACTGGTATCATGGCTTCAAAAAAGGGTTCAAAAAAACGACTCTGGCTCATCATCTTCGCTATCATTTTTTTATTTGTAATAATGGCGGTTGTTGGACGATCAGCCGGATGGATAGGGGGCGATACCGGCGGGCATCCGGTGGAGACTTCCATCGTAGGCGAACGGAACATAACCCGTATTGTTACAGCGACAGGACGCATCCAGCCCGAAGTGGAGGTTAAAATCGCTCCCGATGTATCCGGTGAGATCGTGGAGCTGAATATCAGAGAGGGGGACTTCGTATATGAAGGTGATGTGCTGCTGCGCATCCGGCCCGATATCATACAGGCCCGTCTGGATGAAGCCAATGCCACACTCCTGGGACAAAAGGCGCGCATGGAACAGAATCGCGCTTCCATGCTGCGGGCTAAAAACGAATTCGAACAGAAACGGACACTGTTTGAACGGGAGATGGTGTCACAGCTTGAATTCGAGAACGCCAGCCGATCCTATGAAGCAGAACAGGCCAGCTTCAACGCCAGCTCGTATCAGGTTGAAAATGCCCGTGCACAGCTGCGACGCATTGAAGAGGAACTTCGTCAGACTACAATACGGGCGCCGATGACCGGAACCGTCAGCCGCCTGGATGTGGAGCGCGGAGAGCGTGTTGTCGGAAGTGTCCAGATGGCGGGCACCGAGATGCTCCGGGTTGCCCGCATGGAGCAGATGGAGGTGCGCGTGAATGTAAACGAGAATGATATCGTCTATGTCTCTGAAAATGACACTGCCCGGATTGACGTGGATGCCTATCCCGGCAGACAGTTTGTCGGGGTGGTGACCGAGATTGCCAATTCGGCGATCACCCGGGGTGACGGAACGGCTGAACAGATCACCGAATACCCGGTGAAAATACGGATTCTGAGCCGGCACAACAGAAGCGATGCAATAGAGGACGGCCAAGAGCCGGAAGAACGAATTCAGCTTCAAAACAGCGAAGTGACCATCCCGCAACCCATCGCACAATTCAAGCCGGGCATGACCGCCACCGTGGATATCGAAACTCTGCGTGAGGAGAATGTGACCTCGGTGCCGCTTCAGGCAGTGACCATGCGTGATTTCAACCGGAAAAATCCCGATACGACCGGGATCGGAAGGGAAGACATGCGGAGGGTCGTCTTCCGGGTCATCGATGGTAAAGCCGGAATGGTGCAGGTGGAAACCGGTATAAGTGATGACAGGTACATTCATGTGATTTCCGGTGTGGGGAATGGCGATGAAATCGTTTCCGGCAATTACAGAATACTCTCCAGGGTCCTGGAGGATGGGGATATTGTGCGGGTTGCAGGTTCCCGGGATTGAGAATGCCATCCAGGCTGCAAAGCACAAAGCCGGGCGAAACAGAAATTTTAATGCGAAAACTTATCACAGTTAATTCAAAATCATCGACCATGAATGACCAGCCCATTATATCCATTCGCGAACTGACAAAAGAATACACGATGGGTACCCAGAAAGTGCATGCACTTCGCGGCGTCGACTTTGACATTCAAAAAAACGAATACGTAGCCATCATGGGTCCGTCGGGTTCAGGCAAATCCACACTGATGAATGTCATCGGGTGTCTGGATACTCCAAGTGCGGGATCCTATCATTTAAACGGACAGGATGTGAGTCACCTTTCTGACAATGAACTGGCTGAAGTACGCAACCGCGAGATTGGATTCGTTTTCCAGACGTTCAACCTGCTGCCCCGTTCCGACTGCCTGGCCAATGTCGAATTGCCGCTTATTTATGCCGGAATGCGATCCTCGGCGCGTAAAGAGCGTGCCCTTGAAGTTCTGGAACGTGTAGGACTTTCCGACCGGGTTGACCACAAACCCAACGAACTTTCCGGAGGTCAGCGTCAGCGTGTCGCTATCGCCCGCGCTCTTGTGAACAACCCCTCCATCCTTCTTGCGGACGAACCGACCGGTAACCTCGATTCAAAGACAGGTGAGGAGATAATGAGGCTTTTCGAAGATCTTTATGAAGCCGGTCACACCATCATTGTAGTGACGCACGAACAGGATGTCGCACGTCACAGCCGAAGGATCATTCATTTGCGTGACGGTATGATCGAAACCGATTCAGCTGTAGAGGATCCCACACTGGCCGGAAGCCGCGGTAGTGTTGTAACAGCCTGATTTTCGAAGCAAGTTGCAGGTCTTGCAATTGCTTTCAGGTCTTGCAATCGCAATGAAGCCTTGTAAGCGTTTTAAGGTCTTACAATCGTTTTAACGTTTTGCAACCGTTAGCAGGTCATTGGCATAACCTCTGGTTGCATCGGGATGCGGGAGCCGGTATTTTACCGCGAATTATACATAAAACCTGATCGGGAAGCCCCCTGAACGGGAAGACCCGCCGATATGTTTACTGCTGCATGAGCACGCAGAGTTATCCTGTTTATGATGTTATTGTTGTTGGAGCTGGTATGGGCGGCCTCACTGCGGCATCGCTGCTGGCCCGTGACGGCTTTCGCGTTCTTGTGCTCGAGGCGTCCCATCTTCCCGGCGGATGCAGCTCATCATATCCCAGAAAAGGTTACGTCTTTGAGTCGGGGGCAACCACGCTCATCGGTTATGATAAGCATCAGCCGCTGGCTCGCCTGGAAAAAATGCTGGGCATAGAGCTTCCGAAGAAGCCGATCGACCCGCCAATGACCGTTCGCATGAACGGTGAGCAGATCAAGCGACATACCGATCACCAGGCATGGATTGAAGAAGCGATCCGGGTTTTCGGGAACGAGACAGGACAGCGAACGTTCTGGGAGAAGGCTTTGCGGGTAAGCGATGCCGTCTGGAGGCTGTCGGATACAAACAACTACTTTCCGCCGCAAAATCTGCGTGAGTGGGTTGAGCTGGTCATTCGCAACCGCATGAGTGATTTCCCGTTATTGCGTTATGCCTTCAGATCGGTGGAAAGTGTGATGCGATCCTGCGGTGTGGATACCCCCGCTTTTCGCAAATTCATAGACGAGCAGCTCATGATCACTGCCCAGAGCAAATGCGGAGATACCCCTTTTCTTTTTGGTGCACCTGGGCTTACCTATACCAGCAGCACCAACTATTATGTACCCGGCGGGTTGCTGAAAATGATCGAAGCTTTGCAGGATTATATCCACGCGCGGGGCGGCGAAGTTCGCTGCAAAAGCAAGGTGTTGCGCATTCAGACAAGGCAGGAGTGTGTGGAAGCCGGCGACCGCTCAGATGCTGCCTGGGTGGTAAGCACTCCCTCATCCCGATTCTTCTGCAAGCGAATTGTCACAAATCTGCCCGTATGGAATCTCCCGGCCATCACCACAGGTGAGAGAAAAGCGTGGTTCGAGCATCAGGCCGCAAAATTCCGGCACGCCTGGGGCGCATTTGTCATGGGCATTGCAGTCAAAGACGAATTTCCACCTGATCTCACAATGCATCATCAGATTCATCTGGATCAGCCCATGCCACACACCGGCGCGGAATCCCTTTTTGTAAGCATTTCGGCCCGGGGAGATATCGCAAGAGCGCCCGATGGGTACCGTGTGCTTAATATTTCCTGTCATACCGAAACCGACGGCTGGTTTGGTAAACCGGAAGAATATGAACAGGCTAAAACCGATACCGGAGAGGCGATACTTCAGGTTCTGGAAACTTCGCTGCCGGGATTCCGGCGCGAGAACATACAGGTTCAGTACGAGGGGACCCCGGTAACCTGGCAGAACTGGGTAAATCGCCACAGGGGCAGAGTGGGGGGCATCCCGCAAAGCATGAAACGTTCGCTGCTGGACTGGCCCCCGGCGCAAACACCTTTTGAGGGCTGGTATCTCACCGGGGATACGGTCTATCCAGGGCAGGGCATTCCGGGCGTTACTCTTGGCGGAATCAATGCCTACTGGAGAATTGTTTACCATCAGTCACTCACGGGCATTTCCCGAGAATAAGTCCTATATTTATTCTCTTCTTTATTTCTGTCATTATCACTTTTTTATTTTCACAAAATCATCCTGATTTGAGCTATCAAGGCAACCAATATCAAACATCCACCAGTTTTTCCCTGTTTCCACCGGCAGTCAAGCATCTGCTTATCATCAATTTACTGGTCTTTCTGGCTCTGCTGACTCCGGTAATCGGGCAGTATGTGTTCGGTCTTGGTGCGCTCTGGCCGATTGGCCATGCCAATTTCATGCCGTGGCAATTTGTTACCTACATGTTCCTTCACGGTGGATTGGCGCACCTTTTCTTCAATCTCTTTGCATTGTGGATGTTCGGGCAGAGCATCGAAAATCTGTGGGGGACCAGGCGGTTCGTGACCTACTACTTTCTCACCGGCATTGGCGCGGCGCTGATCCACATCCTGGTTACGGGTGCCAATGTCCCGATGGTGGGCGCCTCGGGCGGAGTTTACGGTATCCTGCTTGCCTTTGCCATGATGTTTCCGAACAGGCCCATTTTTCTCATTTTCCTGCCTATCCCGATCAAGGCAAAATATTTTGTCATCATTTTCGGTGCACTGGAACTGTTTAACGGTGTCAGCAGCCTGCAGACGGGAATCGCCCATTTTGCACACCTTGGCGGCATGGTGGTTGGTTTCATACTGATCAAGCTGTGGCGCATCAAAGGCAATTACGAATAACCGATAACCCGCAAGGTAACCAGACACAGCCATGTCCATGTACGGTGACAGCTTTGGAAGCGCCCTCAGGAGAGGATATCTCGGCCTGCCGTCGGCGCTTCGTGTTATCCTGTTATTAAATGCGGTGATCTTCGTGTTGCAGGCGGTGATCGCTGCCTTTGGCGGTGGGGCCCTGGTCTCCGGGATCTTCAGTGTATTCGGATTTATTCCCGAATGGCAGATTGCCCTGCTGCAGCCATGGCGGCTGGTAACCTATATGTTTCTGCACGGATCAGTTCTCCATGTGGCATTTAACATGCTCTGGCTCTGGTGGATGGGGCGTCCTGTGGAACAGCAGCTCGGTCCGCGCAACTTTCTGGTGATCTATTTCGGATCGGGTATCGGAGGCGCGCTGATCAACCTCGTTTTCAGTCCGTTTTTAACCGCGACGGTAACTATAGGGGCATCCGGCGCTGTATTCGGCATGATGGTCGCATTTGCCATGCTTTTTCCGCGGATTCCGATCATGCTGCTTTTTTTTCCGCCGATTGAAGCGCGTTTTCTGGTTGCCGGACTCATTGCCATCGACCTGCTGTTTATCTCATCGGCTGATAATGTCGCCCGAATAGTCCATCTTGGCGGGGCCTTGTGGGGATATATTCTGATCAAACTTTACTGGCGTGGTTACAACTATGATCTCTGGTTTGAGCTTTTTAAACAGAGATTCAAAAAGAAAAAAGCTCCCGGAAAATCAGGACCAGCTCCGACAGGACCCGGGAGTCCACGCATGAGAAAGGTCACCGACGCCGAAATAGTAGATGAGTACAGCCAGGATGATCTGGACCGCATCCTGGATAAAATATCCAAATCGGGATACGAGGCACTTACCGCAGAAGAAAAACGGCTGCTTTTTGAACTAAGTAAGAAGAATTGAAGTTTGGATATCCGGATGATGGAAATCACCCGAAGTTTCTTCAGCTTATAACCGGATGGCATACCCTGTCCGGCCCTGTTTTCAGCCACAGTAATTCCACTGATATCATAGCCTATAATAGCATACGCACGTGATGAATCGCAGAAAATCGATCGCCGTTGATGTTGGCGGCGTACGCGTCGGGGGAGATGCCCCGGTCGTTGTACAATCCATGACCAACACCGACACCGCCGATATCCCTGAAACCATAGAACAGGTGCATCGTCTGGCGGCTGCCGGATCCGAGCTTGTTCGTATTACCGTTAACAACAAGGAGGCCGCCATGGCGGTGCCCGCCATTGTTGAAGGTCTCGACAAGCGCGGGGTGGACGTGCCGCTGATCGGCGATTTTCAC